>JBMFHN010000045.1:0-16943 GCA_049976805.1 Occallatibacter sp. | reverse complement strand
CTTCCACGGCGAACAGCGACATCGTGATCATTACCGCGGGGATCCCGCGCAAGCCCGGGATGAGCCGCGACGACCTGCTGCAAACCAACTCGAAGATCATGGCCGACGTGGTCGGCAAGGTCACGCAGTTCTCTCCCGAGTCGATTCTCATCATCGTCTCGAATCCGCTTGACGCCATGGCGCAATCCGCCTTTCGCCATTCTGGATTCAATCGGGAACGGGTGATCGGCATGGCGGGCGTTCTCGATTCGGCTCGCTTCCGCAGCTTTATTGCCGATGAATTGCAGGTCAGCGTGGAGAACGTGACCGCATTTGTGCTGGGCGGCCACGGCGACACCATGGTTCCTCTTCCCCGCTTCTCGACCGTAGCCGGCATCCCCATTACCGAACTGATCTCTCCGGAGCGGATCGCGGCCATGGTTCAGCGCACCCGCGATGGCGGCGCCGAAATCGTCAAGTACCTGAAGTCCGGCTCAGCCTACTACGCACCTTCTTCGGCGACCGTAGAGATGGCCGAGGCGATTCTCAAGGACAAGAGGAAGATTCTGCCCTGCGCGGCGTTTCTCAAAGGCGAGTACGGCATCGACGGTTCCTTCATCGGGGTTCCCTGCAAGCTGGGCGCGGCGGGAATCGAGCAGATCGTCGAAATCAAGCTGACCCCAGAAGAAGATGCAGCCCTCAAGAAGAGCGCTGCGGCCGTGCGGGAACTCTGCTCCGTCATCGGCGTGTAAGGGGACATCTTCCGCCTGCCCGGCGGAATCCAGCAGTCGATCGTCACTTCCCTGGTTTCGATGTTATGGCTTGATTTCGAGACCAGGGAGGCGCAATTCGGCTCTCCACATCCACGACCGGCTGAAAACACGGATCGGTTCGTGCTCGGAGTTCAAATTTCTCCCTTTGGGCCGGCTTCCACATGTGCTGGAAAAAATGAGCGCAATGTTTGAGCAGAAGCTGCCGCGGAAGCTCGGCAATCTGCGCAAGCTCATCCGGTCGGACGAGCTGCTTCCCGTCACCGGCGAAACAAGTGGACTGCGCAGCTCCTGCACGGACCGCGGAATCCGCCTCTGATCGAGGAGGACAGGCTGCCCGTCCTGGCGACGACACTCGCCGTGGACGATCTGCGGACGGCAGCCATCGCTGCCGGTGTCATGCCCCGGTTGTTCGGCTGTATTCCACGGTCCCGAATCAGTTCCAGATCGCAGGAATATCCGGGCGCCAGCCTGCTGTTTCGACGCTACGCGTTCCACCTGGAACCAACGGCAGACTCCTCGCCCGATTCCAAACCTTCGAAGCCGCCCTGCCGCTGCCGGGATGCAACGGCTGCCACCTGCGGCGGAGCTGGATTGACCTCTGGATCGTGAGCCACCTGCCGCCAGGCGTCGCGCACGCTTCGGACACATTCGATGGCATGGTCGAACTTTTGTTGCGAGGCCGACTGGGAAGCCTGCAGAATCTGCGCGAAGATCGAGGCGTAAAACTCACTCAGCGCCTGCGCAGGCCGTCCGCCCACATCCATGCGCAGCCGTGCCTGCAGGTGGATGATGATATCCAGCGCCCGCTTCACGGCAATTCGCCGGGCTTGGGCGTCGCCCCGGGCAGCGGCTGACGAAGCCGCATAAAGGAAACGGAGAATTCCGTCGTAAAGCGCAACGACCAGATCGACTGCCGAAGCGCCATCGAGCGCGTGTTCCTGAAAACTTCCCATGAATAAAAACTCCTTAGCCGTTTGCACTCTGGTTGTAGCCGGTGATCGCCGAGTAGAGCTCGTTGATTCCTTGCAGTTGCGTGGGCAGTTCCTGCATGATCTCGTTGGCGCTGTTCAACTCGGCCGTGAGACTCGATTGCTCGGCGGAAATCAAACTGTTTTCCTGTGAAATCTTCGCATTCAACGTCGATTCGATATTACTGTTGGACTGCGAAGCCAGTGATAGAATGCCCGTCGGCGAACTGGTTCCCGCGTCGTTCAGCACGGTGGAAAAATTCTGACCCCAGCTGTTGGCATTTTGGAAAAAGGCAACCACGCCGCTATAGTCCGTGGTCAACAGTGAGTCCAGGCTGGTGGCGTCCAGAGTCAGGGTGCCGTCGTTGTTCACGCTGATGCCCAGATCCGTCAAATTGTTGACGTTCGAGGAATTGGTATAGGCAAGATCCCCGGTGGTGGCATTGCTTTCATCGAACAGCTGAGAGTTTACCGTCAGCGCCCCCGCCGATCCCACCGTGCCCGAGGTCAGCGTGATCGCCGTCCCCGCCGTGTTGACCGCCGCCGTCACGCCGAGGGCGGCGTTGTTGATGGCCTGGGCCAGCCCGGCCAGCGTGTTGTCGGATGAGTCCAGCGTGATCGTCTGCATCGTTCCGTTGCCCACCTGGATGGTCACCGATCCGGCCAGCGTGTCTCCCGCAGCCGCGACCGTGCCCAGCGTACCCGAGTCGGCTGTTGTGGCGGTATACGGAGTCGTGTCGGTATAACTCAGCGAGGCCGGTGTGCTGGCCACAACATTGGAGGTCACCGTCAGGGCGCCGCTGCTGCCGTCCGTCTGCGAGGTCAGCGTCAATGTCGATTCGCCAGAACGGGTCGAGATGCCGGCTGTCACGCCGATATCAGCCGCGTTGATCGCATTCATCAGCCCGGTCAGCGTGTTGTCGCCGCTGGTGGTGGGGACATTGATCGTCTGCCCCGTGTTGCTGCCCACCTGAATTGTGATCGATCCGCTCAAGGTGGTGCCGGAACTGGCGGGAACCGCGCTCAGATATCCATTCGGATTCTGTGTGTTCAGACTGCTCAGCAGCTGCTGCTGCAGAAGCGTCAGCGTGGGCGAGCCAAAAAGTGGCTCAGCCGTGCCCGAGCTGGTATTTCCTTCCTGCGCGTTGACGGCGCTGATGGCGGCGTTGAAATCCGAAACCAGGCTCGAAACCGCGCTCTCCACCCCGGTGTTGTCGTTGGCAATCACCACCTGCACCTGCTCGAGACTTCCATCCGATTCGGTTGCACTCGGCGCCAGCAACTGGAAGGTCACGCCGGGAATCAGATTGGCCACCGTGTTCGAGGCGCTCGTCAGCGCCACGCCGTTCACCGTCAGGTTGGCATTCTGGCCGCTCACCGATGCGGTGTAGTTCAACGCTGTCGCAGGATCGCTCAGGCTCGAATTCACCGTCAGCGTTCCCGCGCTTCCCGCCGTCAGCGAGGTCAACTGCAAACTCGAGGTTCCATCGCTATTGGTCGTGATGGAGGCCGAAACGCCGAGAGTCGAGGAATTGGCGTTGATATAACTTTCCAGATCGGAGAGCGTCGTTCCGCCTTCGGCCGTATTGACATCGCTCAGGTTGACCGGGACGCCGGTGCCCGATCCGACCTGGATCGTGAGCGAGCCCGACAGGGCATCGCTCAGGCTGGCCACCGGGGAAAACGTAGCGCTGGAAGTGGTCGAACTGCTGCCCGGGGTCACCGTGCTGGTCAGCGTGGCCGCAGTCGCAGCCGAAAGCGTGTTGTTGCTGACCGTGATGTTCCCGTTCGCTCCCGAAGTGCCCGAGGCCAGGCTCAGACGCGAGCCGGAGGCGTCGGTCAGCACGTTGGCGGTGATTCCTGTGCCCGAAGAGTTAATCGCGGCGGCCAGTTCGGCAAGCGTATTGTCGGATGAGCTCACGGTAAAGGTCTGCGCCGCTCCGGATCCCACCTGCAGCGTGATGGAAGATCCGGCCGTCAGCTGTGTCGAGGAACTTGCCAACGGAGCCAGGTACCCGCTCGACGTCGTTGCCAGATTGCTGACCGAAACCGTATAGGTACCCGCCACCGCTGTCGAACTTGCCGCCGTCAGCTGCAACACGCTCTGATCGGAACTGGAGCCCTCCTTCTGCGCCATGATTCCTGCCAGATCGGTCAATGAGCTCATATCATTGGAAAGATTGGAAAACAGTGTTCCCAGGCTGGAGATGACCGTATCCTGGCTCTCCAGCGAGCTTAACTGCGTCTTCCACGGCGTTTCCACATTCTGCAGATTGCTGACAATCTCGGAAACCGTCGTGCTGACGTCGAATCCAGCTCCGCTTGTAGGCGACCCAAAACTTAGTCCTACTGTTCCCATCGCAACCTCATTTTCTCCCGTGAGCAGCCGAAGAACCGCCCAGCGCCGGGAAAGATTGGAAAGAACTCATGCGTTCTGCAGCCCGGAAGAGCGCGGGCCTGCTTCCGGCCGTGCCGTTCATCGGCCGCCCGCCGGCCTGTCTTGAATTGCCGTGGCGGGAAGGCAACGCCGGTTTCCGCGCGTTTTTCTGCGTATGCGAGGACGGGCGCCTGGGGAGGCGCCCGTCCTTGCGGGAAGATTTCCGCAGCTCCCGGCAGCAAAGACCGGTCGCCGGAATCCGCCGGTTACTGCAGCAGCTTGGTCACTTCCTGCTGCACGCTGTTGGCCTGGGCCAGGGCGGCGATGCCGGTCTGGCTCAGAATCTCGTACTTGCTCATGTTGGATGTGGCCGAGGCATAGTCGGTGGCCTGCACCGCGTTCTGCGCCGACTGCACGTTCTCCTGCTGGGTGCTGAGCACCTGGCTGGCGGAGTTCAGCGTGTTGATCTGCGCGCCGATGTAGCCGTCCTGCGCCGCCACATCACTGATGGCCGCGTTGAGAGCGGTCAAAGTGGACTCCGCGGCAGTCTGGTTGATCAGGCTGGTGCTCTGAAGATTTTGGCCGGCCAAAGCGGAGTAGCTGATGGTCGCGATTCCCGAGCTGCCGGCAGCGACAGTCGGCGAGGTCTCGCCGGTGGTCGTATCCATCAGCGCGGTGGTGCCTTGTGAAACCTCGCTCTGACCCACGGATGTCGGCGCCGCGGTAGTTACATTGCCCGAGATCATGATGCCGGTGTCGGTTGCCGTGGTGCCTGAGACGCCCGCCGCTCCTGCCGTGGTGAACGAGGCGGTCAGACCGAGGCCAGAACCATTGATGGCGGCGATCATGCCCGCCACGGTGTTCGCGTAGCCGGTCGTGCCGCCAGTGCTGATGTCGGCCGTAGCCGTGACCACGCCGGCTGCGTCCTGGCCGACCGCATAGGTAATCGCCAGCGTGCTGCCCGCAGTAATCGAATCGGTGGACTGCGCGTTGTCAGTGCCGGACTTCGACATATCGACGAAGACGCTGGTGCCGCCGGTGTATCCCATGGCACCGCTGGTTTGCCCCACATTGGAAGAGGAGAGCTGCCCAATACTCAGATCGTTGATCGATGCGCCCTTCGTCGAAGAGTCGCCGGTGTAGATGTTGGTGTTCGAGCCGAAGACTGTCTCCTGGTTATAGGTGGTCGTTGAGCCGATGTTGGAGATCTCTGAGAGGATCGACTGATATTCCTGATTGGCAGCCGCGTCCTGCGTGCCGTTGAGGGTGCCGTTCGAGGCTTCCGTAGCCAGCGTCACGGCCCGGTTGAGCAGGCTTGTCACTTGCGAGAGGGCGCCATCGGCCACCTGCAACAGGCCCACGCCTTCCGTTGCATTGGTCACCGACTGGGTGAGAGCCTGCTGGTTGGCCTGCAGGCCGTTGACCAGGGAAAGGCCGGCGGCGTCGTCGGCGCCGGAGTTGATCTTCGATCCGGAAGACAACTGCTGCAGCACCGCAGTCAGGCTGTTGTTGGTGTTGTTCAGGTTGTTTTCTGCATACACCGCAGAGAGGTTATTCAAGACACCCAGGGACATGGGGTTCTCCTTCAAGATGCGTGGATTCGCGGTTCGTTTTCGGAAGCGCCCCCCTTTTTTGAAACCCCGGGTAGCTGATTCCGGCTCGGCAGCCGCTGCATCTGGCCTCTTCTTCGGCGCTGCCGTTGTGGACTTTATCGATTCCGCAAGAGTGTCCTGCCGGGGACATTTTCCCGGCCGGCTTTTAATCTTTGATTTTTTCCGCTTCCCGCCGATAAACAATGCGAAGGAGTTCAGGGAAGATGATCGAACTGACCCGGCTCAACGGCACTCCGATGGTACTGAACAGCGATTTGATCAAAACCGCCGAAGCGTCTCCGGACACCATGCTGACGCTGATCAACGGAGAGAAACTGATCGTGCGCGAGGAGTGCGCCGAGGTGATGGAGCGGGTGATCGCCTATCGTGCGCGTCTGCTGGCCTCGGTTGCCCGCAGGCTGCCGTCCTATGGGGAATTACAGCGGGTTGTCGCGCTCTCCAGCCTGGACGTCTCCGGCCAGCCCCGACCCGCATCGCCATCTTCCAACCGAGGCTCCCAGGCAGACAACGAGGAGTAAGTTCCGGAGTCCGCGCATGATCCTTCAAGTCGCATCAACCAGGAGTCCTTCATGGATAAGGGGAGTATTGGCGGAGTTCTGCTGGCCTTTGCCGGCATCATTGCGGGATTGCTGATCGAAGGCGGCAACCTGGGTCAGATTCTGCAGCCGACTGCGGCCCTGATCGTCTTTGGCGGCACCATGGGAGCCGTGCTGCTGCAGTTTCCCCTGCCCACGGTGCTGGCCGCCTTTGCCAGCCTTGCACACGTCTTCTCCGCGCCCCGCAAGCAGCAGGACGATGTGCTCCACCTGCTGGTCGGCTTCGCCAACAAAGCCCGCCGCAACGGCGTTGTCTCGCTGGACAGCGACCTGGAAACCATCCAGGATCCGTTTCTCAAGCGGGCCCTGATGCTGGCCGTCGACGGCACCGAGCCGGCGGAGTTGCGCAAGATCATGCGCGTCAGCCTGGAGTCCATCGCAGAAACCGAAGAGCGGCTTCCGCTGGTCTTTGAGTCGGCGGGCGGCTTCTCGCCCACCATCGGCATTCTCGGGGCCGTGCTTGGGCTGATTCAGGTCATGCAGCATCTGGACAACATCCAGCAGGTGGGCCGGGGCATCGCCGTGGCCTTTGTCGCGACCATCTACGGAGTGGGAGCCGCCAACCTCTTCTTTCTGCCCTTCGCCGGCAAGATGCGCATCCGCCTGCGCGACGGACACCTGCGCCGGGAGATGATGCTGGAGGGGGTGATCGCCATCCTCGAAGGCATGAATCCCCGCATGCTCGAAATCAAGCTGAGCGGCTTTTTGCAGAGTGTTCGCAAAAAGACCAAGGAGCGCGCGGCATGAACCCGCGTCCACGCAAAAGCCACGTAAGCTACGACCGCTGGCTGGTCTCCTACGCCGATTTCATCACCCTGCTCTTCTGTTTTTTTGTGGTTCTCTACGCCTTTTCCCGGGCCAGCCAGCAGAAGCAGGCGGAGGTGAAGGAGTCTGTGAACAAGGCCTTCCAGACCCTGGGCATCTTTCCCGGCACATCCGCTCATCCGGGCCGGAATGCGAGCGCCGGCGCAGGCGCCGAGCAGCCGCTGTTTCCCGTAAACGCCGTGATGAACGAGGCCGTGCTGTCGCCGGCCAGGGTCGAAAACGATCTCCATCGCCTTCACCGCGAACTGGCGGAGACGCTCTCGCCCCAACTCGCCGCTCACACCGTCTCCATCCAGATGGGCCGCGACGGGCTGATCGTCAGCCTGCGCGAAGCCGGCTTTTTCGACTCCGGATCGGCCACGCCCAAGCCGGAAACTCTGCCCACGCTGCGCCAGATTGCCGCCGCGCTGAGCCGCACTCCCTACGATGTGCGCATCGAAGGCCACACCGACAACATTCCCATCCACAACGCGGAGTTTGACTCCAACTGGGAGCTATCGTCGGCCCGCGCCACCCGGATCGCCCGCCTGCTCATTGGTCTGAAGGCCATCCCGCCCGACCGCATCTCCGCCGCCGGTTATGCCCAGTATCATCCTGTGGCCAGCAACGACACCGCCCAGGGACGCGCCGCAAACCGCCGCGTCGATTTAGTCATTCTGCCCCGTTCGGAGATCAATTTCGCCGCCACCGAACCCATTCCTGCCACCGGCCCCTGGCGCAGGATCACGGATTTTCATTCAGCGGCCTCTGGAACCGGTTCCGACCCCCCTTCGCACCCATGAACACGGCGCCGGATGCCAGCGGAATGCCGCAGCGCCCGGAAAGGCAGAGGACAACCGGCAACCGGATCGGCGCGGTCGCCGATCGCGCCGATCGGCCGATTCCACTATTCGACGCCCATCACCTTCACAATCACCCGTTTCTTGCGCTGCCCATCGAATTCGGCATAAAAGACCCGTTGCCAGGTGCCCAGATCCAGCCGGCCACCGGTAACCGGCAGCGTGGTTTCGTGGTGCAGCAGCAAGGACTTCAAATGCGCATCCCCGTTGTCCTCGCCCGTACGGTGGTGCCGGTAATCGGGCCGCGCCGGGGCCAATTCTTCGAGCCACCTGCCGATGTCCTCGATCAGTCCGCTCTCCAGGTCGTTCACGTACACGGCTGCCGTAATGTGCATGGGCGAAACGAAGCAAAGCCCGTCGCGAACCCCGCTGCGCCGCACAATCTGTTCAACCTCATCGGTAATGTGCACCATCTCCCGCCGTTTCCGGGTTTCGAAAACCAGGTATTCGGTATGACACTTCATCTTCGCCTCCGTCATTGCCCCTTCGATGGGGCCCGGCCCGAAACGCCCGTCTGCAAACCGGTTCCCCGGGTTTTATCCTAAAGCCAACCGTGAACCCATCCCGTCCCGCAACCGCCGAAGATCTTTACCAGCAGGGCATCGAACGGCTGCTCGCCGGAGATACTGCGCGGGCGGCGCGGTTCTTCCGCTCCGCCATCGCTGCCGATCCCGAACATGCCGAAGCCCACCATGGCCTGGTCCGCGCCCTGTGTGGCGCCGGCCGGCTCGAACAGGCCGTCGGCGTGGCTCTCGCACTCACCGTGCTGACCCCGGCCGATCCACTGGCCCACACCGCGCTTTCGCTCGCCCTGCATCAGGCCGGTCATGCGCGCGAGGCGGAAACGGCCGCATCGCGCGCCCGCGTTCTGGAGTGGAAACAGCGACTCCAGAGTCCTCCGGGCAGGGATTTCTTCGCATGAAGCCGCCGCCCGATTCCACGCCTGCCGCGCGCCTGCGCCGGATGCACGACTGGCTCGAACAGGCCTACGGACCGCAGCACTGGTGGCCGGCGCGGACGCCGTTTGAGGTGGTGCTGGGCGCATACCTCACGCAGAACACCGCCTGGAAGGCCGTCGAGCGCGCGCTGGACAATCTGCGCACGGCCGGTGCCCTGACCGTCAGCGGGCTGCGCTCACTCCGGATCGACGAGTTGGAGCGGCTGATCCAGCCCTCCGGCTTCGCGGCCCGCAAGGCGCGGGCGCTCAAGGCCTTCGTCGCCCTGCTCGATGATCAGTTCGGCGGGTTGCTCGAAAACCTGGCCGCCCGGCCCACGGCCGAGGCCCGCCGCCGCCTGCTGGCGCTGTCTGGCGTCGGGCCGGAGACCGCCGACGCCATCCTGCTCTATGCCCTGGGCCATCCGGTTCCGGTCGCCGACGAGTACCTGCGCCGCATCGGCGAGCGCCACCGGCTCCTGACGCCCCCACCCGGCCGCAATCTGAAGGGATATGATTCCCTGACCGCGCTCATCCGCCAGGCTTTCGCTGGCGATACGGCGAAAGACCACAGGCGTCTCTTCAACGAATTCCATGCCCTGACGGTCGCCGTCGGCAAGGCGCATTGCGGCAGAGTCGCCCGCTGCGCCGGCTGTCCGCTGGCCGCAGACCTGGGGCTGCCGGGACCGCCGGCGCAATGAGATTTTGCGCCGGGCGTTTGCCCCTGTGTCCGTCCTCGCGGTTGCGGCCGACAGAAACCGCTTTCCTGCGTGAGAAAGCAGGATGGCGTCCGGCGAGCGTGATTTCAGATTCATTCGCCGAAACTCCCGCCCATGCTCTACTCTGACCAGTGATGCGTATGGCCCTCGGAATTCGATCCTTTCGCAAAGCGGTGTGGCTGGCCCTTCAGCATGATGTAATCAACACCGCCAAAGCCGCTGCCTATTCGGGGATGCTGATGCTCTTTCCCGCCCTGGTTGTCCTCACCACGCTGCTGGCCCAGGTGCCGCAGGGATCCTCGCTGGTGGGTGAGATACGCGCCTTTTTCAATCAGTTTCTGCCCGCCGATTCGATGCATCTGATCCAATTCTCTCTCGCCACCCGGCGCATCCATGCCGGACGGCTGGTTTTTTCCGGCATCAGCCTCACGCTGTTTGCCAGTCTGGGCATGATGCTGTCGCTGATGGAAGGCTTTCGCCGCGCTTACCGGTTGCCACGCGACAACTGGGGTTTCTGGCAGCGGCGCATCCGCGCGCTGCTGCTGGTGCCCATCGTGCTGGTTCCCCTGTCGCTGGCCACGATGGTGCTGGTCTTCGGCCGTCAGATCGAGATCTGGATGATTGCTAACGCCGTCCACGATCTGCGCCCCATCGTGCTGCTGTTCTGGCGCATGGCGCGCTGGGCGGTGGCGCTGCTGACCAGCATCGCGGTCCTCGGCGCTCTCTATCACTTCGGCACGCGGCGCACGGAACACTGGGCGCGGGTGGCTCCCGGAGCACTTGCGGCCACGCTGGTCTGGTTCCCCACCACGCTCGCCTATGGCTGGTATGTCACTCGCATCGCTGACTACTCCATGTTCTACGGTTCCTTTGGCGCCGGCATCGCCACGCTGGTCTGGCTCTACATCACCTCTTTCAGTGCGCTGCTCGGTGCGGAACTGAACGGGGTTCTTTTTCGGGAACGGGGAGACCCGGAGTCCGCGTAGGCGGATGCCGGCTCACAAACCGCCAGCCCGTGAGCTTGATCACAGACGATTGCCTGCCCTGCCGGAGAGGCTGGAAAAAGGGTACTTTTGGCTTTTTTTCGCGTCTATTGAAACGAACCTTTTGCCATTTCGTTTTTTTGAATCCATTCACTTTCAGGAGCGAGCCCCATGCCAATTCCAGAACCGAGCCCATCCGGTCCCATTGCCCAACGCCGTGCCAAAATTGTCGCCACGCTCGGTCCATCCTCCAATACCCAGCCCGTGCTCCAGAATCTGGTTCGCGCCGGCGCAGATGTCTTCCGCCTGAATTTTTCGCATGGCTCGCACGAGGAAAAACTCGCGCTGATCCGCATGATCCGCGAGGTCAGCCGCCAGGAGGGGCGGCCGCTGTGTATTCTTGGAGACCTGCAGGGCCCCAAGATTCGTACTTCCATCCTGAAGGATCACCAGCCCGTGCTGCTGAAGGCCGGTGAGCGGCTGACCATCACGCCCCGCGATGTGGAAGGGACGGCGGCGATGGTCGGCACCACCTTCAAGACGCTGGCGGAAAACGTCGAACAGGGCTCCCGCATCCTGTTGTCCGACGGCCTCATCGAGCTTCGCGTCCGCGAAGTCGTGGCCGGCGACGTGGTCTGCGATATCCTCAACGGCGGCTTGCTCGGAGAGCACAAAGGCATCAATCTGCCCGGCATTCCGGTGCGCGTTCCCTCGCTGACCGAAAAGGATGCAGAGGATCTGGAATTCGCGCTGAAACACGACGTGGACGCCATCGCCGTCTCCTTTGTCCGCACCGCCGAGGATGTCTCTCTGGTCCGCAACCGGGTCGCTGCCTTGGGCGGAGAAACCTGGATCATCGCCAAGCTCGAAAAGCCCCAGTCCATTGAACACCTGGATGCCATCCTCGCGGCCGCCGACGGCATCATGGTGGCCCGTGGCGACCTGGGCGTCGAGTTGCCTCCCGAGCAGGTTCCCGCGATTCAAAAGCGCATGATCCGGCGCGCCTCTGAACTCCGCAAGCCCGTCATCACCGCCACCCAGATGCTGGAATCGATGATCGAAAACCCGAGGCCTACCCGAGCCGAGGTCTCCGACGTAGCCAATGCGATTTACGACGGCACCGATGCCGTCATGCTTTCAGGCGAATCGGCCGTGGGCAAGTACCCGGTTGAAGCCGTCTCGATGATGGCGCGCATCATCGCCGATGCCGAATTTCACATCAAGGAAGCGGCCTTCACGGAGCGCCGCAAACAGCGCAGGACTCACCTCTCGGTCGCCGAGACCATCTGCGAGGCCACGGCACACGCCGCCGACGATCTGGATCTACGGGCGATTGCGCCGTTCACCGAGACGGGAGTAACCGCCCGCCAGCTTTCCAAGTACCACCCCGCGGCCCCCATCTTCGCCTTCAGCCCGATTGAGGTCACCGTCAACCGCCTGAATCTGCTCTGGGGCACGGTTCCCAAGCTCGCTCCCAAGGTCCATTCCGCCGAAGCGATGGTCGACGTGGCCGAAAGCATCCTCTTGGAGGGCAACCATGTCCGCCTTCGCGACGTCATCGCCATTGTGGCCGGCACCCGCACCAAGTCCGGATCCACCAACTTCCTGCGTCTGCACGTAATCGGCGACCGCGAGGAGGGCATGTCCGCACCCGGATTCGGCGAGAAGTTGAGAGAAGCAAAGTCCGGCTCCGCCAAGGCTGGAAGGCATCGCGCGGCCGGACGCCCCTAGGTCCGCTGTTGCAGGCTGCGGTAGCGGCTTTTCAGAGAGGGGTCCGGCTCTCTGAGAAGCCGCTTGAATCTTCCGTTCCCTGCTGCTTCAGAGGGCTTTTGGGGGTTTGCTCCTTGGGTGAGACAAACAGTTGAGACTTTTGTTCCGGAGCGCGCGCAATCAGAGGGGTGAAACCTGCCGTGGATTGTCTCGGGGTCTGAACCGCCAGCGACGTGCCGGTTTCAGGACGGAGCGATGGGCTTGTGCCATCGACACACGGTCCGGCCTGGGGGCTTGCGTTGCGCCATGGCCGGGAGGAGGTTCAGCCGGGTGTGCGGCGCAGCCTGCGCGGGGAATGAACATCATCGGGATGGAGGCGGAAAGGTCTATCCGTGCTTGCCTTTCCATTCCGCATAAGGACCCTGGAAGTCTTCGATTCCGCCGTTCTCGAAGTGCCACAGGCGGGTGGCGACCTCGTCGATCAGGTCGTGGTCGTGAGTGACCAGCAGGAGCGTGCCCTCGTAGCGCTGCAGGGCGATGTTGAGCGCGTTGATGGATTCGAGGTCCAGGTGATTGGTGGGCTCATCGAGGATCAGGATGTTGGGCCTGGTGAGGATGAGCTTGCAGAAGGCCAGCCGCGCCTGTTCGCCGCCGGAAAGCGCCTCGGTGGGTTTGGCGCCCTCCTCGCCGCTGAAAAGCATCTGGCCGAGAATGCCACGGATGTCTTCGGCATGGGCGTCGGGCTTCCAGCCGTGCAGCCATTCGGCGACGGTGAGGCCGGGTTGGATGGTCGCGCCCACATCCTGCGGGAAGTAACCGATCTGCGCCTCGTGGCCCCAGAGAACATCTCCGGCATCGAGCGTAAACTCGGGATCGTCCAGGCCGGGATAGTGGGCCAGCAGGCTCTTGAGCAGGGTCGTCTTGCCGGCGCCGTTGCGGCCTATCAGACAGATTTTTTCCCCGCGCATCACCTTGGCGGTGAAGCTGTCGAGAACCATCCGCTGGCCGTAACGCTTGGTGATGCTGTCGAATTCGAGCACGTGTTTTCCGCTCGGCCGCGTCTGGTCGAAGCGGATGTAGGGGCGTTGGATGTTGGAGCGGGCCAGTTCGTTGGTCTGCAGACGCTCGACCTCCTTGCGCCGGCTCGTCACTTGAGATGAGCGGGTTCCGGCGGCGAAGCGCGCAATGAAGTCGTTCAGTTGGGCGATCTTCTTCTCGCGCTGGGCGTTCTGGGCCTCGAGCGTGGAGCGGATCTGGGTCTTGGCCATCACCATCTCGTCGTAGCCGCCGGTGTAGGTGATGATGGTTGCGTAGTCGATGTCGGCGGTGTGGGTGGTGACGGAGTTCAGAAAATGCCGGTCGTGGCTGATGACGACCAGGGAGCCGTCGTAGCTGGTCAGGAAGTCCTGCAGCCAGTGGATGGAGTCCAGATCGAGGTAGTTGGTGGGCTCGTCGAGCAGCAGCGCCTGGGGCTTGCCGAACAGCGCCTGGGCCAGCAGCACGCGCACCTTCTGCCCGCCCTGCAGCTCGCCCATCCGGCGCTCGTGCGCCTCGATGGGAATGTCGAGGCCGTCGAGCAGCACGGCGGCGTCGCTCTCGGCCGCGTAGCCGTCCTCGTCGCCGATCACGCCTTCAAGTTCGCCCAGCCTCATGCCGTCGGCGTCGGACAGTTCCGCTTTTCCATAGATTTGCTCGCGCTCCTCAATGGCCGCCCAGAGCGCCTTGTTGCCCATGATGACCGTGTCGATGGCCCGGTAGGCGTCGAATGCGAACTGGTCCTGGCGAAGTACGCCCAGCTTGCGCGGACGCACCACCGAGCCCTGCTGCGGCTCCTGCTCGCCGGCGAGGATCTTCATGAAAGTGGTCTTGCCGCTGCCGTTCGGGCCGGTGAGGCCGTAGCGCCGGCCAGGCACAAAATTGACGTTTACGTCCTCGAAAAGCACCTTCGAGCCGTAGCGCATGGTTACGTTGCTGACACTGATCATTCTTTTCGCATTCCTGAATGTGGGCTTTCCTGAATATGGGCTGCAGCGGGAACACCGGCCGCGCAGGCCGGATGACGCCAAAGGCAGATGGAACCTCTCTGGCGCATCCGCCCAGCGGTGCTGCCGGAGAATCGATTCGTCTTCAGTTTCTCATGAGCCGCGGTCCGGGTTTCCCACTTGCCGGAGCATTTCCGGTTTTCACGGGCGCATTGCAAATCGAGGCACGGTCCACGATGGAGCCGTGAATCGGCGCAGGCGCACTGGTTCAAGAAAAAAAGACTTGGAGGAACGCGCGGTGAATGCAAAGATCTGCCGATAAACTTCGTGGAAACACGGCCCGGGGAAAACTCCGGGATCGGAAACCGGATCGCGGCGGAGAACCGAATGAAGTGGACGGGGAGGAATATGGAGCCGGATGAACTGGATCCATGGCGCGGCGGTGAGGATCGGCGGGCCGAACCTCGCGTCCGCTACTGGGGTACCGCCGGAATCAGAATCCTGCCTGCCGGAACCCTGGTCCTCGGCTACCTGCTTGATCTGGGGCTGGGAGGATGCCTGATTGATCTCGACGAGGCCATCCCGGCCCAGGTGGGAGCAGGCGTGGAAGTACTGCTTTCGCTCGATGGATTTCATCTGCGTCTGGCGGGCGTCGTAGGCCATGTGGAGAAGAAACGCACCCAGGCGGGGATTACGTTCATCGGCCTGAGCCTGCGCAAGATCGAGCAGATTCACCATCTGATGGCGGCGTTGATCGAGGCCGAAAAGCAACGTCTGGCTGGTCTCCGCCCGCTGGGGGGATAAGGCGGCTTTTCCCGAGCCTTGAAACAACGGACGCCGGAGGAGAGATCCTGCCGGCCGGCAAAGCCGTTGCCCGCCCCGCCGCCGCACCCTGTGGAAGCGGGCGGGCGCGCTCGCACAGCCGCCCGTCTGCTTCCTTCAGAACAACGCCATGGCGATGTGGTTGACGGCGAAGGCGGCGACCCAGGCCAGCGCCAGCATGTAAAGAAACTGCACGGCAGGCCACATCCAGCTGTTGGTTTCGCGGCGGACCACGGCCATGGTCGAGGTGCACTGCATGGCGAAGGCGAAGAAGATCATCAGCGCCAGTGCGCCGCCCAGGGTGATGTCGTGGTGCAGGGCCGATTGCAGGCTCAGCGCCTGTGTGCCGGGGTCGGCGCCATAGAGTGTGCCCAGGGTGCTGACCATCACCTCGCGGGCCAGGACGCTTGAAAGCAGGCCGATGCCGATCTCCCAGTTGAAACCCAGCGGCCGGATCGCCGGCTCGATGAAGTGGCCCAGGCGGCCGATCAGGCTGTCAGCCAGTTCCGGCGCGGAAACTGCCCCGCCGGCCGTGTGGAGCAGCGGCAGATGGGCCAGCACCCAGAGAGCCAGAGTGACGCAAAGGATGATGGTGCCGGCCATGCGCAGAAAGACGCGGGCGCGGTCCACCAGGCGCAGAGCCAGCGAGCGCAGCGTGGGCATGCGGTACTGGGGCAGTTCCAGGATGAAGGGCGTTTCGCTGGACTTGAGGATGGAGCTTTTGAGCAGCCAGGCGGTGGTCATGGCGCCCACAAAACCGGCCAGGTAAAGCCCCAGCATCACCAGCGTTTGCAGGCCGAGGAAACCGTGCAGGTAGGTGATGGGGGGGATGAAGGCGGCGATCAGCAGCATGTAGACAGGCAGCCGCGCCGAACAGGTCATGAAGGGCGTAACCAGAATCGTCGCCAGCCGGTCCCGTTTGTTTTCAATGGTGCGGGTGGCCATGATGGCCGGCACGGCGCAGGCATAGGCAGATAACAGAGGAATGAACGCCTTGCCGTTCAGCCCGATGGTGCGCATCACGCGGTCGGCGATCAGTGCGGCGCGGGCCAGGTAGCCCGAGTCCTCCAGAATGCCGATGAAAAGAAACAGCAGAAGAATCTGAGGCAGGAAGACCAGCACCGACGAAACGCCCTTCCAGGCGCCGTCGAGAATCAGAGACCGCACCCATCCGGCGGGCAACAGCGGCCCGGCCAGCGATCCGGCGCGGGCCAGAATGTCGCCAAGACCATCCGAGAGCGGCTGGCCGATCGAGAAAACCACCTCGAAAACCCCGATGACCACGGCCAGAAACAGGAGCGGCCCCCAGATGCGATGCAGCAGAATGTTGTCGATGCGGCGCGTGCCCTCGACCGAGAGCGGGGCGCGGTAGCCGGTGCGGCGGCTGACCTGCGCGGCCCAACTGTGCGTGCTGGCGGCGTTGCCCACGACGGGCAGGGCCAGTGGCCGGGCGGCGGCTCGATCGGCTTGCTGGTTGAGAAAGAGGGCAATGGCGTCCAGACCGGTTCCGTGGACAGCGCTGATCGGGGCCACGGGCGCGCCCAGTTCGCGGGCCAGCTTGAGCGGGTCGATCTGGCCGCCGCGAGCCTCCATCAGGTCGCTCATGTTCAGCAGCACCAGCGTGGGCAGCCCCAGCGCCAGCACCGGAGCGGCCAGCATCAACTGGCGGGTCAGGTGCAGGGAATCGAGCACCAGCAGCACCGCGTCCGGTTTGGGTGTGCCCGCCATCCGGCCGCGCAGCACGTCGACCGAGACGCGGGCGTCTTCCGAGTAGGGAGAAAGCGAAAAGATGCCCGGCAGGTCAATCAGCGTCAGATCGCTGC
>JBMFHN010000044.1:0-17053 GCA_049976805.1 Occallatibacter sp. | reverse complement strand
ACGGACTGGTGGGCCCCGCCGATGGCTCGCGGCCGCGGGAACTGCTGAAATCTCCCGGCTGGCTGCACGAAGTCTCCGCGGCGGCCGAGTAAGGGCCACTCTTTTTTGCGCCCGTCACAGTCCCCGCATTCCGCTGATCCGCGGGCCTTGCCTGCATCGCCGCCGCTGAGGATGAAAAAAATGCCGGCTCGGCCTCGCCGACGGGCAAGATCAACCCCCGCGACACGCCGCCCTGACGCCGCGGATCTGGGGGTACGTCAGCCCCTGCGGACAGCTCGATCTCGACAGGAATTGCCGGCATGACTTGTCCCGATTTCCAAGGCGGACGATGACGCGACTTCTTCTTCCATCGCTTGAGCGGGTCGTCGTGTACCGGAATATACGCCTATTTGCGTATATTCTTATTGTCGAATATTCTGGTTCTATGCAAGAGACGCTGCGAACCTACAAGGCCAGCATCTTCCAGGCGCTCTCTCATCCCACGCGCATTGCAATCCTTGAGGTGCTGCGGGACGGGGAACTCTCCGCGCGGGCCATTCAGGAGAAGCTGGGTGTGGAGCAGGCAAATCTGTCCCAGCATTTGGCGATTTTGAGAAGCCGCCAGCTTGTGGCCAACCGCAAGGATGGCAACCAGGTTTTTTATTCGATACGAAATCCTGTGCTGATGGAGGTTCTCGAAGTAATGCGCCGATACTTTCAGAGCAACCTGGCCGAGGCGATTCAAATGCTCGAAGAAGTGAAATATGAGGCATCTTCCCATTGATTGCCGAACTGTATTTGAGCGGAGTTATGGTCTGGCTGGCAGGAGCCGCAGCCAGTTTGCTGCTGTGGCGCCTGCCGGGGGCCGCGCGCCGCGTGGCCTGCGGCGCGGCACTGGTGGGTTCGCTGCTTGATTTAGCGGCTTCGGCGGTTGCACTCTTCAGCGCCAGCCCAACCGTAATTAGCCTTCCATTCGGTAACCCGGCGTTCACGTGGGCGGTTCGTCTGGATCCGCTATCGGCATTTTTCAGCGTAACACTGGCATCCCTGGCTTCTGCGGTTTCTCTGTATTCCATTGGCTATTTGAAAGAGATGGAAGGTCGCCGCAACCTGGGCGCATTCGGATTCTTTTTCAACCTGCTGCTGGCCAGTGTCGCGCTGGTTTTCACCGCGTCGAACGCGTTTTTTTTCCTGGTAGCGTGGGAGGTCATGGCCCTGGCGGCGTATTGCCTGGTGAGCTTTGAGCACGAGAAGAAAAAGGCGCGCGATGCCGGAGTCATGTTCCTGATCCTGTCGCATGCAGGCACCGGCCTGTTGCTGATTGCGTTTCTGATTCTTGCATCACTCAGTGGCAGCCTGGATTTCTCCAGCTTCCATCTGCTGGCTGCGCGCATGCAGCCTGTGCAGCAGGGCACGGTATTCCTGCTTTTTTTCTTTGGTTTTGGCGTCAAGGCAGGCGTGGTTCCAGTCCATATTTGGATTCCAGAGGCGCATCCGGTTTCGCCCAGCAATGTTTCGGCTCTGATGTCAGGCATCGTGCTGAAGACAGGAATTTATGGCATGGCACGCGTCTTTTTTGACTTCTACGGAGCGCCACCTCTGTGGATGGGAGCCGTGGTACTGGGACTGGGCGTCGCATCGGCATTGCTGGGGGTGCTCTACGCGCTGATGGAGCACGATCTGAAGCGTCTGCTTGCGTGGCACAGCATCGAGAATATCGGCATCATCCTCATCGGCTTTGGTGCTGCGCTGATGTTCCGTGCACTGGGGCAGGAGAATCTGGCGGCGCTGGCTCTGATCGCCGGTCTATATCACACCTTCAACCACGCGATGTTCAAGGGGCTGCTGTTCATGGGCGCGGGCTCGGTGGTGGCGGCCACGCATACGCGCAATATGGAGCAGATGGGCGGCCTGATTCGTCGCATGCCGGTAACGGCTTTGAGTTTTCTGGCAGGCGCAGTCGCCATCTCAGGGCTGCCTCCGTTGAACGGGTTTGTGAGCGAATGGCTCACTTATCAGGCGCTTCTGGCGGGCTTTGGAACAACGCAAAGCCTGACGCGCCTGATGTTTCCTATTGCCGGCTCCCTGCTGGCGCTGACCGCGGCGCTGGCGGCGGCCTGTTTCGTCAAGGCTTTTGCGATCCCCTTTTTAGCGCTCCCGCGCAGCGAAGAGGCTGCGAATGCGCGCGAAGTCTCATTTACCATGCGCGCGGGAATGGCGACGCTGGCGCTGGGATGCTTCGCGTTGGGTCTGGGGGCAACATGGTTTATTCCCATCTTCGACCCCATCACGCAGCAGGTTCTTGGCATTCGCGCAAGCGCGGCACTGGTGATGGATCACGGCTGGGCGTTATCTTCGGGGACGGCGCACAGCGGTGCCATCTCATTGGCCGGGATCGCATTGTTCTTTCTTGTTGCCGGCGCCGCATTCGCGTTACCGTTGGCCTTTCGCTGGAGGCGTTGCAGCATCCGCGGGCCGGCGTGGGATTGTGGATTGCCCGGTTTGACCTCTGACAACGAATACACGGCGACGGCTTTTTCCAAGCCGCTGCGCATGGTCTTCGCCGCGCTCTACCGCCCGCGACGGGAGATTCAGGCGGAGTACGAGGTCTCGCCTTACTACCCCAGTGCGATTCGCTTCGAAAGTGAGATTGAACACTCCTTTGAAAAGCGTCTTTACGGTCCCCTGTGGGATCGAATCATGTCCGCAGCCAACCGCATGAAAGGAATTCAGGCGGGGAGCATCAACCTCTACCTTGTCTATATCTTCATTACGCTGATTCTGCTTCTTTTGTTTGGGGTGCGCGGATGATCGGGCGTCTGATAGAAAGCACGGCACAACTTCTCCTTCTGCTGGCACTCTCGCCGCTGGTAAGTGGAGTCATTCGCAGCATGAAGGCGCGTCTTCAAATGCGGCGTGGCCCGGGCATTCTGCAGCCGTACAGGAACCTGCTGAAACTCTTTCGCAAGGAGATGGTGATTCCAGAGACCGCGTCCTGGATTTTCAGGGCAACACCCTGGGTGGTTTTTTTCAGCACGATATTGGCGGGGCTGATGATTCCCATGGTTGCCGCAGTGGCGCCGTTTGGCTTGCTGGGCGACGCGCTGGCGGTAATTTACCTGCTGGGGCTGGGCCGCTTTTTTCTGGCGCTGAGCGGACTGGACAGCGGAAGCTCCTTTGGCGGCCTGGGCAGCAGCCGGGAGATGACCATCTCGGCGCTGGCCGAGCCAGCCATGATGCTGGCTATCTTCACCGTTGCGATTGGCGCGGGCTCGACCGGTCTCAGCGAAATTGCCGGAGTGGCCATTGGCCAGAACTGGCGTTTTCTTGCTCCCGCGCAGATGTTCGCCTTTGCCGCGCTGGCGCTGGTGCTGATCGCGGAGACGGGCCGCATTCCGGTGGACAATCCTGCCACTCACCTGGAACTCACCATGATCCACGAAGCCATGATCCTGGAGTACTCGGGTCCCTATCTGGCGCTGATTGAGTGGGCGGCTTCGATCAAGCAGCTGCTCCTGATGACTCTGTTGATCAACTGTTTCTGGCCGTTTGGCCTGCAGCCAACATGGTTCGGCTTCGGCGCGGTCGAGGGAATCGGCTGGCTGCTGGGCAAGCTGCTTTTGTTGAGTTGCGCGATTGTTCTTCTGGAGACGGTGAACGCCAAGATGCGGCTCTTCCGTGTGCCGGAACTGCTGGCGGTGGCCTTTACCCTGGGATCGCTTGCGCTGCTCTCCACGTTTCTCTTTTGATGCATATGAAACTTTTTCTGGATTTGCAATTCGGCGACCGCATCGTCACTCTGATGGCGGCACTCGTGTTGGTACTGCAGATTGCGATGGTGGCCCAGCGCTGGATTGTGGTCCACATCCGCATCTTTGCAGCTCAATCCTTGTTTCTGGCCATGATTGCCGCCACCATCGCCTGGTACAACCACGCGCCGCACATCTACATCGCCGCCGTGCTGACCCTGGTGGTCAAGGTGATTCTGGTTCCCATTCTCTTTGAACGCCTGGTGAAGAAAATGGAGATCCATGAAGAGATCGAGCCGATTGTGAACGTGCCGCTTTCGGTAGTGATTGCCGGCGGATTGACGCTGGTGGGCTATGTGGTGGCGGAGTCGTTTTACCGGCCCGACGAGCCTGGCCTGGGACACAACGCACTGGCCGTGGCCATCTCGCTTTTCCTGATCGGCTTTTTTACCATGATCAACCGGCGCAAGGCACTCACACAGGTTCTGGCTCTGCTGTCGCTGGAAAACGGGCTGTTTCTGGCGGCCATTTCGCTTACCTATGGAATGCCGCTGATTGTGGAACTGGGCATTCTCTTCGATGTGCTGGTGGCGGCCATGGTGCTGGGCATCCTGGTCTACCGCATCCGCGAAACGGTCGAGTCGATGGATGTGAGCCGGTTGCGGAGGTTGCGAGGATAGGATGCTGCTCATTGCTCTCTTGCTGATTCCCGTTGCCACCGCTGCCGCATCGTACTTTGCTGGCCGGCGCGCGGCGATGGAAGCGGTGAATCTGGCCGGCTTCGGCGCGGTCTTTGTGGCTGCCGTGGCGCTGGGAAAGCAAGTGCTCGCCAGCGGCACAGTCTCGCTGGGAAATGGATTCTTCTATGCCGACGCGCTCAGCGCGCTGATAATTTTACTGACCGCTTCGGTAGCGCTGATTTGCGCCGCCTACTCGATTGGCTATTTGCGCGACGACCAGCAGAGCGGAGCACTGGGCGAGGATACGAGCGGCAGAGAACAGATCGCACAGCTTCGCATGTATTACACGCTGACGCCGCTGTTCGTCTTCTCGATGCTGTTCATGGCGATGGCCAACAACCTGGGCGTAATGTGGGCCGCTATGGAAGCAACCACGCTGGCTTCCATCTTCCTTGTTACCTTCTACGGCAAGATCACCTCGCTGGAGGCTGCGTGGAAGTACGCGATGATCGGCGGCGTGGGCCTGTCGATGGCGCTTTTCGGCACACTGGTTGCCTACTATGCGGGACACACCTTGACCGGCTCCGAGGCTCTGAGCGATCTGAATTGGTCGGTGCTGGCCCAGCACGCCGTGCAACTGGACAAGACATCGATGCGGCTGGCCTTCGTCCTGATTTTGATGGGCTATGGAACCAAGGCCGGCCTGGCGCCGATGCACACATGGAAGCCGGACGCCTATAGCGAGTCTCCCATTCCCTCCGCCGCACTGCTTTCCACGGCGCTGTTGAACTGCGCCCTCTACGGTCTCATCCGTTTTTTCATTCTGACGAGCCGCTGTTTAGGAACGGAGTTTCCAAGCCATCTGCTGCTGCTTTTCGGACTGCTCTCCATGGGGGTTTCGGTTCCGTTCGTGCTGGTGCAGAAGAATTATCGCCGCCTGCTGGCTTATCACACCATCGATCATGCCGGCATCATGGTGACCGCGCTGGGACTGGGCGGTGCGCTGGGCAGCCTGGGCCTCATGCTGCACATGGTTTTTCACACCATAGCCAAGGCGCTGCTGTTTCTCTGCGCGGGCAACGTCTATCAGCATTTCAAGACCGATCAGTTTGCCAAGATCAAGGGCAGCGTGATGGGCGCCATGCCGCTGACCGGCGTGGTCTTTCTCATGGCCATGCTGGCGATTATCGGCATGCCGCCGTTCAGCATCTTTCAGAGCGAGTTTCTGATCCTGCAAGCGGCCTTTGATGGCGGCCATGCGCTCACCGGTGTTCTTTTCGTTCTGTTCAGCGCAGGTGTCTTCGCGGGTGCTTTGCAGCATATCGGAGCCATGATCCTCGGCCCAGGAGAAGATGCGCCCGTGGCAGCGCAGCGCCCATGGCGCAATGGTTCGCTGCTTGCCCTGGTCTCGACGCTGGTGATCATCGGATTCTGGGTGCCGGCTCCCCTGTTTGAACTGGTTCGTGGCGCGGCACGGGTGGTAATCGGACAATGAAAACTCTTGTGAAAGAACTTCGCGCGCGTTTTCCGGAGCAGATTCGTTCAGCAGAAGAGCTGGTCTCTGGTCAATTTACAGTTCAGATGAGTAACTCTGACATAACTGCGATGGCGCGGCACTTGCTCACCGAGCGCCAGGCGAGACTGGTGACGGTCTTTGCCGAAGACCGGGTGAAAGCGGAAGGCGTTTTCTATAACTACTACGTCTTCGACCGGCCACGCGATCCGGCATGGATGATTCTGAAAGCTCCCATCTCTGCAGATCATCCCGCGTTTCCGTCGCTGGCCGCGGAGTTGCCTGCTGTCAATTGGCAGGAGCGCGAAATTCAGGATTGGTTCGGCCTGGAAGCCGTTGGGCATCCCAATCCGCGGCGCGTTGCACTGCATGATAACTGGCCCGATGTGCACCCGCTGCGCAAGGATTTTCCGCTCGCCACCGTGCTGCCGCCATTCGAGGGCGAGCGGCACGTTTACCGGCCCGCGCACGGCGAAGGCGTCTTCCAGATTCCGGTCGGTCCGGTTCACGCCGGCATCATCGAACCCGGACACTTCAACTTCTCCGTTGCCGGCGAACCTATTCTCTACCTGCAACTGCGCATGTTCTATACGCACAAGGGAACCGAGAAGCTCTTTGAGAATATCTCCATTCATCGCGCGGTTTATCTGGCGGAAAGCATCTCCGGGGATTCGGCCTTCTCTCACGGCACGGCCTTTTGCGAAGCCGTGGAGACGGCCGCCGGGATCGAGGTTCCAGCGCGAGCGCAATCCTTGCGTGTCGTCCTGCTCGAGCTGGAGCGGATTGCCAATCACATTGCCGATGCCGGAGCCATCGCCAACGATGTGGGATTTGCGATTGCCAACGCACATGCCGGCCGCATACGCGAGATCGTTCTGGGGCTGAACGAGATGCTGACCGGAAGCCGCATGCTGCGCGGAATGGTGGCCATCGGCGGCGTGCGCCGGGATTGGCTGCCGGCGCAGGTGGAGGCTATCGAGAGCAGGCTGGCTGCCGTGGAGCGCGAGTTTGGCGAACTGGTGGCGATTCTTCGCTCATCCAACTCGACCCGCGACCGGCTGCAGCGCACTGGAATCCTGCGTCCGGAGAAAGCCGCCGCGCTGGGAATCGTCGGCGTGGCGGGCCGCGCCTCCGGCATTGACCTCGACGTGCGGCGCGATCATCCGTACGAGGCGTATCGCCACCTGCCCTTCAGCGTGCCCGTCTATCAGGCCGGCGACGTGCGCCACCGCTTGCTGGTTCGCATCGATGAAGTCAGCGAGTCGATCCAGATGATCCGCCTGGCAGTGAATCGTCTGCCGGATGGTCCGCATCGTGCCCCGACCCAGCCCATTCCGCCCGGACGCTGCGCGCTGAGCGCCGTGGAAGGCTGGCGCGGCGAGATTGTTCACTGGATTCGCACCGGCGAGGGCGGCGGCCTGGAACGCTGCAAGGTGAAGGATCCTTCCCTCAACAACTGGCCAGCTATCGTCGAAGCGGTAAAAGGTAATATCGTTCCGGATTTTCCGGTCATCAACAAGAGCTTTAACTTGTCCTACTCGGGGACGGATCGGTAGCGCGATGTTCAAGATTCTGCAAAATTCCCTTCGGGTTGGCTCGGCAACGGTGGATTATCCGCGCCTTGCGCCGCGACTGACCGACCAGTTCCGGGGATGCCCGGAGTTCGACTTCAAGCGATGGAGCGACGCGCGCCCTGCCGCCGAAGCCTGCCCCACTGGCGCCATCGCCATCCGCGACCATGACGGCGAGCGTCAGGTTACCGTGGACTACGGTCGCTGCATCTTCTGCGGCGAATGCGCCGAGTCTTCCACGGATGGCGCTGTGCGCATGAGCCAGCAGTTCGAGCTTGCGGTTACAGCTCGCCGCGATCTGCTTCTGATTGCCGAATACACGCTCCGCTGCGACGGCAGCCACGCCGGACTTCAATCAGTCTTGCGCAACACGAGTGCGGACGAGCCAGGCCGGAGGATTGGAAAAGCCATCAGGAATCTGCTCGGGCGGTCGCTGGCAATCCGGGAGGTGGATGCAGGATCCTGCAACGGGTGCGAGCAGGAGATTGTCGCATTGAACAATCCGGTTCACGACATCGAGCGCTTCGGCATTCACTTCGTGGCCTCGCCGCGCCACGCCGATATGCTGCTGGTCACGGGTCCCGTGACGCGCAACATGGAGCTGGCTCTGCGCAAGACCTGGGCTGCGACGCCGCAACCCAAGATCGTGGCAGCCGTGGGCGCCTGCGGCATCAGCGGCGGCATCTTCGGCACAAACTACGCCTCGCTGGGCGGAGTGGATGCGGTGATCCCCGTTGATGTGTACATCCCCGGCTGCCCGCCCCGCCCGGAGGCGCTGCTGCACGGCATTCTGCTGGCGCTCGGCCAGCTTTTCCGGCACACGGGCATGAGGCGCGCGCAAGACGAAGAAGCCACCAAAACGGACACACCCTTTGCCAGGATGAGTGATACAGGCAGGTGCTGAACAACAGCCGTAGGGCGGAGAAAGCCATCTCACTCTCACGAACAGAACCAGGAGCATCCTTGCCTTCCGCTGCGCAGCCAGCGCGGCGAGGGCCTCGACTCCTCGCCGGGAGCGCCCCGCGCCCGAGCGGGCTCTGACTGCGGCGGAACGTCAGCTCGTGCTCGAAGCTCTGCACCCGGAGCGCTTCACACGCGCCCGGTCCATCGATCCGCCCCAGCCCACCGCGGTCTGAATCAGCCCGCCAGCTCCGGCACCAGCAACAGAACGGATTCGACGCTACACTCTCACGCCATCTGTCTCAAAGCCGTTGACACGTTTTTACGTGGACGTGCCCGGAAGCAGCCACGACGGGCCTGGCCCTATCCTTCCCCGCGCAGCCACTTCTTCCGTTGGCCGGCTTTCTGCCTTGTCAGGCTTGCACGCCACTGCGGGGAGAGTGGGCCGGCATCAGCCACGGCAGTTCACCCTGCGGACGGCATGCGAATCCGCGGCCTGCTCTCAAAAACCAGGAGGCCGTTCCGCGACCACCCCGAAGGCCCGTTCGAGCGCCATGCCAGCCGTGCCCAGGCGGCCTTCTTCAAAAGGCGGCGCCAGCAGCGTCACGCCATGAGGAACACGACGCGGCGGGCTGAAGGTTGGCAGTGAGATGTCAGGGGTGGGGGCCCAGTCGCTGCGCGCCTCGGAAACCTCGACGAATCCGGCGCGCAGAGTGAGCGAGGGATGGCCGGTAAAGTTGGTGATGGTCAGCGTTTCGTCGCGCAGAGATGGCACCAGCAGCAGGTCGACCTCGGAAAACACGCGCGCCATCTCCGCGGCCACCTTGCGGCGGAAGCGGTCGCACTGCACATAGTCCACTGCCGAGAGGAAACGCGACTGGCGGAAGGTGTTCGGCCATGCATCGGGAGTTTGCATGCGCAGTTGGCTCACCTCGTTGTTCAGCGTGATTTCTTCAAAGGCCGCGGCTGACTCGGCGAACAGAATGATATTGAGATCGTCGTAAGGCCAGTCGGGCAGCGAAACCGCCACGGGCACCATACCCAGCCGGCGCGCGGTTTCGAGCGCGGCACGATCCACTTCGGTTGCGGGCGGCTCGTCCATCCAGCGGGGAAAATAACCGAGGCGCAGGCCGCGCACGGGAGCCGCAGCGTTGAAGTCAAGATGGCACGGAACGCTCTCGATGTCTCCGGGGTCGGGACCGCCGATGGCCTGAAGAACCAGCAGGGTGTCTTCGACGCTGCGGGCCATGGGGCCTAGCTTGTCGAGCGACCAGCAGAGGGTCATGGCTCCAGTGCGCGGCACGCGGCCGAAGGTGGGCCGCAGGCCGGTGATTCCGCAGCGCAGACTGGGGCTGGTGATGCTGCCTTCCGTTTCGCTTCCGATCGCGAAGGCAACCAGTCCCGCTCCGGTGGCGGCTCCGGGACCGGCGCTCGATCCAGAGGAGCCCTCGGCGGGCAGCCAGGGATTCATTGTCTGGCCGCCGAACCAGACATCGTTCAGTGCCAGAGCGCCCATGCTGAGCTTGGCGACGAGCACGGCTCCGGCCTGGTTGAGGCGTTCGACGACAACGGCGTTTTCAGCCGGTACGCGGTTGCGGAAGGGAGCCGCGCCATAGGTGGTGCGAATACCCGCGGTATCGAGCAGATCCTTGGCACCCCAGGGAATGCCGTGCAGCGGGCCGCGATAGTTGCCGGCGGAGATCTCGCGGTCAGCGCGGCGGGCCTGCGCCAGGGCGTGCTCCTCTGTCAGGGTGATTGCGCAGCGCAACTCAGGGTCATAGCGCCGGAGGCGTTCGAGGTAAATCTTCGTCAGACGTTCCGAAGTGAGTTTTCCCTGCTCGATCCAGCGGGAGAGATGCGTAACCGGCGCCCAGGCGATCTCCTCATCACTCGCGGGCAGCGGACCGGGATCGATGCGGCTGCGCACGAAGCGGTCGCGTGCCGGTCCCGGCGGCATTCCAGGCTGCACGGCGCGCACGGTTGACCAGGGCACCAGATCGTTTTCCAGCGCAACCTGGCGCGGCCCCGTGCGGCGCTCGTAGAGCGGCGCCATCGATTCACGCCAGTTTTCGGCGGCCTCGGCGCGTTGCGGCATGGTGTATTCGACGCGGACAAGTTTTTCCGCCGCGGAAAATATGGATGGCGTAATTTCAGGGCCCGCGGCCGACGAGGTTCCGAATGCGGGAGGCTGTCCGGGGGGCGGAGAAGCGGGCTGGATCGGAGCTGGCTGCTGCGCGCCCGCGTGAGGAACGGCGGCTGAAGCTGCCCATCCTGCTGCGAGACCAGCGACGGACTGAACCAGAAACTTCCTGCGCGAATGTTTCATTTCATGCCTCGAACCAGACACTGGAATCTGGACGGAAATTCAGCCGGAGACAAGACTCAACTCGCACTATAGCACTGGCCGGAGAAATGAGAGTCTGGCAAGGCTTCCGCTGACCGAGCCTTGCGCATGGGGAAAAACGGGTTTTCTTCCGCCGTGACGGCGCCGGTGTCTGCCTTCGGGAACGAAAATCGATGCAGCGCCCGGAGAAAGGCGGAACGGGATGGGCGTCGGGTCCTGCATCGAATTCCGCGCGGATGCATCCAACAGTGCAGAAATCCTGCTTCCAGGATGCATCTATTCGATTTGGCGTTGTTCTGACCTTGCCATCAGGAGCCATTCAGTGCCCGGATTATTTGATTCCTATCAGTTGAAGGATGTAAGACTGCGAAATCGCATCGTGGTTCCGCCGATGTGTCAGTACATGGCCGAAGACGGTGTTGTAAACGAGTGGCACAGGGTTCACTACGCGTCGCTGGCACGCGGCGGCGCCGGCGTGGTGATTGTGGAAGCCACGGCGGTTTCTCCCGAGGGGCGTATCACCTGGGCCGATACGGGTTTGTGGAACGACGCGCAGGCCGCGGCCATTGCGCCTGTCGTGGCCGAGATGAAGAAGGCCGGCGCCGTTCCCGGTATTCAGATCGCGCACGCCGGACGGAAGGCGTCGGCGAACCGCCCATGGGAGGGCGATGACCACATTCCCGAGGGGCGCGCTCATTCCTGGAAGACGATTGCGCCCTCGGCGGTCGCCTTTGGCGCCAACCTGCCGCGTGTTCCCGAGGCGATGACGCTGGCCGAGATTGCCCGCGTGCAGGCGGACACGGTCAAGGCCGTCGAGCGGGCGCGTGAAATCGGCTTCGAGTGGTTGCAGATGCACTTTGCTCACGGCTACCTTGCACAAAACTTCTTTTCGCCGTACTCGAACCAGCGGACCGACCAATACGGCGGCAGCGCGGAAAATCGTGCCCGTTTTCTGCTGGAAACATTGCAGGCGGTTCGCCGGGTGTGGCCGGAACGACTGCCGCTTACGGCGCGGCTGGGCGTGGTGGAGTTTGACGGCGAGGATGAACGCATGCTGGCCGAGTCCATTGCTCTCCTGAAAGCGATGAAGCAGAGCGGGCTGGATTTTGTGGATGTCTCGATCGGCTTCAACACGCCGCACGCGAAGATACCCTGGGGACCGCATTTTCTGGCCGGGATTGCGCAGCGTGTGCGCCACGAAACGGGCCTGCCGGGCAGCACCAGCTGGTACATCAGCGAGCCACAGGAGGCGGATGCGCTGATCCGCGAGGACAAGATCGACCTGGTGGCGCTGGGCCGTCCGCTGCTGGCCGATCCGCACTGGCCCTATCGCGCGGCGCGTGAACTGGGCATCGAGAATGCAGCCTGGAAGACGCTGCCCGCTTCGTACGCGCACTGGCTGGCGCGCTATCGCCAGGCGGGGTGAGGCCCCGGGATGCGCGCTTGCGCCGGTGGCTTTGGCCGGGCACGCTGCCGGGAAATCGCGGCAGAGGACCGAGAAGGAAAATCAACTGGGGCAACGGCTGGACATCGAATGGAGAAGCCAACCGGGCAGCGATGCAATGCCCCGCAGAGTTTTGCCGCATCCTACCGGACGCAGGATCCTGGCGGAAAACCAGGACGGGGAGATGGACCCCGGTTGCCGTCTTTTTTTACCCCAGCACCACAAGCGGCTGAAAGAGCGTTCCGGCTACGCGTTTGGCAATTCCTGCCAGTTCGTTGCGGCCGGCGAAGACCTTGACCAGCGGAGCGCGGGAGAACTCCGGCAGGTTGGCGAGCGATCCGTTGCGCAGCCGGCCGAGGGACACCGCATCGCCGCTCACAGCGGGCATCTCCGGCAGAAGGCTGCGCGGAGGAACGCACAGCGCTTCCAGTGCGTCCGTATGCCCGGCCAGGGGAGCCAGTTCTTCGAGCGTGTGTGCCGCGTCGAGCATGAAAGCGCCAGCGCGGGTGCGGCGAAGTGAACTCAGATGAGCACCGCAACCGAGCGCCTGGCCCAGTTCATGCGCGATCGAACGCACGTAGCCGCCGGCGCTGACACTGATCGTGAAGCGGGCCTCGCATCCATCGAGCGCAACGATCTCGAATGCGGCGACGCGCACCGCAACCGCTTTCAGTTCCACGGGCTTTCCCGCACGGGCCAGTTTGTAGGCCGGTTTGCCTTGGACCTTCTTGGCTGAGTAGGACGGCGGCACTTGTTCAATCTCTCCCTGAAAGCGGAGAGCGGCCAGGCGCACGCGATCGAGGGTCAACGGCGGCGCAAGTTCCGGCCAGCAATCCGGTCCGGAAGGTTGTCCCTCGGCATCGTAGGTGTCGGTGGCGAAGCCAAAGCGGATGCGGCCCGTGTAGCTTTTTTCCGCTGCCGAGAAGAATTGCGCCAGACGGGTGAATCTGCCCACCAGAAGAGGAAGAACCCCGCTGGCCATGGGATCCAGCGTCCCCAGGTGCCCGATGGAACGCTCGCCGGTGATCGTGCGCAACCGGCCGACCACATCATGGCTGGTCCAGCCGACGGGTTTGTCGATGACCAAAAGTCCGTTCACTTCTTCACTTTATCCGAACGGGCTTGGGGTGAAAAGATTGTTGCTTCTTAACCGCAGGAGTTCTGCGGACGCACCAGCGAGAGAAATTCAAGGCGCGTTTCTTTCTGCCGGAAGCAGCCGACCATGGCCGAGGTAACCGTCGAGGAGTGCTGTTTTTCGATGCCGCGCATCATCATGCACAGATGGCGCGCTTCAATAACCACGCCGACGCCTTGCGGTTCGATGGCGTGCTGGATAGCGTCGGCAATCTCCCGCGTGAGCCGCTCCTGTACCTGCAGACGGCGGGAAAAGACCTCGACCAGGCGGGCAATCTTGCTCAGGCCGACGACCTTGCCTTTGGGAATGTAGGCCACATGCACCTTGCCGAAGAAGGGCAGCATATGGTGTTCACAGAGGGAGAACATCTCGATGTCGCGGACGATGACCATTTCGTCGTAGTCCACTTCGAACATGGCGCCACGCAGGATCTTCGTCGGATCCTGGTCATACCCCTTGGTCAGAAAGGCAATCGATTTTTCGACGCGTGCGGGAGTGGCCCGCAGTCCATCGCGGTTTGGATCCTCACCCAACCGGATCAGTATTTCGCGGTATAGATCCTCCGTGCTGAATTCGCCCAATACCTCCCTGCCTGCACTCACTGGGCGAAAGGGCTTGCCCATTGCCGTTGGCTGCGCCATGATTCTCTATCCTCCCGCCCGGGGGAATCGGGCGTATGGTTTTTCACCCGCCTGCCTCGTCCATGCGAACCCAGCCGCAGTCGACCGGCAAGGCCGTGAACCCCGCAAGCCTCACTCGGCGGAACACTCAAAAAAATTGTTTTCCGTCTCTTCGACACGCACCTGTTCGAGCATGCCTGCCGGCAATCCGTCCTTCAACAATCCGAAAACTGCCCTGCAAAGATTCTCCGTCGTTGGCGCGCAATCTGCAAATAGCGGATCCAGGTTGAGGTTCCTGTGGTCGAAGCGGTCAAGGATCCGCTCCCGCACCAGCGTGTCGAGCGAGACCATGTTGACCACCATGCCGGTCTCCGGCGCCACCCGGCCGCCCACCAGCACTTCCAGTACGTAGTTATGCCCGTGGCCGTGTGGGTGGTTGCATTTTCCGTATACGATTCGGTTGCGCTCCTCAGTAAGCGCCGTGGTGTGCAGACGGTGGCTGGCGCTGAACAGATAGCGGCGGCCAAAATAAGCTTTCTGCGCACAGATGGTCATCCCGCTTCACCCCGGAATTTCTGCCCCTCGGAGGCAGAACCGTCGGCGGGGCCCCGGTATTCGGCGAAGATCTCCGGGGTCTCATAAACCCTCACCCGGCTGAGCCTCGCTCCACCCGCCGTGACCGAAGGCTCCAGCCGCTTCCAGGCTGCGATGGCGATGTTTTCCGTTGTGGGGATCAGGCCCGTCACGGCAAATTCCGGGGTCTCCAGATTCAGGTGGCGATGGTCCCATGCCGCGAGCACTTCGCGCTCCATCGCGGCCTTCAACCACTTCAGATCAACAACGAAGCCGGTTACCGGGTCCACCTCACCGGCCACCGTCACCTCCAGCGTGTAGTTGTGCCCGTGGCCGTTGCGATTCGAGCAGCGGCCAAAGACATCCCTGTTCCGCTCCTCGGGCCAATCGGGATTCCAGTAATAGTGCGAGGCGGAAAAGGTGGCCCGCCGCGTGAGATAAATCATTTCTTCCTCTCAATAAAAAAGATGCCTGAACCCGGCCCGGGGCTTCAAAGGTTTCACTCTGCAGCCCTGGATCCTTTTTTTGAGGCTGGAAGACGATTCTAGGCCGCGTAGTCCCGGCCCTTCCAGCTTACGCGCTTGAGAATGCTGTGCTGGAACCAGCTGCGATAGAGCAGCCAGATGAACAGCGGAAGCCCGAGCGGTGCAAGAAGGCAATCAAGAAAGCGAAAGTTCGATTTGGCCACGCGCGCGTAGAAGCGGAAGAGCGTCCGCAGCCACAGGAGCGCCAACACCCAGCCGGCCAGAAGCCATTGCACGGAATGGGCGAAGAGCGGGGAATGCCAGAACTCGGCGGCGAGCAACGGAAGCGCGACGATCAAAAACAGGTCGATCAGCCTCCAGGCGGCCAGTGACAGGCAATTGCCGAACAGCAGCGCCAGGTTTTTCGTCCAGCCTTCGATCATCGCCGCCGTGGTGCGGTACATGCGCGTGGAGATCGCATCGTCGCCATAGCGGAAGCGCAGACCCAGCTTGCGCCGCTTGGCCAGAAAGGCAATCTCGACGTCTTCGAGTACCCGATCTGCGACTGCGGCGTGGCCGCCGATGCGCCGGTAAGCTTCTCTCTCGATGAGCAGGAACTGTCCGTTGGCCGCGGCCACGCGCTCGGCCGGGTCGGAAACCTTGGCTGGTGGATAGGCCAGCGCCAGTTCGCAGAAAATCAGCGGCATCAGCGAGCGCTGCCAGAGGCCCGTGGCGATCTGGCGAGGCGAGTAACTCAACAGACTTGCCTTGTGCCGCTCCGCCTCGTGCATGGCCCGGCGCAGATTGCCTGGTTCGTGCAGCGTATCCGCGTCGGTAAACAGCAGCCAGCGCCCGCGCGCATGCCGCACCGCCGTCCAAAGCGCATTGTTTTTTCCCGTCCAGCCGGCTTCGAGCCGCGCTGCTTCGAGGACCGTTACGCCGGCGAAGCGGCGGGCAATCTCCGCCGTCCGGTCGGTCGAGTGGTCATCCACAACCAGCAATTCCCAGTCGCGGCCCAGCTCGAAGCCCTCTTCGGACTGGCTCACCAGCGATTCCAGACAGGCGGCCAGGCAATCCTCCTCGTTGCGCGCCGGTACAATGACCGTCAGTTGCAGCCACGGATCCGATTCAGGCGGAACAAGGACTGCTGCCTCGGCCCCCTCCGGCGGTGCGCCGGGTGCGCGGTCTGTTCCCGGCTGGAAAGCCGTTTCCACCGGCGCCGATCCGCCCGCATCGGATATGGTCGTTTCCTCTTCCAGCTCGTTCGCCATCGCGTACTCGCGCTTTCGTTTCCGCCTTTTGCTCGTATTATAGAGAGGTGCGTCGTTCTCGGTTGATTGTCCCGGCTCTGCTTGTTCTGGTTGCCTGTGCGACGGGCTGCAACCGCGGCGTGCATCCGGCTCAGCCCGGTGAACGCGCTCCGGATTTTACGGTTTCGGACGGCTCGACCACCGTTCATCTGGCCAGCTACCGCGGCCATGTGGTGCTGCTGAACTTCTGGGCCACATGGTGCCCGCCGTGCGTCGCCGAGATGCCGTCGCTGCTCGAACTGCACCAGCAAGATCCCAGCCTGGTCATCGTGGCCGTCAGCGTCGACCAGAATCCGGCCGCCTACAGCCGTTTCCTGGCTTCACATCATATCGATCTGGTTACGGTCCGCGATCCCAGTCAGAAGGCTGCCCGCCTCTTTCACAGCCACATGTGGCCGGAAACCTATCTGATCGACCGCGAAGGCTTTATCCGCAGCAAATTTGTCGGCGCCCAGGACTGGACCAGTCCGGAAATGCTGGCGATGCTGAAGAGCCTTTAGATTCTTGCTATCATTCTCCCATGACCACCGTGGAGATCCTTTTTCGCTACGCCGCTCCGCCCAGCGAGGCGGTTACCTCCGCTCTGGCCGGCACACGAGACGTCTATGGCATTCGCCGGCTCAGCTTTGATTCCGCGACCCGCACGCTGCGGGTCGAGTATGACGCCACCCGCCTGAACGCCGCCACCGTCGCCCGGTTGCTTCGCCAGGCGGGCCTGGAAGTCGAGACAGAGGCTCTCGATGATCTGTCTCCGATGCCACCGCCTGTTCC
>JBMFHN010000043.1:0-17084 GCA_049976805.1 Occallatibacter sp. | reverse complement strand
GCCGCTGCTTTGGAGGCCGCGTAGGGGCTGTTGGGCGCGTAGGCGGCGGATTCGTCAAACGCCGGACCGTCGTCGCCGAGTGAACCGTAAACCTCGTCGGTGGAGACGTTCAGGAAGCGGAAGACCTGCCGGTCTGCCGCATTCAGTTGCGACCAGTAGAGCCGCGTCTGCTCCAGCAGGACCTGGGTTCCCAGCACGTTGGTGCGCAGAAACGGCTCGGGGTCCGCGATGGAGCGGTCCACGTGGGTTTCCGCGGCAAGGTGAACGATGGCGCGGGGCTGATGAGCGGCAAGAATCGAAGCCACAAGCCCGGCGTCGGCAAGATCGCCCACCACCAGCCGGTAGCGCTCGTTGCCGGCAAGCGAGGCCAGGTTGGCCGGGTTGCCCGCATAGGTCAGCAGGTCAAGATTGACCACCGCGGAGCGGCGCCGCGCCATCCAGTCGAGAATGAAATTTGAGCCGATGAATCCGGCTCCGCCCGTGACCAGAATGACATCGCGCATCGGCGCCCTCTTGGCGTGATCTTAAACCTGCGCAGGTTGAAGCCGATGCGCGCAGGCAGCGGAAAATCCACCGGCGCGCGGATCCCGGGCGCTCAGCTTTCGCTGTCGAGCTGGCGCATCTGCTTCTCGTCATACCGGGTTCCGGCCACGGCCCCGGGCGGAATCGCGGTTTCGATTTCAGCCAGATCCGCTGCGCTGAGCCGGACCGCAAGCGCCGCAAGGCTTTCGGCCATCTGCGCCCGCGTGCGCGCGCCGATCAGCGGAACAATCTGGCTGTTGCTGGCCAACACCCAGGCCAGCGCCAGCTGGGCCGGGGTGACTCGATGGGCGGAAGCCACTCTGTTGAGCTTTGCAATCAGGTCCTGATTCCGGGCAAAGTTGTCCCCTGTGAAGCGCGGCAGACGGGCGCGGAAATCACCTGCCGCCGCGGGTCTGGAACCGGCCAGCAGCCCGCGGGAAAGAACACCGTACACCGTCGCTCCCACGCCCAGTTCCCTGAGCACGGGGAAGATTCTTTCCTCCGGGGCGCGGCTCACCAGCGAGTACTCGATCTGCAGGTCGACGATCGGGTGCACGGCGGCGGCACGGCGGATCGTTTCCGGGCCCACCTCGGAGAGCCCGATCCAGCGCACGTAACCGGCCTGGACCATCGCGGCGATGGCTCCGATGGTTTCCTCGATGGGCACTGCCGGGTCGAGCCGTGCCGGCCGGTAGATGTCGATGTGGTCGGTGCCCAGCCGCTTGAGCGAGTAGGCAAGCCAGGTTTTTACGGCGGCGGGCCGAGCATCGTAGCCGAGCCATGAGCCGTCGGGGGCGCGCTGGGCGCCGAACTTGACCGAGAGCAGAACCTCGTCCCGCACCAGGCGCAGAGCGCGGCTGAGCAGCATCTCGTTGTGGCCCATGCCGTAGAAATCGCCCGTATCGATCAGGTTGACGCCAGCGTCGATGGCCGCATGAATCGTGGCGACGCTCTCGGCTTCGTCCGCGGCGCCGTACATTCCGCTCATGCCCATCGCGCCCAGGGCGATGGGAAAGACCGCGGGACCATGGGCCCCCAGTTTACGGGCCGGTTGGGTGAAATTCGCCATACATCAGTTCCTCCCGAGCCATTTCTTTCAGGCTGCATCCTATTTCCCGCCGGTTGCCGGGGGCAAGTGAGCATTTTGCCCCGGATTGTCCCGGCAGATGCCATGGAATCCGTTTCTCCGGATTCCTGCGGTGCTCGGACGAAAAGACGGTGAAACCTTGTCGAATGTTTCCATAAAGATCAAGAAATCAATTCTTTAAGAAGATATTGGCGGCCGGTAGCGGTCGCTTGTGCAAAACTTCCGCTTTCTCCCCGCCCCCGATCTCTGTCATACTTGATTGTGCCCACCTGGTACGTCCATTCCATTCAGTCTTTCAAGAGGTTGCAATCATGTCGGCAAAGTATGTCTTTGTGACGGGAGGCGTTGTGTCCAGTTTAGGGAAGGGTCTGGCGGCGGCCTCGATCGGCTGCCTGCTCGAAGGCCGGGGCCTGCGGGTAAACCTGATGAAATTCGACCCTTACCTGAACGTCGATCCGGGGACGATGTCTCCCTTCCAGCATGGCGAGGTTTTCGTGACCGATGACGGGGCTGAAACCGACCTGGACCTGGGCCACTACGAGCGCTTTACCCACGCGCCCCTCTCGCGCGACAACAACCTGACCACCGGCCGCATCTACGAGCAGATCATTCTGAAGGAGAGGCGCGGCGATTATCTGGGCAAGACCGTCCAGGTCATACCCCACGTGACCAACGAGATCAAGAACGCCATGCGCAAGGTGGCCGCCAACGGCGCCGACGTGACGATTGTCGAGATTGGCGGCACGGTGGGCGATATCGAGTCGCTGCCGTTTCTCGAAGCCATCCGCCAGATGCGCCAGGAACTGGGCCGGGAAAACACGGTCTTCGTTCACCTGACGCTGGTGCCCTGGATCGCCGCCGCGCAGGAACTGAAGACCAAGCCCACGCAGCACTCGGTCAAGGAACTGCTGGGCATCGGCATCCAGGCCGACATCCTGCTGTGCCGCTCGGAACGGGTGCTAGGGGACGAAATCAAGCAGAAGATAGCCGCCTTCTGCAACGTGGAAGAACGCGCCGTGGTCGGAGCCCGGACGGTCCCCTCCGTCTACGAGGTGCCGCTCTGCTTTGCCCAGGAGGGGCTGGACACGCTCATCCTCAAATACCTGCGCCGGGAGGCGCCCGAAGCCGACCTGAGCCGGTGGAAGGATCTGGTCGAGCGCTGCTACCACCCCCGGGACGAGGTTTCCATCGCCATCGTGGGCAAGTATGTGGAGTACGAGGACAGCTACAAATCGCTCAAGGAGGCGCTGACCCACGGAGCGGTGGCGCAGAACCTCAAACTCAACATCACCTGGATCGAGGCCGAGGGCCTGGAATCGAAAACGCCCGAGGACCGCAGTTATGAAACGCAGCTCGACGGATTCGATGGCATTCTGGTTCCCGGCGGCTTCGGCAAGCGCGGCATTGAGGGGATGCTGAACGCCATCCGCTACGCGCGGGAAAAACAGGTTCCCTACTTCGGCATCTGCTTGGGCATGCAGACGGCCTGCATCGAGTTTGCGCGCCATGTCTGCGGATTGAAGGACGCCAATTCGAGCGAGTTCGATCCGTCCAGCCAACACCGTGTCATCTACAAGCTGCGCGAACTGCTGGGCGTCGAGGAGATGGGCGGGACGATGCGGCTGGGTGCCTGGACCTGCGTGCTGCAGGAGGGTTCGCTGGCCTCGAAGGCCTACGGAGGCGCAACGGAAATCAGCGAACGGCACCGGCATCGCTACGAGTTCAACCGCGAGTATGAGGCGCTGCTCACCGGTGGCGGGCTGCGCCTGAGCGGCACCACCCCCGATACGACTTACGTCGAGATTGTCGAGTTGCCCGGCCACCCGTTCTTCCTCGGCTGCCAGTTCCATCCCGAATTCAAATCCCGGCCATTAGAGCCGCATCCCCTGTTCCACGAATTTATCAAGGCCAGTTACAGAAACCGGACGAGCCGCTCGGCTTGCAGGGCCAAACAGTCGAAAGAGGCGGTGGCATAAGCGCCAACACCCCGGGCGTAACCTTGATCCGGCCCCGAGGAGGGTAACTTCTGCGGAGCAGTCCCTGTCTTTTGCAGCCGAACTTTCCATTCTGACGGGCTGTTTCCGGAGGGCTGCGCGGGGCGCCGATGGGAGTCCGCGACAGGAGCGGTTTTGCGCTGGCGGCGCCAGCGCGCCGCGCGCTTCAGATCACCGCCGGGCATGCCTCCCGATGCAGTTCCGGCGGGAGGCCGGGCAGATCGAAGACCTCTATGTCTTCCATCTCGGCCGCTTCAACTTTTCTGCTCCCGGCACGCAGAGCCTTCACCTTCTGCCTGCCCGCCCGGACTCTTTCAGGCTTCTCTTGCCTTGAAAAGGAGATTGCCTTGCCACAAGATACGCAGCGGTACTATGCTTGTTGCATGCATCGATGTCGCTAACGCCGCCCCGGTGTCCGCCGCGATGCAGATGTGTGCTCCGTTCCACGCGCACGTTCTTCCCTGCATGACAACCCGACCATCACCCCTATCAACAATTGAGAACGGAACCGGGATTGCGCCCCGGAAAAGGAGATCATCATGGCGCGAATTGCCGCGAATGTTACGGAACTCATCGGCCGAACCCCCCTGGTGCGGCTCAATCGCGTGGCGGCTGGGCTGCCGGCTGCCGTCGTGGCCAAGCTGGAAAGCCAGAATCCGGTTTCGAGCGTGAAGGATCGCATCGGGCTGGCGATGGTTGAAGCCGCGGAAAAAGCGGGCAGGATTACGCCCGGCAAGACCGTGCTGATCGAGCCGACCAGCGGCAACACGGGCATCGCGCTGGCCTTCATCGCCGCCGTCAAAGGCTACAGGCTGATTCTCACCCTGCCGGAAACGATGAGCCTGGAGCGCCGCGTGTTGCTTCTGGCCTTTGGCGCGGAGATTGTCCTCACCCCCGGCCCCGCCGGCATGAAGGGCGCCATCGCCAAAGCCGAGGAGATCCGGGCCAGCATGCCAGACGGTTACATCCTCCAGCAGTTTGACAATCCGGCCAATCCGGCCGCTCACTATGCCACCACCGGCCCCGAAATCTGGAGTGATACCGACGGCGCAGCCGATATTCTCGTCAGCGGCGTCGGCACCGGCGGAACGCTCACCGGCACGGCCCGCTACATCAAGGAGCGCAAGCCGGCGTTCAAGGCCATCGCCGTCGAGCCCACCGACAGCGCCGTGTTGAGTGGCGGCAAACCCGGGCCGCACAAGATCCAGGGCATCGGGGCGGGCTTTGTGCCCCGCGTGCTGGAGACCGGTCTGGTGGATGAGGTCATCCAGATCACCAACGACGAGGCGATCGAGATGGCCCGCCGCCTGCCGCGCGAAGAGGGTCTGTTTGTGGGCATCAGCTCGGGAGCGGCGGTGGCCGCTGCGCTCAAGGTGGCTGCGCGGCCGGAGAACGCGGGCAAGCTGATCGTCGCCATCCTGCCCAGCTTCGGCGAGCGCTATCTGTCCACCGTGCTCTTCGATTCGCTGCGTCAGCAGGCGCAGGCCCTGATCACCGAACAGGTTTCGCTCTGAACGCATGAGCCCCCGATCCGGTCTCTGTTTTCCAGGCCGGATCAAGAAAAACCGCCGGATTTGCCGCTCTCGGGCAGATTCGCACCGACAGGCGGCCCGCCTGGTGAGATCGGACTCGGCATGGGCGCGGCCGCAGGATCGAGCCTGTCATGCATCTGTTGGACCACATCCGCGAAGACATCGACTCGGTGCTCGAGCGCGATCCGGCCGCGCGCTCGCGCCTGGAAGTTTTCCTCTGCTATCCCGGTCTGTGGGCGGTCTGGACGCACCGCATCTCCCACGTCCTCTGGAAGGCGCGCCGGCACCTTCTGGCGCGGCTGCTCTCCCAGGTGGGCCGTTTCTTCACCGGCGTCGATATTCATCCCGGCGCGCAACTGGGACGGCGGCTGTTCATCGACCATGCGACCGGCGTGGTCATCGGCGAAACCACCATTGTCGGCGACGACGTGACCCTTTACCAGGGTGTGACCCTGGGCGGCACCGGCAAGGGCCACGGAAAGCGCCATCCCACGCTTTGCGACAACGTCTTTGTCGGCAACAACGCCAACCTGCTGGGCGACATCACCATCGGAGAAAACTCACGCGTTGGCGCCGGCTCGGTGGTGCTCTCCGACGTGCCGCCCAACTCGACCGTGGTGGGCGTTCCGGCCCACATCGTGTATCGCAACGGGAGGCGAGTGCTGATCACCGATCCGCACGAGGTCAAGGATCCGCTCTCCGACGCGCTGATCGCGCTCTCGAACCGCGTCGATGAACTGGAGAAACGGCTCGGCGGTCTGGCCCAGATCGCTGAGCCGTTCACCGTCGAGGAAGCCGAACGCGCCGCTTACCACGAGGAACTGGAGCGGCTGCGGCAGTACGTCACGATGGGCGAAGGCATCTGAACCCCGACTGCGGCGCGCACCGGAGCACAGCGCCCGGCAAGGGCATAGGGATCCGGCAGCACGGCAGGTTCGCCTCGCGACTGCCCGTTGACGGTTCGACATTCCCCCGCCCGGAGTGAGCGAAAACCGCGGCCGGAGCGCCCGGCTTCCAGAACGGGGAGCGGATCTTTCTCCCCTGGCAGCCGCGCCTGCGGATCGCCGCAATCCACCGGGAGCGATGGCCGGAGCGGCTCATCCGGCGTTTAGACTGGTTGCATGGCTCGTTCCATTTTTTTACTGCTTCTCGCCGCGGCGATCTTTTCCCGTGGCGCCCTGGCACAAACGCTGCCGCAAACGCAGCCTGAGCCCGCGCCGATGCCGCCGCCCATCGTGGCCCCGGCCGACAAACCTTATGCCGCGCCCATCAAGCTGGTGGTCGATCTGCGCGATACGGTGGACCGCGTTGAAAAAGTGCGGGAAAAGATCCCCGTTGTCCCCGGCAGCCGGGAGATGGTGCTGCTCTATCCCGAGTGGATTCCCGGCGACCATGAGCCTTCAGGTCCAATCAAGTGCCTGGCGGGAATCGTGACGGCGGTCGACGGCAAACGTGTCCAGTGGGTGCGCGACCCGGTGAACATGTACGCCTTCCATGTGCCGCTCGGCGCCGGCGCGCGAACCGTGGATCTGGACTTCGATTATCTGTCTCCGATCAAGCCGGGCGCGGGCCGCATCGAGATGTCGGATGCCCTGGCTGACCTCGAGTGGAACGAGGTGCTGATGTACCCGGCGGGCTATTTTTCGCGCGACCTGCGCTTCGATGCCACGCTGAAGCTGCCCGGCGGCTGGCAATACGCCACCGCCCTCGAAACGGCCTCCAGCCACGGTGGCTCGATCCGCTTCGAGCAGACGCCGCTGAACACGCTGATCGATTCTCCGCTTTACGCCGGACTTTATTCCGAACGCTTCGATCTGTCGCCAACCCCGGCTGACACGGTCCACCTGAACGTCTTTGCCGATACCGCTGCCGAGTTGAAGATGACGCCCGAGGAGATTGAAGAAGAGAAGAAGCTGGCCGTGGAGGCCGACAAGCTCTTTGGCTCACACCATTACAAACACTACGACTTTCTGTTCCTGCTCAGCGACAAGGTGGGAGGCATCGGCCTCGAACACCATCAGTCGAGCGAGGACGGCGAGCCGGCGAATTACCTGACCGGATGGGCCGACGGAATCTTCGACCGCGACCTGCTTGCGCACGAGTACACGCACTCCTGGAACGGAAAGTTCCGCCGCCCGGCCGACCTTTGGACGCCCAACTTCAATGTGCCCATGCGGGATGACCTGCTCTGGGTCTATGAGGGCATGACCGAGTACTGGGGCCATGTGCTGACCGCGCGGGCCGGCCTGCGCACCCCCGCCGAAACACGCGACATCCTCGCCTATCTGGCCGCCGACCTCGTTCTCAGCCCGGGACGCGGCTGGCGTCCCCTCATCGACACCACCAACCAGCCCATCATCTCCGAGCGCACTCCGGTCAGCTGGGTCAGCTATCAGCGGGCGGAGGACTACTACATGGAAGGAATGTTGATCTGGCTGGATGCCGACACAAAAATCCGCGAGCTGACCGGCGACAAGAAATCGCTCGACGACTTCTGCAGGCGGTTCTTTGGCGTCTATAACGGCAGTTTCATCACCGACACTTACACGCTGGACGATGTTGTTGCGGCTCTCAACGCCTTAGCTCCCTACGACTGGAAGGGCTTCCTGGAAAAGCGGGTTTACGGCCTGAGCCGCGAGGTTCCACTCGACGGTTTTACGCGGGGAGGCTACAGGCTGGTCTACACGGATCGCCCGACTGAGTGGATGGTGAAAGAGGGAGCGGCGATGGGCTTCGCGGATTTTTCCACCTCCCTCGGCTTCGCGGTGGGTTCGTTCGACGGGCATGGTCCCGCCAATGCCATCAGCGACGTCTGGTGGGGCAGCCCGGCCTTCAAGGCCGGTATCACGCCTGCGATGCGGATCGTTTCGGTCAACGGCACAGCCTACAACGCCCAGGTGCTGAGCAACGCAATTCTGGCCGCTGAAACCGAGAAAAAACCGATTCAGCTGCAGTTCCGCCAGGGCAATCAATACAAGACCTTCGCACTCGACTACTACGGCGGTCTGCGTTTTCCGTCGCTCGAGCGCGTGGCGGGCACGCCGGACCTTCTGGACGAGATCCTGGCGCCCAGCAAGAGCCCGCTGCCGGCGCTGTGAAGATGCGCCGGATCGCAACCGGCGCTCGATCGGGGGCGGGAATCGAGCGCTCGGCCGGGGCGGGAGTGAAACCTCGCCCTTCCGCCCGGCCTGCGCCTGCCGCCATTCGGACCGCGCGCCTCCGTTTTTATCCTCAAAACTCTCTTTTTATCCTAAGCTAAGGTCATGAGTGACATCGAGATGGAAATGCCCCGGCAAACACAGGAGACAGGGGAAAGAATCTTCGACCTGCTGGTGGTGGGCGCTGGTCCCACCGGTCTGTCCTGTGCGATCGAAGCTGAAAGGGCTGGCTTGCGGGCCGTCGTCGTGGACAAGGGATGCCTGTGCAACTCGCTGTTCCACTACCCGGCGCACATGACATTCTTCACCACATCGGAACTGCTCGAGATCGGCGACATTCCCTTTCCCAGTCCCAACGCCAAGCCCACCCGCAACGAGGCGCTGCAGTACTACCGGCACGTGGCTGCCCATTACCGGCTGGATCTGCGCCTCTACCTGCGCGTCGAGCGGGTTACGGGCTCGGAGGGGGACTTCACCGTCCATACCGTGGATCGCTTCGGCCGCTCGGGCGCAATCCGCGCCCGCAGACTGGTCATCGCTTCCGGCTATTACGACCGGCCGAACTATCTGCACATCCCCGGCGAGAGCCTGAGCAAGGTGCACCACTATTACTTCGATCCCCATCCCTTCTTCGGTATGGATGTGCTGGTGATCGGCGGCAAGAACTCGGCGGCCATCGCGGCCCTCGAGCTGTGGCGCAGCGGCGCCCGGGTCACGCTCGTGCACCGCGACGCCGGGATGCACGGCCATGTGAAGTACTGGATCAAGCCGGACATTGAAAACCGCATCAAGAACCACGACGTGAAAGCCTTTTTCAACTCCCGGGTCATCGAAATTACGCCCGATGCGGCCGTCATCGAGACGCCCGGGGGGCGCGAAACCGTCCAGAACGATTTTGTCTTCGCCATGATCGGCTACCACCCCGACTTCGAGTTTCTGGAGGCGCTCGGGCTGCGCTTCGAGGGGGAAGACCGGCTGCCAGCGTGCAATCCCGAGACGCTTGAGAGCAACGTGCCGGGCATTTATCTGGCCGGGGTCATCGTGGCCGGATCGCGCACCAATGAAATCTTCATCGAAAACGGCCGCTTCCATGGCCGTCAGATTGCCGCCGCGCTGGCGGGCAAATAAGGGCGATTGACGCGCGAAAGGCCTTGCGCGCCTGCCGCTGAACGGCCTGGCGCGGCTTCGGCAGGAATCTGCGCCGAAGCCCGCAGGCGCCGGATCTCCGGCTTCAGCGGGTTGGCGCTTCGAGGGTTTTTCCCGCTTTCAGCAGTTCCGCCAGCGCCCGCTCGGGACAGATATGCCGGGCCTCCAGATCACTCAGTTCGCGTTCTGTTTCGACGGAAAAGGCGATGGTCAAGAAGCAGTGGAGACAGCGGGTATTGCGGGTTCCGTCTTCGTTCTGGGTGCGGCTGTACATTGTCCCTCGGGATGGACGTGAAAACAGGCGAGCCATGCGGCCGATGATCGCCGGATCTCCGCAAGTGGCCGGCATCGCCGCCCGCGGCTCGGCTCTTGTCCGACAGCATCGTTCCTTTCGGAAAATTTTTCAAGAGATTTTTTCCCGATCCGGCCTCGGCGCAAGCGGAAACTGCCGCCCCGGAGCAACCAGAATCGGCGGCTCCGCCGCGGCTGGAAAAGCCGGTCGCGGGCGGCCGTTGCGCCCCCGTTGCGGCGGATGAACTCCCGCGACCTGGGCGGGAACGGACGAGGAGAAGCGCCATTTTCGTCCACACCCTGCGGCGGATGAAAAATCGGGTACGACTGTTCCTGAGCCTGCCGCTTGAAACTCCGCACCGGATGGCCATCGGAAGCCGGATGCGCGCGATCGGACAGAGGCCGGGCAAAGGCGCCTCTGCCTGGGCAATCTCCCCTGCTTGCCGCCTTCGGATCCTGCCCGCCGCCGGCCGCTTCGCTCCCGATTTTCACATTTGCATTGACCCCGTGGCGGTGGTAGTCTGCATGGTTCGTCCCGGGCAGTGCGGGAACCCCGAGACCGGTGTGTGTTGGCGTCTGGCGAAGCGCCTGATGGGGCCGGGTCCGGAGCATTGCCGACAGGGAGATGATGGATCCATGGTCGAAACCGAGGCGAAGTCTCTACCAGAAAACGCTTATCTGCCGCTGCAGCCCGGCGAAACCTATCAACCGATCGTACCCTCCGGGGAAAAGACGCCGGAGCTGACGCTGCGCTCCCTTTTCTGGGGCGTTCTGTTTTGCGTCATCTTCTCGATCGCCTCGGCCTATTCGGGGCTGAAGGTTGGCCAGGGGATGGAATCCGCCATTCCCATCTCCATCCTGGCCATCGGGCTGGCGCGCATGTACAGCCGGCGCACCACGCTGCTGGAAAACGTCATCATCACCGGCATCGGCGCCGCTTCGGGCAGCGTGGTGGCCGGCGCCATTTTTACCCTGCCCGCGCTCTACATGCTCCACCTCAACCCGCATCCCGTGCAGACCATCTTCATCTGTCTGGCCGGCGGCTGTCTGGGCGTGCTGTTCCTGATTCCGCTGCGCCGCTACTTTGTCTGCGAGATGCACGGCCAGCTTCCCTTTCCCGAGGCGACGGCGATCACCGAGGTGCTGGTCACCGGCGAGCGGGGCGGCTCGCAGGCCAAGCTGCTGCTCGAAGCCACGGCCATCGCCGGAATCTACGACTTTCTGGTCACCACCTTTCACGTGTGGAAAGAAAACCTGGATTTCCAGTTCGTGCCCCTGATGCGCACACTGGCCGAGAAGGGCCGGATGGTCGTCAGCTTCGACGCCATCGGCTTCATCATGGGGCTGGGCTATGTGATGGGCTTGCGTGTCTCCCTGATCTTTTGTGCCGGGGGCATCTTTTCGAATTTCGTCGTGGTCCCGATGATCTGGTTTATCGGAAGCCATATGGGCTCGGCGGTTTATCCGGGCACCGTGCCTGTCTCCCAGATGAGCGCTCTCGATATTTACAGCAACTATGCGCGTTTCATCGGTGTGGGGGCCATCGCCACGGCCGGCATCTTCGGGGTTCTCAAATCGATGCGCGTGATCGCCGGCTCCTTTGGCATCGCGCTGCACGCCTTCCGCCACGGCGAGGCCCCGCAGACGGAGCGCACCGACAGCGATCTGTCCATTCTGACCATTCTTTTCGGCATCGTGCTGGGCGCACTCGGCGTCGCCATCTTCTTCGGGCGCTTCCATGTCTCCTGGACGATCGTGCTCGTGGGCCTGGCGCTGACACTGCTGTTCTCGTTTTTCTTCACCTCGGTGGCCGCCAACGCCATTGCCACCACGGCCAACAACCCGGCCTCCGGGATGACCATGCTGGCGGTGATCGTCTCCGCGCTGGTGCTGTTGAAGTTCGGCCTCTCGGGAACCACCGGCATGTTCTTCGTGATGGCCATCGCGGGCATGGTCTGCACGGTCCTGTGCGTCTCCGGACAGTTCATCACCGACCTGAAGACCGGCTACTGGCTCGGTTCGACGCCGGCTGCGCAGCAGAAGGTCAAGTTTATCGGGGTTGCCGCCGCCGCGATCACCGCGGGATTGACCATTATTCTGCTGGCTCACACCTTCCAGTTTGGCGAGGCCGCCCCGGGCGATCCGCGCCAGGTGCTGGCCGCTCCGCAGGCGGCCATCATGAAAGCCCTGGTGGTGGGTTTCATGAGCCGCCAGCCGGTCGCCTACCTGTTGTTCGGCATCGGCGCCGCAGTCGCGCTGACGCTGGAGATGATCGGCCGCTCCTCGCTGGTCTTCGCGCTGGGCATGTATCTGCCGCTGGGGCTGACCTCGCCCATGCTGGCGGGCGGATTCCTGGCCCACCTGGTCAACCAGCGTTCGGAAAAGACGAACGGCGAAGGAGGCAGGGCGGTACGCGAAAAGGGCGTCATCATCGCCTCCGGACTGGTGGCCGGCGGCGCGCTCGGCGGTGTTCTGGGCGCGGCGCTGCGCCTCTTCCCCTGGTATCGCCAGGACCTGATCCGGACGCCGTTTTACGGGGATGATCCGGTCTCGCAATCGGTTTCCGTGCTGCTGTTCGCAGGCCTTTGTCTGTATGTCTGGTTTCGCTCCACAGGAAAAGAGAGGGTGTAGAGGATGAATCAAGCAGAAACATACATTGCGGATGCCGTGCTGGGCATTGACACGCTTTGGGGTGGCGATGTGATGTGCCCTTCGGGCACGGGGCGCTTTATCGCCGACTCATGGTTTTCCGATGAGCCGTTGCCCGCCGCCTACACGCATCCGGCGGCGGCCACCCTGCGCGCCTCGGGCGGAGTCGGCGCGAAGAACGTAGACCGCGCGGCCGTCGAAGCCTACCTGCGCGCGGTTGATCTGCCCCGCGCCATCGAAGGCGTCTGCAAGGAAGCGGCCGGGATGGACCCTCTGCGCCGGGCTTACCTGATCGGCATGGCGGATTCCCTGCAGGTGATGTGGGATCTGGCCATGGAGGTCGCCGGCAAGGGCGATCCGGTGCCTTATGCGCGCGCGGTCGAGGCTTCGACGGCCCAGCCGCCCGAGCCTTCGCAGCCGGCGAAAAAGCGCGAGCGGGTGGCCGAGCTGCTGGGCCGCGCCGGCTTTGCCGTCTCCGGCGCGGAAGCGCTGCTCGGGGCGGTCGACGGCTGGCGCCGGCAGCGGGTCAGCCCCATGGCCTCGGTGCGCGCGCTCGGTGCCGCCGTCATCGCGCTCTTCGACAACCTCAGCGCGAAGAACCTTGTGCCCTATCTTCCTCCGGATCTGGCACGCGTGCCGCGGGCGAACATCGAATTTCTGGCCATCAAGGACGCCTGGTTTTCCGGCTCGATGAACTACATCGGGCGGGCGCGCACGGCCGGCGGCGCGCCGCTCTACGAGGCCAGCTACGAGATCAACGCCTCGCTCGAGATCTCCTATCCGGAGTTCGAACAGTTGATCAGCCACGAGGTGGTTCCGGGCCACGTGACCACCTTCGCCTACCTGCAGGATCTCTACGTTCGCGGCAAGGCCGGTTTCGAAACCACGGTGCTCACCATGAACACGCGCGCCGCCACGCTCTTTGAGGGCGTCGCCAACAACGCGATTCTGATCGCCCACGGAGTCACCGAAGTTGACCAGTTGCCGGACGAGGATCTGCAGATCGGCGTGCTGCTGGCGCTCCTCCAGGACGACGCCAAGAACCAGTCCTCCTACATGACCTGGGGCGAGGGACGGCCGCAGCCGGAGGTGGCGGCCACGCTGCGCCGCGATTTTCTGGTCACCGCCGAGCGCGCCGACAAGCTCTCCGGCGCCTGGGGCCGCCATCCCCTGCTGGGCCGCATGTATCTGCCGGCCTACCGCGTGGGAACCGAAAAGGTTGCCGAAATGCGGCGCACCTATCCGGCCGAGCGCGTGCTGCCGGCGCTCTACGGGTGCAATGGGCTGGTCGATATTCAGACCATCGGGCAGGTGCTGAAAGGCTGAACCCTCTTTTCCGCCGGCAAGGGCGAAGCCCGTCCAGGCCCACACGCAGAATGGGATCGGACGGGCTTTGCCGCCTATTTCTGTGCTTTGCCGCCTACTTCTTCAGCGGCTTGCGGGCAAAGTAGAAGAGCGAGAAGGCCAGCGCCGCGAAGGCCACTACGGAAACCCAGTCGTTATAGAGGAGGGTGTGCGGGGCGGCCAGCGGGTTTTCCTTGTTCAGCAGTCCTTCGTAGAGCTTGAGCCCGACGCCCAGCAGGCCGATGATCCCTCCGGCGGCGATCAGCCCGGAGGCGTAGAGCGAGCCGGGCGAGACGTCGCCTTCGGCTTCCGCCTCGTTGCCCGCCCTTTTGGCGGCGGCGTCGGCCAGCCAGCGCACCATGCCGCCGACAAAGATGGGCAGCGTGGTGGCGATGGGCAGATAGGCGCCCACGGCGAAGGAAAGCGAACGGATGCCGAGCAGTTCGACGGCGATGACCAGGAAAACGCCCAGCATCACCAGTCCCCAGGGCAATTTGCGGCTCAGGATGCCGTTGATGACCGTGGCCATCAGCTGGGCCTGCGGCGCCGAAGCGTTCTTGCTGCCGATGCCCGGAATCCACTGCACCTCGATCTCGTGGGCCGCCTTCGAGTAAAGGTACTTGCCATTGGCCAGTTCCGGCGAACCGATGGCGTTCAGCACGATGTACTCGCTTTTGTGGTGGATGGTCTTCGTGTTGTCCGCGGCGACGACCGGGAACTGGTCGCTCAGGCTGGCCAGATCCTTTTGGACGGTGACGCCCTCGTGCGGCACGGAGAGGTTCCAGGGGATCTGCATCGCGTGGAACTCCTGGAATCCCTGGTTCATCAGCTTGAGGGTGAAACCGATGGCGATGGTGGAGATCACGATGCCGATCAGGAAGGCCCAGCGCTGTTTATAGGGCGTTGAACCGACCAGGAAGCCGGTCTTCAGATCCTGCGAGGTGTCGCCGGCCTCGGCCGAGGCGATGCAGACGACGCCGCCGATGGTGATGGCCAGCGCGCCGAAGGCCGGCGCCGTCCAGCCTTCGACCAGGAAGATGGCCGAGGTGGCCATCAGCGTGGCGATGGTCATGCCGGAGATGGGGTTGGCTGAGCTGCCGATCAGGCCCACGATCCGGGAGCTGACGGTCACGAAGAGAAAACCGAAGACGACCACCAGGATCGCCGCCGCCAGATTGGCTCCCAGGCTGACCTGGGCCCCGGGAACCGGCTTGAAGTAGAGAAAGAAGAACATCAGGACGATCAGCAGCGCCGAGCCGCCCATGGCCGCGCCCATCGAAAAGTCCCTCGTGGTGCGAACCGGCTCCGCACCCGCCTGGGCGCTTCCCTGGATATGTTTGAAGCCGGCGGTGAGCGCGCCGAAGATGGTGGGCATGGTCTTGAGCAGGGTGATGAGGCCGGCGGCGGCCACCGCTCCGGCGCCCACCGGCTTGATGTAGGTGGACCAGAGGTCGCCGGGGCTCATCTGCGCGATGGGAACCGTTCCGGGGTAGATGGCCTGGGGAAGATTCTTGCCGAAGAAGTAGATCAGCGGCATCAGCACCAGCCAGGAGAAGACGCCGCCGGCAAAGATGATGCCCGCCGTGCGCGCGCCGATGATGTAGCCCACGCCCAGGTACTCGGGCGTCGCTTCGGCGTTGATGGAGGCGCCTTTGAGCACGTGGTGGGGGCCGAAGTCGGGATCGAACTCGGGCGCGTTGGGCCACAGGCCGATGAGGTTCCGGTTCTGAAAGAAGGTATAGAGGGCGCCCAGTCCCAGGCCCAGGAAGACGCGGCTGGCAAAGGTGCCGCCTTTTTCGCCGGCCATCAGCACGTCGGCGCAGGCGGTTCCCTCGGGAAAGGTCAGATTGCCGTGCTCCTCGACGATCAGCTCCTTGCGCAACGGAACCATGAAGAGCACGCCCAGAAAGCCGCCGATCAGCGCCAGCATGAAGATGCGCGCGTATTCGAGGTCGAAGCCCAGGAAGATCAGCGCCGGCAGAGTGAAGATGACGCCGGCGGCGATCGACTGGCCGGCGTTGCCGGTGGTCTGGACGATGACGTTCTCCAGGATCGAGCTGCGGCCGAAGGCGCGCAGAATGCTGATGGACAGCACCGCGATGGGAATGGAGGCGGCCACCGTCAGGCCGGCGCGCAGGCCGACATAGACGGTAACGGCGCCGAAGATGATACCGAAAAAACAGCCCAGCAGAACGGCCCTGAGGGTAAATTCCCGGGGCTGTTCGCCGGCAGGCACAAAGGGTTGAAAATCTGGCACGCTGATCCTCCAAATGGCCACTGACAATTTGTTGCAGTTTTCTTCTCCGAGGGTGAAGTGTATCAGCGCAGGGTAAGGAAGCGAAAAGAAAGACTCTGCCGGGCGCTCAAAAAAACAGGCGGATGGATTCCCGTCCGGCCCGGCTCCTCCATCCCTTAAAATGAGGCTATGTTTACTGGCATCATCGAACAGACAGGCACACTGATCGGGCTGGAGAACCGGGGTGGAGTGCGGCGCATCACGGTCGAGGCTCCGGGCCTGGCCGGCCGGCTGCGCGAAGGCGATTCTCTGGGAGTTTCCGGCGTCTGCCTGACCGCTTTGGACGTGAACCCCACCTATTTTCACGCCGATCTGGCGCAGGAAACGCTGGATTGCACCTCGCTGGGAGCGCTCACGCCGGGGGCCAGGGTCAACCTGGAATTGCCTACGGCGGCGGGCAGCCCGCTCGGCGGCCACATCGTCCAGGGGCACGTCGACGGCACGGGCACCTTGACGGCGCTCGACCCGGTGATTCCGGCCTCCAGCCCGGCGTTTGACCGCGAAACCACCGACTGGACTCTCAAGGTGAGGGTTCCGGAGAAGGTGCGCTCCTGGATGGTCCACAAAGGTTCGGTGGCCGTCGAGGGGATCAGCCTGACCATCGCCGATTTCGACGGCGAAACGATCACCATCGCGATCCTGCCCCTGACCTATTGGCGCACCAACCTGCACACGCTCGCGCCCGGCGCGCCGGTGAACGTCGAGGCCGACGTTCTGGTGAAGCTGGCCCATGCGCAACTGCTGGCGGAAAAGAAGCCCGGAGCGGATCTGACCGAGGCCTGGCTGGTCGCGAACGGCTATTGACGTTTCCGCCCGGCGCGCCAGCCTTTCTTCCCCGCCGCGCCGCCCGGTCAGGTTCCCGCCCACCCGTCCGCCCGCCCGTGCATGCCCCCGCGATGGCCGCGCAATTCCGCGAGCAACCCACCCCAAGATCCCTTACGGGGCGAAAGTGCGTTTGTCATTATCGATCTGCCTGGCAGAGCGTAAACTCTCTCCGCTGATCGTGCGATCGCACTCGCACATCGCAGAAGCTGCATCTGCAAAGTGCGGCAGGCGAGCTGCTTG
>JBMFHN010000042.1:0-17190 GCA_049976805.1 Occallatibacter sp. | reverse complement strand
CTCCGCAGCGGAGCCGAAATGCCCGCCGGAAGCGCCCGGTGCAATTTGCCCATCAGGGATCGCTCCAGCAGCCAGGCGTTGCGCTCTTCGGACAGAATCGGCGTGGCCGAAGGGCAGAAGCGCGCCAGGCGCTCCGGGTGGCTGGTAACAAACCCAACCTCCGCGAAAGGCCAAAGCTCCGCGAGGCGAGCGGCCGCCACCTGCATCATGGCGACGTCGCCGGTATTCTGGCAGGCATAACTTCCGGGTTCGACAAGGATACGTCTGTTCATGACGCCAACTTCACCTCCGTGCTACCTGCCTTTCATGCAATGCGGAAGGATGCGGTGCTCAGGACCGGCGACCGGGAGACTCGCGCCGCGGTTAACGCGGCCGCCGGAGAAGTTTGTTGCGCGCACTCACCGCGTAGACGGCGAAGCGGCGCGGCTGCCAGAACGGGGACGGCCACGCGCACAGCGATCGGAGCATGTAGCCGATTTCTCCCTTCAAATGGTTGTCCCGCGCAATCAGTCCGGCGCTGTAAAGCTGTCCGGCCCATATCCGGCGTCGACAGAAGAAGCGATCCAAGCCGCGCAGATCGCGCAGCAACGTCGTATCGATCATCTGTTCGAGCCCCCGCAGCATGGTTTCCGGATTGGCGCTGAGACTATCCGAATGGAGATAAACCTCGGTGAGAGGATCGGGCACCGCGGCGAATTCCCCCCGTCGCGCTAGCCGCACCAGCATCTCCCAATCCTCGCATGAATAGACGTCCTCCCGGTACCCTCCGCCATCGAGCAGCGCCTCCTTCCGGACAAGATAAGTGACCGGTATCGGGTTGCAATAGCGCAGAGCTTTTTTCGCTTCCTCCGGGTCGGCTGCGGGGTTCTCGCCACGGCTTCCGTCGTCGTCGAAGAACCGGATGCCGGTATACACCAGCACGGTTTCCGGCCGGATACAGGCCGCCTGACGCTCCAGTTTTGTTGGCACCCACAGGTCATCGGCGTCCAGCAGGGCAATCCATTCGCTCGACGCATTCCGGATGCCGGTATTTCTGGCCGCCGAAATGCCTCCGTTGGGCTGGCTGATCACCTTCGCGCCCAGCTCGGAGGCCAGCGCCGCCGTCCGGTCGGTCGAGCCGTCATCGACGACGATCACCTCGTGCGGCTGCAGCGTCTGCGCAAAGACCGACGCCAGGCATCTTGGCAGGAAGCGCTCCGCGTTGTAAGCGGGAATGACCACGCTGATCTTCATCGCGACTTTTTCCTCATCCGCGCCGTGCTCGCCGCGCGGAACGGTCTTCATCCTGCCCCCGGCCGCCGTCCCGCTTCCATTCCCCTGCCCGGAACCGGCGCCCGGAGATCAGTTTTCCGGGGCGATCTCATCGAACCGGGGCCGGACCAGCAGGGTCAGAAGCCTGTCCACCGGCCCGGCCACGAGCCTGGGCAGCATGCCCGTCAAAATCCGGAAGCGGTCGCGGTCCTCCGCCTCCAGCACGCGCAGCAGATAGAAAAGCCCGAAAAGAACAACCAGGGACGCGCTGCCACCCAGCAGAATCGCCCACACAGGAGCCAGATGCACGGCGATCGCGTGTGCGGTCAGCGATGCCAGCGCGCTGGCCAGGGAGACCTTCGCAACCTGGAGCCAGGGCAGTTGCACCTTGTAAAGACGAACGGTGAGGGTCCACATGATTCCGATCGCCGTGATCTGCGCCGCGCCGCTGCCGATGCAGGCTCCGACGGCGCCGTGGGCGGGAATGAGGATCCAGGCCACGGAGATATCCACGATGCCGGCCAGCACCGTGGCCACGATGATGTAAACCTGCCGCTCCGTGCTCTGCAAGAGGTTCTGCACCGGACTCATGAAGGCCTTGGGCAGGCACAGCAGCGGGGCCAGCGTCGCCACGGCCTCGGCTCCCCGGTATTTGTTGCCGTAGAGGACCAGCAGGGCCGGCGCCGCCAGCGCGGTGGAGATGACGTGCAGCGGGATCGAGGTCAGCGCCAGATAGCGGAACGAGGTCGCCGCCAGATTCGGAAGCCGGGATTTGTCGCGTCCGTACTGGGCAAAGATGGTGGCGCCGATCGCCGTCCCGAAGATGGAGGCGCTGACCAGCAGGCGTTCGGCCATGTTGAAAGCCACCGAATAGTAGGACACCTCGCGAATATCCGGACAAAGATGCTTCAGCAGCAGAAACTCCGACCGGTCCCAGACGATCAGCGCGGCGATCATGCTGATAATGCTCTGCCAGGCAAAGCTCGTCATGCGGCGGTTCAGTTCCTGGGAATGGATCGGGCGGGCCTCCCATGCGAGGATGCGCTTGATCGCGGGGAAAAGGCGCACCAGCAGATCGACGGCCCGCATGGCCAGCACCGAGGCGCCGAATCCGATCACGCCCCAGTGGAGGACCACCGTTGCCACCACGGCAAAGAAGTAAACCAGAATGGAAACGACCGAGGCGGGAACATTGGTGGACAGTTCTTCCGTGGCGACATTGGCCTGCGCGGAGATGGAGTTGACCATCGCCGGCCAGATGCTGAGCACCACCAGCACCGACGCCAGTTTGTATCCCGCGGGGGCGTCGCCGAGCACCCACACCCCCAGGCCTCCGGTCGCCACCGTGGCCAGCGCCGCCTGCAGCAGCAGCGTGCGGAAGTAGATGAAGCGCGCCGTGCCCCGGTCGCCCATGCCCAGGAACTCGGCCATGTACTTGCGCGTCGTCGCTGGAATGCCCATTCCGCCCAGGCTGCTGACCACCGAGGCGATCCAGATGACGTAGATGATATAGCCCATCTTTTCCGGGCCGAGGGTGCGGGCAATGGCAATGGAAGTAAATATGCCGACGATAAAGCTGATGGCGTTTTCCAGGCCATACCAGCCTGTGTTCCGGGCAATCGTCCTGGTATTTGTCATATCGATGCGAACTCGGATACAGGGGTGGCATTGGGCGACAGGTAGATGACGCTTGTCACAGCTCCATGCGGGGAAAAGGTCGATGCACTCTGGCAGCCTGCCGCGCGTCGCGAAGGGCCGGCTGCCATGCTGGCCTCGTTTCCCTCTAGCCCAGCCCGGCCAGCGCGGCCTGGGCCTGCTTGGCCGCAGGCGAGCCGGGAGCCAGCGCCAGTGCTTCCTTCAGATGAATCGCGGCGTTCTTCTTGTCCCCCAGTTTGCTGTACACCATACCCAGGTGATACTGCATCGAAGCGTCCCTGGGATCGGTCTTGACGGCATCTTCCAGAAGGTCGCGGGCAAACCCGTAGGCTCCTTTGTAGTAGTACGCCCAGGCCAGCGTATCGGCGCTGTTGGGCGAGTTCGGCATCGCCTGCCGCGCTGTTTGCGCCAGCGACAGCGCCACATCCAGATCCCCCCCATGCTCCAGCATCAGATAGGCAAGATTGTTGGCCGCCACCGGCTGCGCGGGCTGGATCTGCAGGGCTTTCTTGTAATCGTTCTCCGCCTGCCACCAGTATCCGCGCGATTCCTCCAGAGTTCCAAGAACCGCATAGGCGCCGGCATTGTTGGGATGAACATTGGCCCACTGCGTCCAGGCGCCGATGGCGCTGGCCACCTGTCCCCGCTGCATCTGAAGCTGCGAGTAAATGGCGACCGCCTCGGCATCGTTGGGATTGATCTGCATGGCTTTCTGGGCCGTGGCCACCGCCTGGTCGATATTCCTGCTTTCAATCTGGAGCTGCGCCAGCAGATCGTAGAATCCGCTGTTCTTCGGACTCTTCGCGATCTGCGCGTTCAGCAGGGCCAGCGCATCGGCCGGCTGCTTCCGCATCAGATCGTAACCAACCAGAGCGCGCACGGCGGGAATCGAGTTGGGGTCGTAGCCGAGAGCCTTCTGAAACAGCGCGACTCCCTCCGGATAGCGCTTCTGCCCGAAGTAAAGCTCGCCCAGCATCAGATCGGGCTGCGGGTTCTGCGGGGCATCGGCCATGGCGGTCTTCAGGTCGGCCTCCGCCTCGTTCTCCTCGTGATGGGCCGCCTCCACCGTGGCCCGCCACAGATAACCGCCGTAGAAATGGGGACTGGAGGCAATTGTCTTGCTGGCCAGATCAGCCAGCGTGTTCAAGTCGCCGCGCTGGCTGGCAATGACCGCCAACTGGGTCAGCGCATTCAGCCCCGGCGGGTTCAGTTCGGCCGCCTGGCGGAAGCTCTTTTCGGCCAGATCGACATCCCCTTTGGCCAGAGCCGCCCTGCCCAGCCAGAACTGGATGAACGCATCCTTCGGGGCATTGCTGGCCGCGCCCTCCAGAGCAACAACCGCATCGCCGGCGTGGCCGTTGTTGAGCATCACAATTCCGTTCAGCGCGGCCACATCCGGATCTTTCCCGTTCGTCTTCATCAACTGCGCCACCACCGTCTGGGCGGTCGCGTTGTCGCCCATCTCCAGCAGAAGCCGGGCGTATCCCTCCTGGACAGACTCATTCTGGGGATACTCTCGCACCAGCCGCGCAAACTCCGCCTTGGCCTTGTCCATCTGTCCAGAAGCCAGATAATAGTCGGCCAGGATGCGCACTCCCTGCGGATTATCCGCGAAATCCCTGGAAGCCTGACGGAGCACCTGCTCGGCCCTTGCCCGGTCTCCCTCCTCGATGATGATGTGGGCGACATTGGCCCGGGCGGTCAGGTTCTTCGGATTGGTGGCGACGGCCTCCCAGCTGATCTTTTCGGCCTCCTGCAGACGATGATTCTGGGCATAGAAAGCCGCCAGCAGCAATTTGGCATTGACGGATTTCGGATCGAGGGCAACCGCCTTCTTCAGCTCACTCTCCACCAGCGCGCTTTGGGACGGATCGCCCACCTCCAAGATTGCCAGTGTCTCGTGAAATTCCGCGTTGTTCGGATTCAGCTCGATCGCGCGATGAATCTCGGCCAGAGCCTTGGCCGAATCACCCTGTTTGGCCGCGATGCGGGCCAGCAGCGAGTGAACCCCCGGATTGTTGGGCTCGGCCGCAAGGATCGCCGCGGCCTGGGCCTGCGCGCCGTCCGTCTTGCCCGCGGCCAGCAGCATGTTGCCCAGTTCCAGCCGGGCCTTGTAATTGGTCGGCTGCAGGTCCACGGTGCGGAGCAATTCCCCATAAGCCGCGCTGATGGCTCCCATGTGGAGATACGTCTCCGCCAGGGCATAATGCGCGTCGGCATAGTTCTTGTCGATCTTCAGCGCATTGGAAAACTGGATTGCCGCTTCCCGGTACTTGCCCTCGGCGCTGTAGCGCTCGCCGCTTTCCAGGTACTTGTGCTTGCGCACACTGGGATCGCGAAAACATCCGGACAAGACCACCACAAAAAGTAAAAGCGTAACCAGACCAGCCATGGCGCGGGATTTCGGCTGCCATTGCCGGGGTTCGAAGCCGGACCGACGTACTCTGAATGTGTTTTCCACGTTCCTTCATCCTTTCAGGCTGTCTCTCCGAACGGCCCCGGTGCGAAGCCATCGGCGGTGCGGGATTCCACTCTCCCGCTTCCCGGATTGCTCTTCAGTTGGGAATAAATCGCGGCAGCAGGGGCGCGAGTTGCCGGGTGAACGCCTCGGCGCGCTGCCTCGCCGCCGCCACGCCCTGGCCAGGAAGAATCGGCGTAATCACACGCACCAGCGCCCCGTCCGTGCGATTCGTGCGGATCGCATCGATCACCATGTACATCTTCGCCATGTACTCATTGGCTACACTCCGTCCATGCGCCTGATACCAATAGATGACAAACTGCCGCATGTCGCCGTTGGCAATAATATACTCGCCCACCAGGTGCGACTTGCCGGCCGCGTCCACCAGGTGGACGTAACGGGAGGACTCGAAGGACCATCCGGCTCCGGGCAGGCAGTGCCGCGGCGAATGAATGGTCTGGCCGGTTCTCTGGGTGGGAAAATAGCCGATGAAAAGGCCGATCGGAGCCGCCTGCGCGCTCCGGGCGTACAGGCGCGAAAGAAACTCTCCGTCGCCCAGCACGCGAAGCGTCTCCTCGTCGATGGGCTGGTCGACCCCCGTCCATTCCCCGATCACGGCCGGAAGCTGGGACAGAGGCTGGCAGGCAGGATTGCGGTCGGCATCGGGGCGCGTCCACAGCAGCAACGCCGTCCCCCCCAGCAGCAACGCCACGATCCAGAAACGAGAGTTCATCATCCTTGCCGCCTTTTCGCCGGGAACAGGCACATCGCACGATGGAGAATATAGAGACAGGTGAGCGAAACCAGAAAGATCACCCAACCGGAAAATTCATGGAAGAATCCCACCGCCTTGTCCGGATTCCAGTATTGAACGCACAGGCCGGTGCCCAGAATGCGGACCGCGTTGGCCGCGATCGCGATGGGAATGCTGGCCAGGGCGAGCACGATGCGTCTCCAGATCGAGCGCTCCATGAAGTATCCATAAAAGATCGCCAGCGTGAACAGGCTCATCAAAGAGCGGATGCCGCTGCAGGCCTCTGCCACCTCCAGCCTCATCAGCGGAAGCACAATGACGTTGCCCTCGCGAAGAACCGGCACGCCGAACAGGGGAAGCAGGTCGCTGGCCAGCTTGGAGGCCAGAATCTGGAGCGGAAAGGTGATCTGATTGAAAAGGATGGCCGGAATCGGAATGGCCAGCAGCAGAACCAGCAGGGGAAAACGCAACTCCGCCAGAAACCGCCAGCCGGCAAAACTCAACACCAGCCCCGCCAGCAGAATCACCAGCGAAATCCGCGAGAGAAACAGCTCCGCACCGTAGACTCCCAGCAGCAGCACAAGAAGCCCCAGCACGACCACCGCGACGCCGCTTCGGGAAGGAGCGATCTTCGTATGAAGAAGACTCCTCCGCTCCTTCCAGACCAGATATGCCGAAAACAAGGGCACCAGGAAGCCGTAAGAGAAATCCGGGATATTCCACCAGTCGGACAGCAGTTTTTTCAACACATCGAAATAAACCGCCGCCACCAGAAGGCAGATCACCACCGCGCCCCCGGCAAACCGGGTGCTCGAGAAGGGCCGGGAAGCGATGGAAACCGGTGCAACTTCCGTGTCTTGAGCCATTTTTTTCGCGATGCTATCCTCGATCATATCGGCCGTGCCCCATTGACTAGCAATCGGAATGCCGAAAATGAATGACGTGCTGCAGCGGAATTTTCCCGAACTTTCCTTTTTAGGGAAGTGGTTTTCCAGGGAGAATGGAAAATGAATTCCACTTTCAGGCACGCCTGATGGAAATTATCTTCTCACTGAGAGAAGCTGGTTCTGGCATTCTTTCACACTTCCAGCCAGGAGGCGCGGCGGGAATTCCTGCGGTCAATGGGATTTTCGTTTTCCGTCCCGCCTCCACGGTTTGGAAGCTGCGTTGCTAGGCTGAAGTTGAACCCTGGTTTCTTATGGCAAGCACGGAAGCAGTTCAGAACATCCGACGAAAGGCCAAACCGGTTCCTCTTGCGGAGGCGCGGATTCAGTGCGCGATTGCCCGCATTGCCGAGAGCGACTGTCCGGTCCTGATCCTGGGCGAGCATGGCTCGGGAAAGCGCTCCACCGCCGTTCAGATTCACGCCCATTCGAGCCGCTCCCGCAAGGCCTTCAAGGAGATCCATTCGAGCGCAGCCAGCGCGCAATCCCTGCTGGCGGATCTCTCCGGCGGAGGAACGATCTATCTGTCTGAAATCACGGATCTTGACCTTGCCCTGCAGGATTTGATCATCAGCGCCTATTTTCGTTCCGGCCGGGCCCAGAACTGCCGTCTTCTCTTCGGCTCCAGCCGCGAACTTTCCGAGGCCGTCAAGTCGTGGCGCATGCGAGAGGATTTCTGCTATCTGATCTCCGCCGTGACTCTGAGAATTCCACCGCTGCGCTACCGCAAGACCGAGATTCTGTTGATCGCCGACGATCTGCTGACGCGCTATGCCCGGCAATTTGACCGTCCCAAACCGGTTTTATGCCCGGAGATCATCGAACACCTGATGGATCACACCTGGCCGGACAATCTGCCCGAACTGGAGACGGCCATCAAGACCTTCGTGGCCATCGGGGATCAGGCCATCTCCCTGGCCGCGATCAAGGCTGCGGCGCAGACGGCGCGGCCGGGCGGCGCGCGACGGCCCCTCTTGCTGAAGGAAGCCACGCGGGCTTCGTCGATTCAGATTGAGCGCCAGTTGATCTCCGAGGTCCTGGCCTCCACCGGCGGCAACCGCAAACGCGCCGCGATCGAGTTGGGAATCAGTTATAAGGCCTTGCTTTACAAGCTCAAACAGATCGAAACGGAGAATCGCTCCGCGTTCGACAGGAATGGAGTCGCGCAATGAAATCCGGGAACTTTCTTCTGGCTGTATTTCTTGCTTCATCGCTTTTTTGCCACGCTCAGGCCAAGGCGCCGGCCGTTTCACCCGCAGGGCAGAAAGCCGCCTCGCCGGCGGCGCGCGCCGCCGCGCTGGCAGATGCCGACACTTATGTCATCGGCGCCTCGGACATGCTCAATGTGACGATCTTCAAGCAGCCCACCCTGTCAGGTCCCGTGCTGGTGCGGCCCGACGGCATGATCTCGATTCCACTGCTCGGCGACGTGCGGGCCGCCGGCAAGACACCGCTGCAGTTAGGCGCTGAAATCACCGAAAAACTCAGGAAGTACATCCAGGATCCCGACGTGACCGTGGTGATGACCCAGATCAACAGCAAGATCGTCTACCTGATCGGGGAAGTCAACAAACCTGGCCCGATCGTCCTGACTCCTGATATGACCCTGCTGCAGGCCATCGCGACCGCCGGAGGGCTGACCCTGTACGCCAACTCAAAGAAAATCTACATCCTGCGCCGCAATGATGGAAAGCAGGTGAAGCTCCCCGTACGGTACAAACAGGCGCTGCGGGGAGATGCGTCCTGTAATCTCACCCTGAATCCGGACGATACGATTGTTGTTCCCTGAGGCTGCCTAGATGAAATCTGGCTTGACATTGCTGGCCATTCTCTCCACCGTCTGCGCAGCGGCGGGAGCGCAGGTTGCGCCGGCGACCACGGCTCCATCCGGACTGCCGCTCAGCGGCACCCTGAGCTATGACCTGCGCTACACGCAAATGGCTCAGTTCTATACCGGAACTCTCGGCAACTCGCTCTCTTCCGCCGTGTCGGGGGATTTGACGTATGGCAGTCTCAGCCAGACCCGGCCATTTCAACTGACCTACGGCGGCGGCGATCTGTGGGATCTCTATGGCACATCGGGAGAGGCCGGCGTGTTTCAGCATTTGCTGGCGACCCAGGGCTTCATTGGGCACAAATGGGCCCTCAATTTCAGCAACGACGTGAGTTATTATCAGATGGCCCCCATCACGGGTTTTTCCGGAATTCCCGGCGTGGGCAGTCTGCCCTCCCAGCCGGGACTGCCAAGCCAGCCGGTCCTGACAATCAGTACGCGCACCGTGGGCGAAACGGTGACATCCGACTACACTCAGAACTTCCGATCGGGAATCAGTCTGGATCTCAATGGGTACTACTCGATTCTGCGTTACCCCGACGGCAATGGGCTTGACGACAACTCCTGGGAGGCGGGGCCGCGCGTCACCAAGCGGCTGAATGCGGAGAATTCAATTTTCGCTCTCTACTCGATCTCCCGCTTCAGCTACCCGGACAACAGCGTTTCCCTGAACACTCAGTCTGTTCAATTCGGCCTTACGCGCATCTGGAACCAGCGGTTCACGACCAGCGTTTCCGCCGGTCCGGAGTGGACCACGATGCCCGGCTCCGTGGTTCCCGTTCTGAATTCCACGGTCACTCCGCCGGTGACGACGAACATCGCGCTGCCGTCTTCATCCTGGCTCGGCGCCTCCGTCAATGCCAGCGCCGCCTACACGACCCGGACAACCACCTTCACCTTGAGCTATATTCAAGCCACCAGCGCGGGCGGGGGCGTGCTGGATGCGATCGGCTACCAGAATGAAGACATCGGCGGAGGAGTCACGTGGAAGCATGGCAGAAATCTGACGCTGAGCGGCACGGGAGGTTACATGCGCAGCACCGCGCTGATCTCCGGAATCGAATTGCAACTGGGTCTGGTGCAGCCGGGCAGTTCGATCGATGCCGAGTTTGGCGCGGCGACCGCCACGCGGCAACTGGGCCGCTACCTCAACCTGTCCGCCAACTACACGATCGTGGACCAGTCTTATGGCTCCACGCTTCCCGGCAACGCCATCAACGGGCTCTCGCAGATGATCAGTTGCAGCATCGGGTATTCCCCGAAGAAAAAGCATTTTGAGAGATAGAGGAGCCAGGCAAGGAGATTTATGCTCGGGCATCGCGAACTGACCATCGAGGACTACGCGGACATTCTGAAGCGCCGGATCTGGCTCATTCTGGCCTGTGCGCTGCTTCTGCTGATCGTCGCCACCGGCGTCAGCTACTTCATTCCTCCGCAGTATGTCTCGCAGACACTGGTGCTCATCGAGCAGCAGAAAGTTCCGGAGGACTACGTCAAGCCGGTCGTCAACGAGGATTTGAATGCCCGGCTGGCCTCGATGAAGGAACAGATCCTGAGCCGCTCGCGCATTGAGCCGATTATCGAGCGGTTTAATCTCTTCCCCGGCAAGGATATGACCATGGACGACCGCATCGAGATGACGCGCAAGGCAATCGGCATCAACCCGATCCCCGCCAGCCAGGGAGCGCACACCATGCCGGGCTTTTACATTACCTTCAAGGCGCGGGACGCGCACACCGCCCAGCAAGTGTGCGGCGAGATCACCTCGCTGTTTGTCAGCGCGAACCTGAATGCGCGCCAGTCGTCGGCTGAAGGCACCACCGATTTTCTGAAGCAGCAGCTGGAAGACTCGAAGAGGAATCTGGACGAGCAGGACGCGCGGCTGGCCGCCTTCCAGCTCAAATATCTGGGCAAGCTGCCGGATCAGGAACAGTCGAATCTGAACACGCTTCAGGCGCTGACCACGCAGTTGGACGCCGCGACCCAGTCGCTCAGCCGCATGCAACAGGAGGAAACCTTCCTTCAGGCCATGATCGCCCAGCAGACCCAGATGGTGGCGCAGGCCGGCAGCGCCACGGCGGCCTCGCCGGACACGCTGAATTCCCAGCTCAAGGATGCGCTTGCGCAGGAAGAGGAACTGGAGGCGCTCTATACGCCAGACTACCCGGATGTGATTGCGATCAAACGCCGGATCGCCAGTCTGCGGGCGCAGATTGCGCACGAATCGACCGCTCCGGTCAAGGGGAAAACCGCTCCGGCGCGTGTCGAAACGCCGCAACTTGCGCAGCTTCGGGCCCAGCTTCACTCCGAGCAGCAGTCCATCGTCTCCGCCAAGCAGCAGCAGGCCCGGATTGAACAGCAGATTCGCGACTACGAGGCGAGAATCGATGCCAGCCCCATGGTCGAGGAACAGTACAAGGAGATCACCCGCGATCACGAATCGGCCCTGGAGTTCTATAACAGTCTGCTGACCAAGATGAATGAATCCTCGATGGCCACCGCCCTCGAGCAGCGCCAGGAGGGCGAGCAGTTCCGCGTGATGGACGCGCCCAATCTTCCCGATGAGCCGACGTTCCCGAATCACGGGATCTTCGCCGCGGGCGGTTTGGCTGCCGGCCTGTTCCTGGGCCTGCTGTGGAGCGCTGTGCTCGAGTATCGCGACACGTCGCTGCGCAACGAAAATGACATCTGGAACTTTACCAAGCTGCCGACCCTGGCCGTTGTCTCCTACATCAGCGATCTGGATCGCCCGCGCACGGCGCGCAAGCGCGGGGGGCTTTTTTCTCGCAAGACCAAATCCCTGCAAGGCGCTCACGGATAGCCATGTACAGATCCTTCTTCGGGCTTCGCGCCCTTCCTTTCGGAGCCAGTCCGGATCCGCGGTTTCTCTTTCTCAGGCCGCAGATCCGGGAGACGCTCGCCTGCCTGCAATACGGCATTGCGGCGCGCAAGGGCTTTGTGGTCATGACCGGGGAAGTGGGAACAGGAAAAACGACCCTGCTCAGGGCGGTTCTGGAAACCTTCGCCAAAGGGCGCATTGCAACGGCCTTCGTGTTCAACCCGCGCCTGGACGTGCTTGATTTTTTTGAATTCGTGCTCACCGATTTCGGCATTCCGCCCGCCTCGCGAACCAAGTCGGGGATGCTCCTGCAGCTCAATCGCTGGCTGGTGGAGCGCTTTCGTGCCCGCCAGTTATGCGCCATCGTGGTCGACGAGGCGCAGAATCTCTCCTGGAAACTGCTGGAGGAGATCCGCCTGTTGACCAATCTTGAAACCTCATCGGAAAAGCTGGTGCAGATTGTGCTTTCCGGCCAGCCCGAGCTTGAAGAGAAGTTGCTTCATCCCAACGTCCGCCAGCTTCGTCAGCGCATTGCGCTGTGGTGCAAAACGCAGCCGCTGAGCTGCGAGGAAACCGGGGCCTACATCGCCGAGCGGTTGCGCATCGCCGGGGCGCGCCACCCGGTGCTGCTGCCGGAAGCTGCGCAGCTTGTTCACCGCTATTCAAAGGGAATTCCCCGGATCATCAACCTGATCTGCGAGCAGGCTTTGATCGCGGCCTACGCGGCGCAAATCAAGCCGGTTCCTGCATCCATCGTGGAGTCGGTCGGCGAGGAACTCGATCTGATCGAACATCCCTTCACGGTTTCCCCCACGGCTATGCCCAGGTTGACGAAGCCTGCCCAGCCCATCAACAGGCCGAGCGCCATCAAGCCGATTGCAGATGACGCTGATCGACTGAAGGAACATGAACTATGAGCCGAATCTACGACGCGCTTCAAAGGGCAGATCGTGAACGGAAAGCAACCCAGGAAGCGGATAGCACGCAAGCCGGCGAGCCGTTCACTGTCCCCGATGCAGAGGAGCTGCCGGAAATCAAAGCCGACCTGCTGCTGGAGGACGTTGCTCTGCATCCGTGGAATTTATCGCTGGTCTCTCTTCCCACGATCGGCGACAGCGGCGAAATCATCGAGCAGTTCCGCGCCCTGCGCTCGCAACTCTACAAGCATCTTGACGCGGCGCCCCTCAAGACGATCCTGATCAGCAGCGGAATACCCGCGGAAGGCAAAACCTTCGTGGCGGCCAATCTGGCCATGAGCCTGGCGCGCAGCAGAAACAACCGCGTGCTGCTCATCGACGCCGACCTGCGTGGTCCCGCACTGCACTCCGTTCTGGGGGCGCCCCGGACGCCGGGGATCACGGAGTATCTGGCGGGAACCGCCGAGTTGAACAGGATCCTGCAGCGCAATCAGATTCCGCGCGTCTTTGACCGTGGCCTGCTGCGCAACATCCCGGAGCTTACCTTTATCCCGGCCGGCGCGGGCGGCGACGGCGCCGCGGAACTCATTGCCAGTCCCCGCTTTGACGATCTGGTGACAACGCTGGCGCCGCACTTTGACTGGATCCTGATCGACACGCCGCCCACCCTTGCCTTTGCAGATGCCATCGACCTGGCCCGCACCGCCGATGCGGTTCTGCTGGTGGCCCGCGCCGCCAGCACGCCGTACGAGGTTGCCCAGCGCGCGCAGGCCGCATTCAGCAACTCGCGCATTCTCGGCTTCGTTCTGAACGCCGTCAGGAACGCCACGCGCACCGGATATTACTACGGCTATGGGTACGGAAAAACGGCCGGGGGCGAATCGCATCGGCGAAAAGACAAGCGGAGAGAGGAATGATCCGGCTTTTCAATGTTTACTATCCGACCCGCACTCTGGTGCTGCTTCTCTGCGAGGCGATCCTCGTAAGCGGCTCATTTCTGCTGGCCATCACATATCTGATGGATCCGGACGCTTATATTATCCTGTTTTACGAAAATGGCCTGCTGAAAATCGGGGGCATTACAGCTCTCACCCTGCTTCTTACCTACTATTTCGATCTCTACGGACCGCGGCGCACGCCGGAAGAATGGGAGATCTACTTCCGCCTGCTGCTCGTTCTCAGTGTGCTGTGTTTCGCTCTGGCGGGCCTTGTCTACTGGTTTCCGCCATTCTATATCGGCCCCCATGTCTTTTCGCTGGGCATCAGCCTGCTGACGGTTTTTCTTGTTTTCTGGCGCTGGGCCTATGAACGGATCCTGAGCCTGCCGATCTTCCGCGAGCGCGTTTATGTCCTGGGCTGCGGCAAGCGGGCCGCCTCGGTTGTGGAAGTGCTGCGATCGAGTCACGCGGCCGGCATGGAAGTCATCGGGTGGAAGGGGGAGAGGGGAGGGTGCGAGCCGATTGACCAGCTTGCCGCCGAATTGCGCGTCTTTCGCGGATCGAAGCCCGGCATTGACCGCGTCATCGTCGCCATGGAGGACCGCCGCCAGTCGATGCCTCTGCGGGAACTGCTCGATCTTCGCCTGCGCGGCGTCGTGATTGAAAACTCCAGCACGCTTCTTGAGCGGCTCTCGGGCAAGCTGCCTCTGGAAGGACTCAATCCCAGCACGCTGATCTTCACGGAAGGCTTCCGCATGAGCGCATGGCATCAGCTTCTCCGCCGCCTGCTCTCTCTGACCGTTTCCTTTGTTGCCCTGCTGATCTGCCTGCCGTTCATTCCGTTGATTGCGCTCGCCGTGCGCCTTTCCTCGCCGGGACCCATCTTCTTCAGCCAGACGCGCGTCGGCAAGCGCGGGCGCCTGTTCACTGCCTACAAATTCCGTACCATGCGTCAGGATGCCGAGGCGCAGGGCGCGGTGTGGGCCACCAGGAACGATCCGCGCGTCACCCCCATCGGCAGGTTCATGCGCAAGACGCGGCTGGACGAGATTCCACAACTCTGGAACGTGCTGCGCGGCGATATGGCCTTTGTCGGGCCCCGCCCGGAGCGTCCGGAGTTCGTGCGCTGGCTCAGCCAGGAGATTCCCTATTATGACCTGCGCCACATGATCCGTCCCGGGATTACCGGCTGGGCACAGGTGCGCTATCAGTACGGCGCCAGCCTGGAGGAAACCAAGCAGAAGCTCGAGTACGATCTTTACTACGTCAAACACCAGTCGATCGGGCTCGACCTGCTCATCATGTTCGAGACGATCAAAACCATTCTTTTGCGCAGAGGAGCCCAGTGAAGATCATTTTCTGGGTTTCGCTGATCGCAATCTTCTATACCTATGCGGGATACCCTGCGCTGATAGGGCTGCTGGGGTGGCTGCGGCCGCGGCCCTGGACCTCGCGCCCGATCACGCCCGGCGTCAGCATCGTGCTTGCCGTGCATAACGGCGCGGCACGGATCGAGCGTCAGATCGAGCATCTGCTGCATCTGGACTACCCGAAGATCGAACAGATCATCGTCGTCTCGGACGGCTCCACCGACGGCACCGCGGAGTTGCTTGCCCGCAGACGTGATCCACGCCTCACAGCCGTCATCCTGAAAGAACAGGCAGGCAAGGCGGCCGCCGTCAACGCCGGCATGGAACGGGCCGCGGCCGAGGTGATTCTCTTCGTGGACATCCGGCCTGAGATCGCTCCCGGCGCCATTCGGTCGCTGGTCAGCAACTTCGCCGATCCCCGGGTCGGCTGCGTGACCGGCGAACTGATTCTGCGCCAGAGCACCCACGACGCAGCCTCCGCCGCGGTCAGCGGTCTCTATTGGCGCTATGAAAAATGGATTCGAAGCCGCGAATCCCTCTGCGGCTCTCCGGTCGGTGTGTACGGGGGATTTTATGCGGTTCGCCGCGCTCTTGCCGTTCCCCAGCCGCCGGGGATGATCCTCGACGATATGTTTCAGCCGCTGGCCATTATCCGCCAGGGATACCGTTCGGTGCTCGATCCGCGAGCGTATGTCTACGACACATGGCCGGCAAAAATCAAGGACGAGTTTCATCGCAAGGTGCGCACGCTGGCGGGTAATTTCCAGCTTTTCTCTCTCGCCCCCTGGACGCTCAGTCCGCGCAGCCCGGTCTTCTTTCAGATTGTCTCGCACAAGCTGCTGCGCCTGGCCGCTCCATACTTTCTGCTCGGGCTGCTGATTTCCACTCTGGCGCTGGCGCCCGGTTCGTTCTTCTTTGCCGGGTTTGGCGCCCTGCAGCTCTGCGGCTGGATGCTGGCTGTTGCCGGCCTGCGCTACCGGATCCCCGCGCTCCATCGGATCGCGGCCCCGGCCAGCGCGCTGCTCGCGCTCGAAGCCGCCGCCGTCGTCGGCTTCTATAAATTTCTGTTTACCCGAGGTCCGCTCTGGAAGATATGGAATACGGACAAGCCGGTTGCAGGTGCCGTCCCGGTTGCGGCCGACGACTCTGCTCCACCCGCATCCTTCTCTTCGGCCACCCGTAAATAACCGGGTGTAGAATTCTTTTGAATGATTCAGCTTCCCTCAAGGAGGATAAAGCCGCCATGAGCCACGCCAAGGCGCTGTCGATGTCCGCGCTGGGAATTGCACTTGTTGTGACCGGCTACGGTCTCCACCACCACGTCGTCCAGGCCAAGGCTGCCCGGCTGGAACATATTGCCGCGCCGGCCGCCTATTTTCCTCCTGGTTCTCCCTGGACGGAAGACATCAGCCACGCACCCCTCGATCCCGACTCCTCGGCCATCATCTCCTGGCTGTCAAGAGCAGGCGGATGGGGAAACCACGACCGGATGCAGGTCGATTTCAGCCTCCGGGTCCTGCAGGCCACGCCCACCACTCCCTACGTTCCCTTTCGCAAGGGAGCACACTGGATCTCTCCCGACTCCGACACGATTTCCACCTTTCCGCTTCCGGTCGGCGGCGGTGCCGAGGGTTCAACAGGCTATCAATGCGATCTCCGCGACAACGACTGCCACATTATCGTTGTCGATCGCGCCCATCACAAGCTCTACGAAGCCTATCAGGCCACCTATCAGAACCATGTTCTTACCGCGGACTTCGTCGCGGTTTGGAACCTCAGCCGCGTCTATCCTCCATCCGGACGCGGCGATCAGTGCACCAGCGGAGATGCCGCCGGACTGCCGATCGCCCCGCTTTTGTTTAACGCGGACGAACTGGCCCGGGGCAGCATCAATCATGCCATCCGCTTCATTCTTCCCAATTCGCGCATTCGCGCCGGTGTCTTTGTTCATCCCGCCACGCACGCTGGAGCGCCGCGCGGACCCGAAGATGCTCCGCCGATGGGCGCGCGCTTCCGCCTGAAGGCTTCCTACGACGTTTCGCAACTGCCTCCGGCGGCGCAGGTCGTGGCCCGGGCCATGCAGAAATACGGCATGTTCCTTGCCGATGGCGGCAACATCGCACTGACCGCTCAGAGCGACATGGACACAACGGCGAAATATGCCGATGTCGGCTTCGGTTCCCACGACCTGTGGGGCCTGAAGGTCACCGACTTTGAAGTCGTCAG
>JBMFHN010000041.1:0-17209 GCA_049976805.1 Occallatibacter sp. | reverse complement strand
CGCATGTTGTCGCGCTGGTGGAGGCCGATCGAGGGCTCGTCGAGAACGTAGAGCACGCCGCGCAGCCGGGAGCCGATCTGCGTGGCCAGGCGGATGCGCTGGGCCTCGCCACCGGAGATGGTGGCGGCGCTGCGATCGAGCGAAAGGTAGTTGAGGCCGACCGCGCAGAGAAATTCCAGCCGCTCGGCGATCTCGCGGCGAATCGGTTCGGCGATCAGCGCCTCGCGCGCCTGGAAGCTCAGGTTGATGGCCGCCGAAAGCGCGCGGTTGAGCGGCAGGGCCGTGAAGTCGGCGATGGAAAGGCCGCCGATCTTGACCGCCAGCGACTCCGGCCTGAGCCGCTGGCCGCGGCAGACCGGGCAGGGTGTGGCCGACATGTAGCTCATCATGGACTCGCGGTAGCTGTCGCTGCGAGCCTCCTCGAGAGTCTCGCGCAGGAAGGCAAGAATGCCGTGAAAGCCGGTGCGCGGACCCTCGTTTTTCGGGGGACCATAGACCAGGATGTGCTGCTGGCGCGGGGGCAGTTCCTCGAAGGGTGTCTTCAAGTCGATCTTGTAGTGATCGGTGGCAAGATGAATGAGCCGAATCAGGTATTGCGAGGAGGAACCGGGACCAAGGCCGCCGTCGAGCAGCGGTTTGGACCAGTCAACGATGATCTTGGCGGGGTCCAGATCGTAGAGCGAGCCCAGCCCGTGGCACTCCGGGCAGGCGCCGAAGGCGGAGTTGAAACTGAAGCTGCGCGGTTCCAGCCTGGGAACGTCCAGACCGCAGTCCGGGCAGGCCATGGAGGAAGAGAACAACTGCTCGTCCGGCTTCTGGCCGCCGGCGCTGCCCGAGACGGCGACCAGCACCAGACCGTTGGCCAGTTGCAGGGCCTTGCCGACGGCGGCTTCCAGCCGTTTTGCGGTGGAGGGCTTGCCGGCCGGTTGCGGAGGAGCGTCCGGCGACGAATTCTTGAGCAGGATGCGGTCAATCACCGCTTCGATGGTGTGGTTCTTGCGCCTGTCGAGTGGAACAGGCTCGGAAAGATCCATCAGTTCGCCGTCGATGCGGGCGCGGAAGCCCTGCTGATCGAGATGGTTGAGCAGATCACGGAACTCCCCCTTGCGTCCGCGGATGATGGGTGCCATCACCGTGACGCGCGCGCCCGGCCCGAGATCGAGAATCCGCTGGACGATCTGGTCGGCGGTTTGCCGGGCAATGGGTCTTCCGCAGTTCGGGCAGTGCGGCGTTCCCACCGAGGAATAGAGCAGGCGCAGGTAATCGTAAATCTCGGTGATCGTGCCCACGGTCGAACGCGGACTGCGGTTGGTGGTTTTCTGCTCGATGGAGATGGCCGGACTCAGTCCTTCGATCGAATCCACGTCGGGTCGCTCGATCTGGTCCAGAAACTGCCGCGCGTAGGCCGAGAGGGTTTCAACGTAGCGGCGCTGCCCCTCGGCATAAATCGTGTCGAAGGCCAGCGAGCTTTTCCCCGAGCCGCTCAGGCCGGTAATCACCGTGAGCGCGTTGCGGGGAATGCGTACACTGATGTTGCGCAGGTTGTGCTGGCGCGCCCCGCGCACCGAGATGGCTGTGATGGGCATGATTGAGGTGCGTTGGGCGGTGGCCGGTGCCGGTCTTTTCCCGGCTGTTTACCAGATTGGGACGCCCTATGGGGTATTCTATTGGTCAATAGAAATCATGGTCAACGCGGCTGGTTTTTCTGCGAGAATCACAGCGAGCGATTTCCGCGTGAACCGGAGCGAAATCCAGGGCAATCCGGAAGCCGGAGCGTCTGGAATTTCAAATCACGAGAAGCGAGCGAAGAGTGGCAATGTCGGATGTGTTGAATGTGGTCATGATGATCTGCGCGTCGATCGGTTCGCTGGCGTTCGGGATTCTGGCAGCCTATGGGATCCTGCGCGCCGGATTCGCGCTGATGCGCCCGCAGCCGCAGCGGGCGGTGATGAAGGTCAGGCGGGAAGTGGCGCAGGGACTCTAGATTGATCCGGAAGCCGGTGTTTTTCCTTGCCCGGAAACGGTTCTGGCGCTGAACGGCGCGGGTTTCTCATGCGCTGTTGTTCACCCTCAACGGCAGGAGCAAGTGAACAGCGGTTATGGAACAAGATTTCAGCGCGGACCCTCCCAGGACAAGGAAATTCTTCTTCCACTCGAAACTTAGCCGGTAACTCGACAGAAGCTGCAGCTTCAGTCTTGCGGATTGCCGGAAGGAGGCTGCGGCGGCGGCTGTCCCGGCCCCGACGGTGGATGGCCTCGCATTCCCTGCATCATCCCCGGGGGATTGTGCAGCACTCTGGCCGCGCCGAACCCGCTCCGAACAAGGGGCTGGGGCTCTGGCTCTGCTTCCGCGCCGAGATCTTCCTTGCTGGGCGGCGGTGACGGGACGGCCGGCGGAGCGGGTCCGTTGGGGCTGGGCGTGAGGATCACTTGCAGCGGAGCCCCCTGGTCCTGGTTGCCGATCATCAGAATGTTGTACCCGGAGCCTTGCAGAAGCTGGGAGAGTACCTCGCGCGTCGAACCGGGCCCGTAATTGCCAAAGATTCGCTGGTCGGTTCCGAATCCTTCAATTTTCGTGCCGGTCGCTGCTGTCACATCCTTCAAAATCTGCTTCAGGCTGGAGTTGGCTGCGTCGATGCGCAGGCCGTGACTGTCCCAGACGACCGCAGCGGGAGCGGGGTTTTCGTTGGCAGGCCAGAGGGGAACGGATGGCGCTGCTGGTGGGGGTGCCTGCGACACGGCACCTGCCGCCGCCGATTTTCCGCGGGCGGCGGCAGGGTGCTTGTGTCGGTGAGCAGGTTTTGACCCCGCGGTGAACGCGGCCTGCTTGGCCATTGCCTGCGCACCCGGCAGCAGCAGCGTCCACGCCAGAATCGACAGCACAGCGAGCACTGTCCCGGCGAGTGTGCGCGGCCGGGAGGATGCATGGAACGGAAGAATCACCGGCATGAGAATCGATCCCTCCTTCCGCTGGCGGATGCGGCACCTGCCGCGCCGGCCAGGCAGGCCGGGCGGTACCATCAGAAACAGCCTAGACATTGCATCCTGCGCCGCTCAGGCAACGATCCGACTGCCGCCGCTTGTTACTCTGCACTGTACTAGACTAACAGTGGTCGGCGGACGCTCACGGCGAGCGTCCGCCGACAGGGAGGTTTTTGCCGATGCGCCTTTGCCGGAAGCTATTGACCGCGATGGCAGTCCTTTTTGCCGTGTTGACTCTGGCGGCGCCGGCCGGCGCCTCAAGCTGCACCGCGCAGGCCGAGCTTTCTCCGCAGGACCGTGAAGCCCTGGCCGCGGTCTCCGGACAGCTGGCCGTGGCAGTCCAGCAACAGAATCTGGCCGAACTGAAAGGCGCCCTGCTGCCCGGTGTCGAGCAGGACTGGCAGGCGATCCGCGATGCCATTGAGGCTTCGGCGCCGCTGATGAAAAACGGGAAAATGGAACTGCGGAATGCGTACCTGCTCAACGCCAGTGACCTGGAAAAGCCCGCCGACACGCAGTTTTTTTGCACCAATGCGGGCGGTTCCATGACGGTGACTCTGACGATGAAGGCGCTGCCGCCGGGTCGCTATGCCCTGGTGCTGGCCGACGCGGCCGGAGCGCCGCTGCGCGGGCAATTGGCCTTTATCCTGGCGTGGGACACGGCGGCCAATGGCTGGAAGCTGGGCGGTCTGGCGGTGCGTCCGGGCAGGCTCGACGGCCATGATGGATTGTGGTGGTGGAGACGGGCGCGCGAACTCGCCGCGGCGGACCAGGTGAAACCCGACCCCTGGAGCGCGTGGTACGCCTACGAGATGGCGCGCGCACTGCTGGTTCCGGTGGATTTTCTTTCCTCGCCGAATCTGGACCGTTTGAACGCCGAACAGGCAGAGATTCCCCATTCCCCCGCCAACTCGTTTCCGCTGGCGATTCCCGACGGCGACCGCACCTGGACGATCGACGCCGTGCGTCCGGACTTGACGATGCTGCACGCCGACCTGGCCGTGATCTACCCGTCGACCGGAATTACCGACCCGGGAGCTCAGCGAACCGAGGCGATCGCCGTGCTCAGCGCGTTTTTGAAAGCGCAGCCGGGATTGCGGCAGAATTTCCACGGCCTGTGGGCCTTCGCCGTGACGGGCGGCAAGCAGACTCCGGTGCTGGAACTGCCCATGGCGCAGATTCCGTAAGAGCGGCGATGCCGGGTGTCGAGGATGGCCGCCGAGCGGGAGGCGCATGGCAAAAATCGGGAGCCTTCTCCGGCACAGGATTCGCTGCGCGCCATCCGCAGGAGTTCGAGAAAAGCCGGGCACAACGCACTTTTGGAAGAGAAGCGGGAGTTTGGCCCGGCGCATCGGGGCGCCGTTTTCGCGCCGGAGAAACAGCCGGATCGATCCATCACGCGCCTATAATTTCGCCGGGAGGTTTTTATGGGAAGACTGGAAGGCAAAATCGTCATCATTACCGGGGGAGCAAGTGGAATCGGCGAAGCGGCGGTACGGAAGTTTGCCGCGGCGGGAGCCCGAGTGGTCATTGCCGACCTGCAGGAAGAGAAGGGAAAACGGCTGGCTGAATCGCTCGGAGAAGGAGCCATCTTCCAGAAGACGGACGTCTCGCAGGAATCCGATGTTCAGCAACTGGTCGAGGTTGCGGTTCAGCGCTTCGGAGGGCTGGATTGCCTCTACAACAATGCCGGTTTTGGCAGCGGATACAAGCCGGTCACCGAAACGCCGGTCGAGGAATTCGATGCGCAGGTTGCGGTGCTGCTGCGCGGAACCTTCCTGGGCATGAAGCACGCTGCGGCCTGGATGAAACGGCAGAAGTCGGGAACCATCGTCAACACGTCGAGTGTGGCAGGCATCGCCGGCGGCTATGCCAATCATGTGTACAGCGCGGCCAAGGCTGGCGTTATCAGCCTGACGCGCACTGCAGCGCTCGAGTTGGGCGAAAGCGGCATCCGGGTCAACTGCATCTGTCCCGGCAGCATTGTCACTCCGATTTTTTTGCGCGGCATCCCGCTTGCGGAAGCGGAGATGGAACCTGCGCTCGCCACAGTCGGCGCAAAGATGACGCACAATCCGCTGGGACGTTCCGGAACTCCGGAGGATGTTGCCGACGTGGCGCTGTGGCTGGCCAGCGAGGACTCCGCTTACGTGACCGGGCAGGCTGTTGTGGTCGATGGTGGATTGACGAGCGGGGTGATGTGGTCCGATATGCAGGCCTGGGTCAAGGACCTCTATACAGAGCTGGCAGGCCAATTCCCGGAGGCGTTCGCCCGGATGACGGCGAAATAGAGAATCATGAGCAAAGGAGCAGCGGGGGCGATGATCGATCTGCGCTCGGATACGGTGACGCGGCCGACGGCGAAGATGCGCGCGGCGATGGCCGCGGCCGAAGTGGGGGACGACGTGTACGGAGAAGATCCGACGGTGAACCGGCTGGAACAGCGGGCCGCGCAGCTCTTCGGTCGCGAGGCTGCGCTGTTTGTGCCTTCGGGAACCATGGGAAACCAGATCGCCATTCGCCTCCACACCCAGCCAGGACAGGAGGTGATCGCGGAGTCGAGAGCGCATATCCTGGATTGGGAAATGGCCACGACAGCGGTTTTTTCCGGTTGCCTGGTGCGTGCTGTCCGGGCCGAGAGCGGTATTTTGACCTGGAAGGAAATCGAGCCGGCGATTTACGCGCCCGGAGGCTTTCGCGCGGCCACGGGCCTGATCGAGATCGAAAACACGGCCAACCTGGCCGGCGGGCGGGTCTCCAGACTGCAGGTTTTGGAAGCGGTTTGGCAGGGGGCGGCGGAGCGCAAGCTGCCAACGCACCTGGATGGGGCGCGGATTTTCAACGCGGCTGCGGCGCTTGGCGTGGATGTGAAGACGCTGACGCACGGCTTTGACACGGTGATGTTCTGCCTGTCGAAGGGGCTGGGGGCGCCGGTGGGGTCGATGCTGGTGGGTTCGGCCGAGCAGATGGCGCGGGCGCGTGTCTTCCGCAAGGCGCTGGGCGGTGGAATGCGCCAGGCGGGCATTCTGGCAGCGGCCGGGCTGATCGCGCTCGAAGAAGGTCCGCAGCGGCTCCACGAAGACCATGCCAACGCGCGCCTGCTGGCCGAAGCGCTGGCCGGAATGGAACACGTCGTGATCGATCTCGGCACAGTCGAAACCAATATCGTGATCTTCCGTCTGATCAGTCAGCGGCTGAGCGCGGCGGAACTGGTTGCGCGCCTCCAGAGGCGCGGCATTCTGGCGGGTGCTTTCGGCGCGGATGCGATCCGGCTGGTGACACACCTGGACGTTGACCGCGCGGCCTGCCAGACGGCGGTTGCCGCGCTGACCGAGGAGATTGAGGCGGCGGCCTGAAAACAAATCCATCCGCAAACTGCGCAGCGGAAGCGGCTCCCAGTGAAATCGTTTTCGCTGAAGCGTGCAGCGATTTCCGCCCTTCCGCGTTGAATTCCGCGCAGAACGGAGATGCCGGGCGGATGTCGGCGGCTCGGCTCGGCGGGGGCATCTCTTTCTAAAACAGGCTTTGTTGACGAGGCTTTTCAACATCGGGTTTCCGCCGTACTGCTCCTGCGGATACGCCATAGCGCCCGTTTTCCCGGCCAAAAGGGTGAGATCGACGCTCGTTCCCGCGCTCTGCGTCCCCGGAAAATCCGGCAAGGAGAGGATTTTTCCGCTATACTGGAACCCTTAGTCTGGTCCAAAACGCGATCAGGCCTGCTCCAAAGGCTCGTTCATAGAGGTTCCGGGCGATTTTCTCCATTGAATCGCGCGGAATCAGTGTCTTTGACATCGAAACACTGCTCCTCCGCAGGGAAATTTTTCACCAGGAAAGGCTGCCATGCAACCATCGGGTTTCCGTCTTCGCACACCCCCACCGAACGGGCTCTATCATCCTCGGAATGAGCATGACTCCTGCGGTGTCGGCTTCGTTGCCAGCATCCGCGGAGAGAAGAGTCATGCCATCATCCGCAAGGGTCTGGAGGTGCTCATCAACCTCACCCACCGCGGAGCGGCGGGCTGCGACCCGGAGACAGGCGACGGCGCCGGCATCCTCATCCAGATTCCTCACGTCTTCTTCGCGCGCGAGTGCGGTGAGCTGGGCATGCAGTTGCCCGAGCCGGGCGAATACGGTGTCGCCATGTGTTTTCTGCCGGTTGACAAGCACAGCCGGCTGCAGTGCGAGGGTGTTCTCGAGCGCATTGCCCAGGAGGAGGGCCTTACCGTGCTCGGCTGGCGCGACACGCCGGTCAACGGCATGGCCATCGGCCGCGAGGCGCGCGCCACTCAGCCGTATATCGAGCAGTTGTTTCTGGCCAAGCCGCAGTTGGCTGATCGCGAGCCCATGGACGAGGACGCTTTCGAGCGGCTGCTCTACCGCATCCGCCGCCGCGCCGAGAACGAGATCGAGGCATCGGAGATCGAAGAAAAGGAATTTTTTTTCATTCCTTCGCTCTCCTGCCGCACCATCGTCTACAAGGGCCTGATGCTGGCTCCCCAGATCGAAAAGTTTTACTACGAGCTGGCCAATCCCCTCGTCGCCAGCGCTCTCTGTCTCATCCACCAGCGCTTTTCCACCAATACTTTTCCCAGCTGGAAGCTCGCCCATCCCTATCGTTATGTGGCTCACAATGGCGAGATCAACACCATCCGCGGCAACGTGAGCTGGATGAACGCGCGCCAGTCCGTGCTGGCGAGCGCACTCTACGGTGACAAGATCAAGGATCTTTACCCGGTGATCGTTCCCGGCGGCAGCGACTCGGCTTCGCTGGACAACGCCGTCGAGTTCCTTTTTCAGTCGGGTCGCTCGCTGCCCCATGTGTTGGCCATGCTCATCCCCGAAGCCTGGTCGGGCAATCCTGACATGGACGAGGACAAGCGCGCCTTTTACGAGTACCACGCCTCGCTGATGGAGCCCTGGGACGGGCCTGCGGCCATCGCCTTCACGGACGGCCGTGTCATCGGCGCGACATTGGACCGCAACGGATTGCGCCCCGGCCGCTACATTGTCACCAAGGACGATCTGGTGGTGCTGGCCTCTGAGGCCGGTGTGCTCGACCTGCCTGCGAAGGATATTCGCAAGAAGGGCCGTCTGCAGCCGGGACGCATGTTCCTGGTCGACACCGTCCAGAAGCGGATTGTCTCCGATGCCGAGATCAAAAAACAGCTCGCCTCGCGCCAGCCTTACGCGAAGTGGATCGAGGAGCAGCAGGTCACCATCGATCAATTGCCTGAGCCGGCCCGCGTCATTGCCTCCAATCCCGAGACGCTGCTGCGCCGACAGCGGGCCTACGGCTACAGCGAGGAAGATCTGAAGATCCTGCTCGCGCCGATGGGCTCGACCGGCGCCGAGCCGCTCGGCTCGATGGGTACCGACGTGCCGCTGGCCTGTCTCTCCGAGCAGCCCCAGCCCCTGTTCAACTACTTCAAGCAGCTCTTCGCCCAGGTCACCAATCCCCCCATCGATCCCATCCGCGAGGAGCTGGTCATGTCGCTGATCAGCTACATCGGCACCGAGCGCAACATCCTCGACGAAACCCCCGAGAACTGCCACACGCTCAAGCTGCCGCACCCGATCCTGACCAACCGCGACCTCGAAAAGCTGCGCCGCGTCTCCTCGGGCGACCTGCTGGCCACCACGCTGCCGGCCCTGTTCCGCGCCGAGGATGGCGAGCGCGGTCTGCGCCATTCGCTCGAAGACCTCAGCGCCCGCGCCTCCCACGCCGTCGCCTCCGGCTACACGCTGCTGATCCTCTCCGACCGTGGCGTCGATTCCACCTACGCGCCGATTCCCAGTCTGCTGGCCATGGCCGCCGTCCACAACCGCCTGGTCAAGGAAAAGACGCGCACCCAGGTGGCGCTGATCATCGAGAGCGGCGAGCCGCGCGAGGTGCATCACTTCGCCCTGCTCATCGGTTACGGAGCCAGCGCCATCAACCCTTACCTGGCCATCGAAACCCTTCACGACCTGAAGCGCCGCGGTCTGCTGCCTCACCACATTACCGCCAACCAGGCGGAGAGGAACTTCATCAAGGCCATCAACAAGGGTCTGCTCAAAACCTTTTCAAAGATGGGCATCAGCACCCTGCAAAGCTACCGTGGAGCCCAGGTCTTCGAGGCCATCGGCCTGAATCGCTCGCTGATCGACGCTTACTTTCCGGGCACCGCCTCGCGCATTGAAGGCGTCGGCCTGGGCGTGCTGGCGCGCGAAGCGCAGCTCAAGCACGCCTACGCCTTCCAGCCGCTCACTGATTCGGAGACGGACCTGGTTATCGGCGGCCAGTATCAATACCGTGAGAGCGGCGAGTATCATCTGGTCAATCCGCTTACCATCAGCAAGCTGCAGCACGCCGTGCGCCAGAACAATCCGGCCACGTTCCAGGAATACACTGATCTGCTCGACGATCAGAACCGTCATCTCTGCACGCTGCGCGGTCTTTTCCGGCTCAAGTATTCCGACAAGCCGCTGCCGCTTGACCAGATCGAACCGGCCAAGGAGATCGTCAAGCGTTTCACCACCGGCGCCATGAGCTTTGGCTCGATCAGCAAGGAGGCCCACGAAACTCTGGCCATTGCCATGAACCGGCTGGGCGGCATGAGCAACACGGGCGAGGGTGGCGAGGACGAGGAGCGCTTCAAGCCCGACCCCAACGGCGACTCCCGCCGCTCGGCCGTCAAGCAGGTGGCCTCGGGCCGTTTCGGCGTTACCACCAACTACCTGGTCAATGCCGACGAGCTGCAGATCAAGATGGCGCAGGGAGCCAAGCCCGGCGAGGGCGGCCAGTTGCCCGGCCACAAGGTTGACGCCATCATTGCCCGGACACGCCATTCGATTCCCGGCGTGGGCCTGATCTCGCCTCCGCCCCATCACGACATCTACTCCATCGAAGACCTGGCGCAGTTGATCTACGACCTGAAGAACGTCAATCCGCAGGCGCGCATCGCCGTCAAGCTGGTCTCGGAGGCCGGCGTCGGCACGGTGGCCGCCGGCGTCTCGAAGGCCCACGCCGATGTGGTACTGATCTCGGGCGACAACGGCGGCACCGGCGCCTCGCCGCTGAGTTCGATCAAGCATGCCGGCCTGCCCTGGGAGCTGGGCCTGGCCGAAACCCAGCAGGTGCTCCTGCTCAACGATCTGCGCAGCCGCATCCGCGTGCAGACCGACGGCAAGCTGCAAACCGGCCGTGACGTGGTCATCGCCGCGCTGCTCGGCGCCGAGGAGTTCGGCTTTGCCACCATGCCATTGATCTCGATGGGCTGCATCATGATGCGCAAATGCCACCTGAATACCTGCTCGGTGGGCATTGCCACTCAGGATCCGGTTTTGCGCGCCCGCTTCCAGGGGCAGCCTGAACATGTCGTCAACTTCTTCTTCTTCATTGCCGAGCAGGTCCGCCAGCACATGGCCCGGCTGGGTTTCCGCACTTTCGACGAGATGGTCGGCCGCGTCGACAAGATCGATCCCGCCCTGGCCGAAGACCACTGGAAGGCCAGGGGCATCGATCTCTCCTCGATCCTGCATGTGCCCACCGTGCCCTCGCGCGTCGCCCGCCGCCGGATGCAGGCCCAGGATCACGGACTTGACCAGGCGCTTGACCATGCGCTGATTGATAAGGCTGCGCCCGCGCTCGAAGCCAAAACCCCGGTCAGGGCCAGATTCGCGATTCGCAACGTCCACCGTACCGTGGGCGCCATGCTGGGCGGCGAGATCGCTCGCCGTTATGGCTCGGCCGGATTGCCGGATGGCACCATCCATTTCAAGTTCGATGGCTCGGCTGGCCAGAGCTTCGGCGCCTTTGTCCCCTCCGGTGTCACGCTCGAGCTGGAAGGCGAGGCCAACGATTATCTGGGCAAGGGCTTGAGCGGCGGGCGCATCCTTGTTTACCCGCCCAAGACCTCGAGCTTTCTGCCTGAAGAGAGCATTCTTGTCGGCAACGTCGCGCTTTATGGGGCCACCAGCGGCGAGGCCTTCCTGAACGGCATCGCCGGCGAGCGTTTCGCCGTGCGCAACTCCGGCGCCACGGCCGTTGTCGAGGGCGTTGGCGACCATGGATGCGAGTACATGACCAATGGCACGGTCGTCGTCATCGGCGTGACCGGGCGCAACTTCGCCGCGGGCATGAGCGGGGGCAGGGCCTTCGTTTACGACGATCAGGGCGACTTCCGCGCGCGCCGCTGTAACTGCTCGAGTGTCGATCTGGATCCGCTGACCGCGGAGGACGTGGCCGAGGTTCGGGGTCTGCTCGAACGCCACCGCGACTTGACCGGCAGCCCGCGCGCCGCCTGGATTCTCGAACACTGGGCCGACGCCGAGCCCCGTTTCCTCAAGGTCTTTCCCCACGAATACAAGCGTGTGCTTGGCGTTGCCCGCCCCGAGAGTGCGCCGGCCACCGCAGCCAACGCTTTTCCCCCAACTCCGCCGCCCCTGGCGACGGCGACGACCGAGGTGCAGCATGGGTAAGGTGACAGGATTTCTGGAGATCGAGCGCGAGCAGCCCGCCCGCCGCCCGGTTGAAGAGCGGCTTCAGGACTGGCTCGAGGTCTATCAGCCATTTCCCGAGGAGAAGCAGCGCGAGCAGGCCGCCCGCTGCATGGACTGTGGCGTGCCCTTCTGCCACAGTGGCTGTCCGGTCAACAACCTGATTCCCGATTGGAACGACCTGGCCTACAACGGACGCTGGCAGGCCGCCATCCGCCGCCTGCACGCCACCAACAACTTCCCCGAGTTCACCGGCCGCATCTGCCCCGCCCCTTGCGAGGCCGCCTGCGTGCTGGCCATCAGCCAGCCGGCCGTCTCCATCAAGCTCATGGAGCGCTCCATTGTCGAGCGCGCCTGGTCCGAGGGATGGATACAGCCTGAGCCGCCCGAGCAGAACACAGGCAGGCGCATTGCCGTCGTGGGCAGCGGACCATCGGGGCTGGCCGCCGCGCAGCAGTTGCGCCGCGCTGGCCACTCGGTCACCGTGTACGAGAAAAACGACCGCGTCGGGGGCCTGCTCCGCTACGGCATTCCCAACTTCAAGCTGGAAAAGCACGTCCTCGACCGCCGCATCCATCAGATGCGCGCCGAGGGCGTCACCTTTCTCACCCATGCTCATGTGGGCGTCAATATTCCCGTCGAAACGCTCACCAGCCATTACGACGCCATCCTGCTCTGCGGCGGCTCCGAGGAGCCGCGCGACCTCAGGATTCCCGGCCGCGAGCTCCAGGGCATTCATTTTGCCATGGAGTTTCTGCCCCAGCAGAATCGCCGCGTGGAAGGCGACGCAATCGACCCGGCCCTCGCCATCAGCGCCGAAGGCAAGCGCGTCATCATCATCGGCGGCGGCGACACCGGCGCCGACTGCCTGGGCACCAGCCTGCGCCAGGGCGCCCTCAGCGTCCATCAGTTCGAGATCATGCCCAAGCCGCCGGCCGAGCGGGCCGCCACCACGCCCTGGCCGCTCTGGCCCGTGCAGTTGCGCACCGAAACCTCGCACGAAGAAGGTGGCATCCGCGACTGGAGTATCAGCAGCCTGGAATTCATCGGCGACAGCAGGGGCCACGTTCGCCAGTTGCGCGCCGTGCGCGTGGGTCCGCCGCCCAGTTTCGAGGCTCTTCCCGGTACGGAATTTTCCCTCGACGTCGATCTGGTGCTGCTGGCCATGGGCTTCCTCGGGCCCGTCCGCGCGGGCATGATCGAGCAGCTCGGCCTCGAACTCGACAAACGCGGCAACGTGGCCACCAACGGCGATTACCAGACATCGGTCAAGAAGATCTTCGCCGCTGGCGACATGCGCCGCGGCCAGTCGCTGGTTGTCTGGGCCATCAGCGAAGGCCGCAAGGCCGCTGCCGCCGTCGATCGCTACCTGGCTGCGGTTGAGGAATCCGCTCCGCAGCGCCACCATGCCCGGGCATGACCTTTTCCCTGGCGCAGAAGACAACGGCGAAGCCTGCGGGCTTCGCCGTTGTCCTCTGCCGTTCTGGCCGGGTTCGCTTTCCCTGCGGCACACACCGATCGCCCTCGATCATCTCCCCGGGCAATGAGAGGTCGGCCGCGGTCTGCCCGCCCAGCCTGCCACGTTCGCGCTGGCTGAGCTCAGAGAGCAAGGATCACGCGTTCTCCTGGTCGCTCAGTGGCTCGCCACGCCGGTACTCGCAGCGCGATTGACCGCCTGCTGAATTTGTTCCGTATCTCCCAGATAATAATGACGAATGGATTTCAGGTCGTCGTCGAGTTCTTCCACCAGCGGCACGCCGGTAGGAATGTTGAGATCGACAATCTGCTTCTCCGGCACATCTTCCAGATACTTCACCAGCGCCCGCAGGCTGTTGCCATGGGCCACAATCAACACCTGCTTGCCCGAGCGGATGCGGGGAGCAATCAGTTCGTGCCAGCAGGGTAGAAAACGATCCACCGTATCCTTCAGGCATTCGCTGAAGGGAAGTTGTTCTTTGGGAACGCTGCGATAGCGCGGGTCCAACCCCGGAAAACGCGAATCGGTCTCGTCCAGAGCAGGGGGGCGAATATCGTAACTGCGGCGCCAGAGTTTCACCTGGTCTTCCCCGTATTTGGCTGCCGTTTCAGCCTTGTTGAGGCCTTGCAGCGCTCCATAATGCCGTTCGTTCAGCCGCCAGTCGCGCTCGACGGGAATCCACATCAGGTCCATCTCGTCTTGCACCATCCACAGAGTGCGGATGGCGCGTTTCAGCACCGAGGTGAAGGCGAGATCGAAGGAATATCCCTGTTCCTTCAGGATCACGCCAGCCTGTCTGGCCTCTTCCCGACCCTTCTCTGACAGGTCGACATCCGTCCAGCCGGTGAACAGGTTTTCTTTATTCCAGATGCTCTCTCCGTGGCGAAGCAGTACGACTTTGTACATTTCAATACCCTCTTTTCTGGGTGCGAAGTTTGTGAAAGAAGAAGGTGAACGAGGAAGAGCCGGCGGAATCTGCGATCCTTCCCTGCGTTGGGCACCCCGCCTGAGGGGATGCCCAGCTTGGTTCGGGAGATCGGCCGGCCCTCAATCGTTGTAGTTCAGTCCTTCCAGGCCGAGAAACACCGCGCCCGATCCCAGTTCTTCTTCGATCCGCAGCAGCTGATTATATTTCGCGATGCGGTCGGTGCGGCTGCACGAGCCGGTTTTGATCTGGCCCACGCCTGTCGCTACGGCCAGATCGGCGATGAATGTATCTTCGGTTTCACCCGAGCGGTGCGAGATCACCGAAGTGTAGCCGTAACGATTGCCCAGTTCGATCGCCTCCAGTGTCTCGGTCACCGTCCCGATCTGGTTCAGCTTGATCAGAATCGAGTTGGCTACACCTTCTTCGATTCCGCGCTGCAGCCGCTTGATGTTGGTGACGAAGATGTCATCGCCGACCAGTTGAATGCGTCCGCCCAGCTTGTCGGTCAGCAACTTCCAGCCGGCCCAGTCGTCCTCGGCCAGTCCGTCCTCGAGCGAAACGATGGGGTATTGGCGGACCCAGCTGTCATAGAAGGCCACCATCTCCTCGCTCGAAAGCTCTCGCTTGTCGCTCTTCTTGAAGATGTACTTGCCTTTTTCCGCATCGTAAAACTCGCTTGAGGCCGGATCGAGAGCGATGGCAATCTGTTCGCCGGGCTTGTAGCCGGCCGCCTCGATCGCCTCGAGGATCACTTCCACCGCCTCGGAGTTGGACTTCAGCGAGGGAGCAAAGCCGCCCTCGTCGCCCACGGCCGTGTTGTAACCCTTCTTCTTCAGCACGCCTTTCAGCGCGTGGAAGGTTTCTGCGGCCCAGCGCAGCGCCTCGGCGAAGCGCTCCGCGCCCACCGGCATGATCATGAACTCCTGAAAGTCCACGTTCGAGTCGGCGTGGGCTCCGCCGTTGAGCACGTTCAGCATCGGCGTGGGCAGCACCGAGGCGTTCACCCCGCCCAGATAGCGGTAGAGCGGAACCTCCAGCGTCTGCGCCACGGCCCGCGCCGCTGCCATCGAGACGGCCAGAATTGCGTTCGCCCCCAGTTTCGATTTGTTCGGCGTGCCATCGAGCGAAATCATCGTCTGGTCCAGCAGTCGCTGGTTGGCCGCGTCCATGCCTTCCAGTTCGGGCGCCAGGACGGATTCCACGTTGGCCACGGCCTGCAGAACGCCCTTGCCGCCGTAATAGGCCTTGTCGCCGTCACGCAGTTCCACGGCCTCGTGCTCGCCGGTGGAAGCGCCCGAAGGCACGATGGCGCGGCCCAACGCGCCGCTTTCCAGAATGACGTCCGCTTCCACGGTCGGATTGCCGCGCGAGTCCAGAACCTCGCGGGCGCGGATGGCAACAATCTCAGTCATATCATTCCTCACTATGCGGTGGTACAGCCGGTCATTCAGTTGCGGACGGCGATCTACGGCAAGAGGGGATCCTGTGGCGCTTTGTATCGTATTCAGAAGCTCCTGCTCTTTCGCCAATTTCTCCCCGTCCAAGGCGTGAAAATTGCGATTTCTATCCATCGAGGATTCTATCAAACCAGATTCCGGGCGCGGTGTAATGGCGGTCACAGGAAGGAAAATTGCCACACGGGCGCGCGATGCGCCGTTTCCACTGCTCATTCATCCGGATGGGTTGCCTTTGTTGATTCTTGTCGTCGATGGCACCTGTTCCGTCCATCTGGATTTTCACCTGCTGCTTTTCCGCGCTACCCTTGGGTTGGGTGAACTGGTGCCCTGGCTCCGGGAGCTTTTGCCCGGTGCAGCTTCCTCGCTCCGCCGGGGTTTCAACCCGGAGGCAGATGCTTGCCCGCGCCTGGCAAGGGAGAGTAAAGGAGATTGGAATGAATCGGCCGATTCTTGTGTGCGCTTTGTTCTTGCTGGCCGCCGCCGCTCTGGGAGCGCAGGAGGCCACCGAGTCCAACCCCTACGAGGGAGTCTCGAATCCTCCCCCGAATGACACCATTGTCATCAGCCGCACACCCCAGGCCAAGCCGCCAGCCGGTGTTCCGGTTCAGGCTTCGCAACCGGCGCAGCCGCAATCGCTCCCTTCGCAGGCGCCTCCGGCCACTGCATCCACGAACGCCTATGCGAATCCGGACGGCGATATCGTCTCCGTCCCGCCCGAGGCCGCCGCGCCCGCGGCCCAGCCTGCTCTCGTACCGCGCAGCTACGCCTCCGATCCTGACGGCCATATCGTTCATCTGCCGCCGCCGCCGCCCGGCGTGTTGCCGGCCGGCACGCCCATCCGCACCGAACTTCTCTCCCCGCTTTCCACCATGTTCAGCGTCAAAGGCCAGGTCTTCCGTGCCCGTGTCGTCACCGACGTGCTCTCCGGTAACCAGATTGTCATTCCGGCGGGAGCGGAGATTGTCGGCCAGGTCACGGACGTTTCCACGGGCCATGTGGGTGGCCACGGCATCCTCCGCCTCTGGCCGGAGACGCTGGTTCTGCCAGGTGGCAGGCGCTGCCGGCTCATGGCCGAACTGGTGGCAACTCCCGGCTCGCACGCGGAGGTGAGCGAGGAAGGAACCGTCCAGCCCGGCTCGCGCCTCAAACGTGACAGCATCGAGTACGGTGGAACCGTCGGCGGCGGCGCCATTGCCGGCGCCTACCTGGGCGGCCCGGTCGGCGCTCTGGCTGGCGGCCTGGTTGGGGCCGGCGTCATCACCACTCACCTGCTGGTCAGTCACCCGCAGGCCAGCCTGCGTTCAGGCGCGGTGCTGGTCTTTTCCCTGTCCGAACCGATGAAGCTGAACGCGGCCGGTGTGCTCGAAACCATGGGTCCCGGAGAAAGCGCGAGCCTTGCGGGAAGCAATGACTGAGAACCCCGCGAAAGAGCGTCAATCCGGGCCGGAACGCGGATCGAGTCACGCCGCCAGCGGTAGCAAACGGAACGGGGACACTTGCCGCAAAAGATGAAACCGGCTGCCGCGAGGGCTTGCGGCAGACCGCAGAGCTTGAATCGCAGGTTGGTCTGGCGGCCTTCGTGCCCGGAAGAGGGAAGGACAGGTTGGCCCGGATCTTTCGCAAATCAGGCGCCGCGGCGAGGGAATTTGCGTCTGTTCCGCCGCGAAGATCGGAAGATGCATTTATTCTTGATCTGATCGCGCTTCGATGGCGCCTCAAGGAGAGTTGGAGATGCCTCGCAAAACAGAAAAGGTTCAGAAAACGGCCGCCGCTGGAAAGCGGAAAGGCGCCAAATCCAAGGCAAAACATCCCGCCCAGTCCAAGGCGGTAAAAACCCGCAAGCCCGGCACGAAGAAGTCGCTTTCACCCGCTGCCGAAGAAGCGGCC
>JBMFHN010000040.1:7515-17863 GCA_049976805.1 Occallatibacter sp. | reverse complement strand
GCGTCAGTTGCAGCTCCCGGCTGACCGTCACCGCGTCGTCGTAGAACAGTTCGTAGAAATCGCCCATGCGGAAGAACAGCAGCGCATCGGGGTTTTCGCGCTTGGCCGCCGCCCACTGCCGCAGAAAGGGCGTCAACTCAGCCGCGGGTTTTTCCTGCGGAGAGGCGTTGGCGGCATCCGCGGGTTGTTCATCGTCTCGAATCACGTTGGCTTAAGAGTATCGCGGCGGGAGCGAAGCCGGGTAGTGAAGCCTTGCGCCGGCGCATGCCCTCGATCGCGGCTGGCCGCGCGACCGGGCGAAAGATTAAACTAGGGACAGGCGCGCAACCAGCCCGCAGGCGGTATCGCCCCGTGGAAAGGGATTTTCGTCAGCTTCCTGAACCCGCCCGCGAAATGGAGATTCCGGCCAGCAGCGTTGGTGGCGCTTTTGCGTCGAAGAAGACTGGCAAGCATCGGATTTTCGACGAGAAGGAGAGATGGAGACACATCCCCCGAAACTTTCTGAGTCTTCGCAAGCGGCCGCTCCGGGGCCGGGCATTGAACCGCCGGCTTCGGCGTCGCACGTCCGGGCCGGCAACCTGGGACAGTGGCTGCGCGACATCTTCATTTCAGCCGCCGTCTCGGTGCTGATCATTACCTTTCTCTATCAGCCCGTGCGCGTGGAAGGCACCAGCATGTTGCCGCGGCTGGAGAATAACGACCGGCTCTTCATCAATAAATTCGTCTATCACGTCTCGGCCATCAATCGCGGCGATGTGGTCGTCTTTCATTATCCTCGCGATCCGGCCGTGAGCTACATCAAGCGGGTTGTCGCCCTGCCTGGCGACCGGTTGTGGATCGACCATGGCGTGGTTTGGCTCAACGGCAAGCCGCTGCCCGAAAGCTACGTTCCCGCGAAGTACCGCGACAGCCGTTCGATGGCGGAGATGGTCATTCCTCCCCACGAGTATTTCATGATGGGAGACCACCGCTCGATTTCTTCCGACAGCCGCGATTTCGGTCCGGTGAAGCGCTCGCTCATCTACGGAAAAGCGGTCTTCATTTATTGGCCGGAGTGCGATGCGGGACCGGTCCGCTGAGAAATTCTCTGGCGCAACCGGGAAGAATCAGGCTTGTGAGGGCCTTCCCCGGTCAAGCCGGAACCCGTCGGCGCGAGGCTCTGAACCGGATCAACACGGGAAAGTTACGATGCTGGCCGGGAGAATGTCGGTCTGGCTTTAATTTTCATCTCGCGTCTGCCAGCAAGCTGCTAAAATGAACAGAATCCACTCCTCGGAGAGGCAATGCAGGCAATTCTAGCGCTCGAAGACGGGCGCATCTTCCGTGGCCAAGGCTATGGCGCTCCTGGCGAATGCCGGGGCGAGGTCGTTTTCAATACTTCCCTTACCGGCTATCAGGAAATTGCGACCGATCCTTCCTATGCCGGTCAGATCGTCGTTCTGACCAACCCGCAGATCGGCAACTACGGCACCAATCAGGCGGATAACGAATCAGCCAAGCCCTATATCGAGGGGCTGATTGTGCGCGAGTTCTCGGCGCAAAGCTCGAACTGGCGCTCCGAGCAGGTAACCGACGAGTACATGGAGCGCTATCGGGTTCCGGTGCTGGCCGAGATCGACACCCGCGCCCTGGTGCGCCACCTGCGCACCCACGGCGTGATGCGCGGCGTGATTTCAACCGGGAATGCCGCTCCGGAAACGCTCGTCGAGCGGGCCCGAAGCATTCGCAAGATGGACGGGACCGATCTGGCACGCGTGGTCTCGACCCCGTCAATCTATACATTTGACGAGACGGACAGCCGCAGCCAGACGGGCGATCCGCTGCTGCCGGAGGGCTTCCTTGTCAGAGAGGACGCCAGGCGCGCCGCTTCCGGGGCGGTGCGGACGAAGTCCGGCGCATGGAAGGATGATTCGCCCTGGCAAAGGCGGGAAGACGCGAATCTGCACGTGGTGGCCTATGACTTTGGCATCAAGCTGAACATCCTGCGCATGCTGGTGCGCGAGGGATGCCGGGTGACGGTGGTTCCGGCCGAGACCCGGGCTGAGGACGTGCTCGCGCTCAAGCCCGACGGCGTCTTTCTCTCGAATGGCCCGGGCGATCCCGAGCCGGTCGATTACGCCGTCCGGTCCATCCGCCAGATGATGGGCCGGGTGCCGATCTTCGGCATCTGCCTGGGGCATCAACTGACCGGGCTGGCTCTCGGAGGCCGGACGTACAAGCTGAAGTTCGGCCACCACGGCGGCAACCACCCGGTGCAGAACACCGTCACCGGCAAGGTGGAGATCACGGCCCACAACCACAACTTCGCCGTCGATCCGGATTCGATCAACGCCAACGAAGTGGATCTGACCCACGTGGACCTGAACGACCAGACCCTCGAGGGCCTGCGCCACCGCACGCTGCCGCTGTTCAGCGTCCAGTACCACCCCGAGGCCGCTCCCGGCCCGCATGATTCCAACTACCTTTTCCGCGACTTCCGCAAGATGATGGAGGAGTGGAAGGGATGATTTTTCCTGGTTCACATTCAAAGGATTCGGAAAAGATGGCGGAGCTCAGGCTCCGCTGTTTTTTGAGCCGGCATGGATAGGATTCGTTCGGCCTTCACGGCCGGTACATGCGTAGTTGTGAAAGAGCGCGGCGAATCTGCGCCAACGGCATAAGCAAGACACGGCTTTGAAGGGGCACGGCTTCATTCGTGCCGCAAGGATGGAAATAAAGGCGGGGCTTTAGCTCCAGGCAATTTTTGGAACGATATGCGGTACGGCTGAAGCCGTGCTCCTTCAAAGCAAAAGCAACAGCAATGGTACCAGAATGATTTAGGGAATCGACGAAAAATGCCACGCAGAAATGACATACAGAAGATCCTGGTAATCGGCTCGGGACCGATTGTGATCGGCCAGTCGGCGGAGTTCGATTATTCCGGCACGCAGGCCTGCAAGGCTCTCAAACAGGAGGGCTACGAAGTCGTGCTGGTCAACTCCAACCCGGCCACCATCATGACCGATCCGGAGCTGGCCGACCGCACCTACATCGAGCCGCTGACTCGGGAATATGTTGAGGAGATCATCCGCATCGAGGCCGAGATGCTCGCGGCGCGCTCCGGCGCGGGAAAGTTCGCGCTGCTGCCCACCGTCGGCGGACAGACGGCGCTGAACCTGGCCGTCGATCTGGCCGACGCGGGGATTCTCGACAGGTACGACGTCGAGTTGATCGGCGCCAAGCTCGAAGCCATCAAGAAGGCCGAGGACCGGCTGCTCTTCAAGGACGCCATGCTGCGCATCGGCCTCGACGTCTCGAAATCCGCGCTGGTGAACAACCTGCGCGACGGTCTGGAGTTTGCCTCGAAGCTCGGTTTTCCCGTGCTCATCCGCCCCAGTTTTACGCTCGGCGGCACCGGCGGCGGCATCGCCTACAACCGCGAAGAGCTGATGGAGATCCTCGCCCGCGGCCTCGATCTTTCGCCCGTGCATGAGTGCCTGATTGAAGAGAGCGTGCTCGGCTGGAAAGAGTATGAGCTAGAGGTGATGCGCGACCTGGCCGACAATGTCATCATCATCTGCTCGATCGAAAACTTCGATCCCATGGGCGTGCACACCGGCGACTCGATCACCGTGGCTCCGGCGCAGACGCTCACCGACCGCGAATATCAGAAGATGCGCGACGCCGCCATCGCCGTGATGCGGGAGATCGGCGTCGAGACCGGCGGCTCCAACGTCCAGTTTGCCGTCAACCCGCAGGACGGCCGCATGACGGTGATCGAGATGAACCCGCGCGTCTCGCGCTCCTCGGCGCTGGCCTCGAAGGCAACCGGTTTTCCCATCGCCAAAATCGCCGCCAAGCTGGCCGTGGGCTACACGCTCGATGAGATTCCCAACGACATCACGCGCAAGACACCGGCCTGCTTTGAGCCCACCATCGATTACGTCGTCGTGAAAATTCCCAAGTGGCAATTTGAAAAGTTTCCCGGCTCGGACGAGACGCTGGGTCCGCAGATGAAGTCGGTGGGCGAGGTGATGGCCATCGGGCGCACCTTCAAGGAGGCGCTGATGAAGGCCTGGCGGGCGCTCGAAACCGGCAAGCGGACCGGGGCGGAGATTCTGGAGCCGCGCCGGCTGACGCAGATGCTGGTGACGCCGCGTCCGGAGCGGCTCGGTTACATCCGCTACGCCTTCGAGCGCGGCCTGACGGTGCGCGAGGTGGCGCGGCTGACCGGCATCGATCCCTGGTTCCTGCACCAGATGCGCGAGATCACGATGGCGCAGATGAGCATTGCGCAAACCCGTCCGGAAGAGATCGGAGCGGAGCAGATGACGCGGCTCAAGCGCGTCGGCCTGAGCGACGAGCGCATCGCCGCGGAGTGGAGGCTGGAGGGTCACGACGGCACAAGGCAGGTAAGGGAGCTGCGCGAGGCGCAGGGCGTCAAGCCGGTCTTCAAGCTGGTGGATACATGCGCGGCCGAGTTTGAGTCGATGACTCCCTATCTCTACTCGACCTATGACGAGGAGGACGAGGCGGCGCCAAGCGCCATGCGGAAGATCATCATTCTCGGTTCGGGGCCGAACCGCATTGGCCAGGGTATCGAGTTCGATTACTGCTGCTGCCACGCTGCCTTCGCGCTCAAGGACGACGGCTACGAGACGATCATGGTGAACTGCAATCCGGAGACCGTCTCGACCGATTACGACACCAGCGACCGGCTCTACTTTGAGCCGCTGGTGCTTGAGGATGTGCTGGCCATCTATAACCACGAGGCGCAGTCGGGCGCGGAGATCGGCATGATTGTGCAGTTCGGCGGACAGACGCCGCTGAACCTGGCCGGGCGGCTGCGCGCAGCCGGCGTGCCCATCATCGGGACCTCGCCGGAGTCGATTGATCTGGCTGAGGACCGGAAGCGCTTTGGCAAGCTGCTCGATGAGCTGGAGATTCCGCAGCCGGCCGGCGGCACGGCGACCAGCGTGGAAGAGGCTCTGGCCGTGGCCGGGCGCATCGGCTACCCGGTTCTCGTCCGGCCCAGCTACGTGCTGGGCGGCCGCGCCATGGTGATCGCCTACGACGCCGAGGCCGTGGCCCGCTACATGCGCGAGGCGGTCGAATACTCCCAGGAGCGGCCGGTGCTGATCGATCACTTTCTCGAAAACGCAGTCGAGGTGGACGTGGATGCGCTTTGCGACTCGCGGGACGTGATCATTGCCGGCATCATGCAGCACATCGAAGAGGCCGGCATTCACTCGGGCGATTCCTCCTGCGTGCTGCCTGCCGTGGATATTCGCGCCGAGACGCTCGACGTGCTGCGCGCCTACTCGCGCAAGCTGGCGATGGCGCTCAAGGTCGTCGGTCTGGTGAATCTGCAATTCGCCATTCAGCGCGATGGCGATGGACAGGATCGCGTGTATGTGATCGAGGTGAATCCGCGCGCCTCGCGTACTGTTCCCTACGTCTCGAAGGCCACCGGCATTCCGCTGGCCAAGGTGGCGGCGCGGCTGATGACCGGCCGCACCCTCGCCGAACTGCTGCCGGCGCAGTTGGCCTCCGGCAGGGATCTTGAAACCGGCACGTATTTTTACGTAAAATCGCCGGTCTTCCCGTGGAATAAATTCGCCGGCGTCGACACCGTGCTCGGCCCGGAGATGCGCTCCACGGGCGAGGTGATGGGCGTGGCCGCGACCTTTGGCGAGGCCTTCGCCAAGGCGCAGCTTTCCGCCGGGCAGGCCCTGCCGGCCGGCGGCACGGTCTTCTTCAGCGTCAGCGATCCGGACAAGCCGGCCGCCGCCGAGCTTGCCCGCCGTTACGTTCATCTGGGCTTCAAGATTGTTGCCACCGAAGGCACAGCCAACGTGCTGGAGCGGGCCGGGCTTGCGGTCGAGCGGGTTTTCAAGGTCAAGGAAGGCCGCCCCAACATCGTGGACCTGATCAAGGGCGACCGCATTCAACTCATCGTCAACACGCCGCGCGGCCAGGATACCTTTTTCGACGAGAAGGCCATTCGCCGGGCGGCGGTTGTGGCGCGCGTTCCCACCATCACCACCCTCGCCGCCGCCGAGGCCGCCGCCGAGGGCATCGCCGCCATGCAAAACCGCCAGACGACGGTGTACGCGCTGCAGAGCCTGCACGCGGAGATGACCGCATGAGGCGGCGAGCGGAGGAGATGAACGGGGCCGCCAGAGCCCGGCGGGAGCGGCCCGGTACACTGGACCTATGCCGATTCTGAAAGTGATTGCCCTGGCGATTGTCCAGGGGTTCGCGGAGCTGTTGCCGGTTTCCAGTTCTGCGCATGTGGTGGTGGCTGAGAAGCTGATGGGGATGGATCCGTCTTCGCCGCAGATGACCCTGCTGCTGGTCATGCTGCACACCGGCACCATGTTCGCCGTGATCGTTTATTTCTGGAAGACCTGGAAGGAAACCTACTTTTCAGGCATGGCGGTCTTCAAACGCTTTGCTGTGCTGTTGTTCTGGGCCACGCTGCTGACGGCCATCGTCGGCGAGGCGCTCAAGGTCCTGATCGAGAAGACGTACTTTCGCGGTGCCCCGAAGGCCCAGATCGAGATGCTGTTCAGCCATTTGGAGCTGATTGCACCCGCGCTGGCGGCGGCCGGGCTGCTGATTCTCGCCGCCGGGCTGGCGGAGCGGCTGCAGAGAAGAGACAGCATATTCCTCGCGCCCCGGCTTGCCGAGAGACTCGTGACCATGGGCCAGGCCGGCTGGATGGGGCTGGTGCAGGGGCTGGCGCTGCCCTTTCGCGGATTTTCGCGCTCCGGCTCGACGATCTCCGCGGGGATGCTGACCGGCTCAACCAAGGAGGCCGCCGAACGCTTCAGCTTCGCCCTGGCCGTGGTGCTGACGCCGCCGGTGGTGATCCGCGAATTGATGCGCCTGCTGCAGGCTGCGCATACGGCCTCGGGAACCGAAACGCCGATTCACCTTCATGCCGCGCTCTGGTCGAGCGTGCTGGGCATGGTCTTCTCTTTCCTTGCCGGATTGCTGGCTCTCGAGTGGCTGAGCAGCTGGCTTGAAAATGGGCGCTGGTACTGGTTCGGCATCTACTGCCTGCTGGCCTCGGCGGGAGTCTTCTACCTGCATGCGCACGGGTTCTAGCAACGGATTTTCCGCATGGAAAGACTTCCGGATGAGAGTGAGCGCGGCGCCGAACCTCTACAATAAAGCCATGCTGCTTGAAGGAATTTTTGCCGCTGTTTCCACCCCGTTTTATCCCGATGAACGGGTCTATCTCCGCAAGCTCGAGGCCAACATGGCCCGGTATTCGCGTACCCAGCTTGCCGGCATGGTGGTTCTCGGTTCCACGGGCGAGGCGGTTGAGCTGGACGATGCGGAGTCGCACGAGGTGCTGCGTGTTGCCGCCGGGGCCGCGGCTCCTGAAAAGGTGCTCATTGCCGGCGTTTCGCGCGAAAGTGTGCGGGCGACGGTGGCGCTGGCCGAAACAGCTGCCAGAGCCGGCTACGACGCGGTGCTGGCGCGCACCCCGACCTATTATGCCGGCCAGATGAGTGAGGCGGCCGTGCTGCACTATTTCCGCTGTGTGGCCGATCGATCGCCCCTTCCGGTCCTGCTTTACAACATTCCCCAGTGCGCGCCTTACAACCTGCCCGTTGAGCTGGCGGCCGAGCTGGCGCGGCATCCGAACATCTTCGGTATCAAGGAGTCGAGCGGCAGCGTCGAGCGGGTGCGCGATCTGGTCGAACGGACGGGCGCGGCGCCGCGGCGCACCGTGACCGTGACGCCGGTCTTCGAGGCGGTAACCGGACGGATGCTCCGGCCAAAGGCCGGGGACGGAGGCTTTGTCTCTGCCGGGGATCTGGCCGGGGGCGCAGCCGCGGCTCCGGCTGCCACGCCCCTGAAGACGCGCACCAGGGAGGTGGGTTTTCAGGTGCTGAACGGTTCGGCCGGAACCCTGCTGGAGGCGCTCGAAGCCGGAGCCTCCGGGGGAATTCTTGCCTTGGCTTCCTGTGCGCCCGAGGCCTGTCAGGAGATCTACCTGGCCTGGAAGGATCACGACCTGCAGTTGGCGCGGGAAAAGCAGGAGCGCCTGCGCGCCGTCAACCGGCGTATCGTCGGCGAACTGGGGATCGCGGGCGTGAAGCACGCCTGCGACTTCAACGGCTACTACGGGGGCCGTGTGCGCGCGCCTCTGCTGCCCTTGGCAGCGGCCCAAAAGGCGGAGATCGAGACACTTCTGGCTGGAATCCGCAGCTGAAGCGTGGCTAAAACCGGGTACGGAGACGCCGGGGCGTGTCGGGCGGCGGCATTTTCGGCCGAAAGAGCAGCGGACGCGGCAAGGACTGGTTGCATACATACCGCAGCCTGCCCAAAGAACTTTCCTCAGGGGCTAAAGCCCCAATGTTGATACGGCTTCTACGGCACGGCTCAAGCCGTGCCCCTTCAAAACGCCATTTATGGAACCAGTTCAAGGCTCGCTCATGCGCGGCGAGTGCAAACGCCGCCGCCCGGAGCCGGTTTCCCGCGCCGGCGCTTCCTCGTTCCGCTTTCCCAATGTGCTACTCTCCATCTTGGTGGCTGTTGATTTCGTTTCCATCTTTGAGGAAGAGTACCGGGCGTTGCGTCCCCGCGCGCCGATGCCGCCCATCGTGGTCTCCTTCCGGCGGTTTACTTCGCTGAATACGCGGATTCGCCTGCGCGAAGGCCGGATTCTGGTCAGCCTCTCCGACCTTCTCGAAGGCGCTCCGGAACCGGTCGTTCGCGCCATCGCCCACATCCTGCTGGCCAAGCTCTACAAGAAGCCCGTCGATGCCGCGCATGAATTGCGCTACAAGCGTTTTGTCTACAGCACTCCGGTCACGCGGCAGATGGAGCTGATCCGCGGCGTTCGCGGCTCGAAGCGATTCTTCGGCCCCGAAGGGCGCTTTTACAACCTTGAGGAAGTTTTCGACTCGCTCAACGCGCGCTTCTTCGGCGGCCTGCTGGGCCGGCCCGAACTGACCTGGAGCGAGGGTGTGGCCAAGCGCTCGCTGGGCCACTACGACGCCGCCCACAACACCATCGTCGTCAGCCGCGTCTTCGACCGGCCTTCAAGCCCGCGCTATGCCATCGAATACCTGCTCTATCACGAGATGCTGCACCTGAAGCACCCGGTGAAGATGCGCGGCCTGCGCCGCTCGGTGCACTCCCGGGAGTTCAAGGCCGACGAGGCGCTGTTTCCGCAACTCAAGGAAGCGCAGGCGTTCATCCAGCGACTGTAGCGGATTCGAGCGAAGTGAGTCCCTGCCGGGTTGTGAATCGCTCTCGGAATTGTCCGCCAGATAGGACCATGCCGCGCCATCGCAAATGGAGGACTCGCAATCTTCTTGCCGCCCGGAACGATCGCCACAACAAAGCGATGTATGCCCGGCTGGACCCTTCCGTTCTGAAGGCACGAGGCCGGGCATTGCCCTCCACACAGGAATCCGTCCCACGGGAAAACGGCCAGCGAGCTATGAGCCTTGAGACGAACCGGTGCCTTCCAGTTGTATCTGAAATCGGAATCCCTGCATTCGGCCACGGCCTGAATGCCCGCCTGCTGCGTCCATCCCTGGGGCGTTCTCTTCTCGATCAGGATTCCCCGTTCGATGCTCGCGGCGCGATCGGTCGGATTGGTGATCGTTACGCCATGGGATTTGGCGGTTCCGGTGAACTCGTGGTGAACGTCGGCGTGCTCCGTCACTTCCAATCGCAGGGCCTGGCCGGCGGCGGTGGCAGCGGGAAGCAGCAACGGAGCCAGGAAAAAGCCACTTGCCGCTGCCAGGCGCACAGGATTCATGGTCCATCGCTGGGGAACAGTTCTACGCCATGTTCTTGACGGTTCCGCGGGTCTTGTCGGGCGCGGCGAGGGGGCGTCTGACCGTCCACGCGATCATCGCGGTGCCAACGATTACAGACCCCGCAGCGGCCAGTTGCGCGTTCGACATTCCCCAGAGCACCCTGGGATTGCGGCGGATGAACTCGACCAGGAAGCGGGCCGTGCCGCTCAGCAGCAGGTACTGACCGAGAATCGCACCGGTGCGGTGGGATTTTCCCAGCCGCCACCACAGCCAGCCGCCGATCGCGAGACCGCCGGCCAGCTCGTAGAGCGGGGTTGGGTAAACGGGAACGAAGACCGGGTCGAGGCCGTGGGGGAAGCTCATGCCCCAGGGGTGAAAGGTCCAGCCCAGGAGGTGCACCGGATGGATGGCGATGCCATAGTCGCCGTCGCCGGAGAGAAAGCAGCCGATGCGGCCCATGCCGTAACCGATGGCCGCCGAGGGGGCCGCCAGATCGAGCGTGCGCAAGGCCCCGATACCCGCCCGCCGGCCCTGCACAACGAGCGCGGTGATGCCGAAGAGCAGGCCGCCGAACCAGG
>JBMFHN010000040.1:0-7505 GCA_049976805.1 Occallatibacter sp. | reverse complement strand
GCCGAATCCCACAGCACGCGCCAGCCCATCTGCTGGAATTCGCTGGGGGTGTCGAGAACGTGCCACAGCTTGGCGCCGACGATTCCGGCCAGAACAGCGATGGCCACCATGCCGACGGCGTCGGCCGAAACGTGCGCGCGATGAAAGGCACGGTCCAGAATCAAAGCGGACACAACGGCCGCCAGCCAGAGCATCAACCCGAAGATGGGAACGGTGAGCGGTCCGAGGTGAAGATAGGGAATCATCGCTTCTTCAGTATAGACGCGAGCGTGAGGAAAAAGCTGTCGCGGCGGGCCTTGCAGCCATCCGGCTGCGGCTTGAACATGGAAGGGCTTGCGCCCCGGTCCGAGGCTGGGGCGATACTGGATGCATGGACGCCATTCGCTGCAGGAATCTTGAGATTCTCTACACCCGCCGGCAGATTGCCGAGCGCGTCGCCGAACTGGGCTCTCAAATCACCCATGACATGAAAGGCGAAAAGCTGGTCATGGTGGGGGTGCTGAAGGGCGCCGCTCCATTTCTGGCCGATCTGGCGCGGGCCATCGAGGCGGACGCAACCTTTGACTTCGTGGCGACATCGAGTTATGGCAAGCGGCAGCGCTCTTCCGGCGCGGTCAAGCTGATCAAGGATCTCGACGAGCCCATCGAGGGCAAGAACGTGCTGCTGGTCGAGGATATTCTGGATACCGGGCTGACGCTGAGTTATCTGCGCAAGCTCTTCGAGCAGCAGCATCCGAAGACTCTGCGCATTGTCACGCTGCTCGACAAACCGTCGCGCCGGCTGGAAAAGATCGAGGCCGATTACGTGGGTTTTTCCATTCCCAATTTTTTTGTCGTTGGCTACGGAATGGATTACGCCGAGCGCTATCGCAACCTGCCCGACATCTACCGGATGACGCCCGAGCATCCGGAGTGAAGGCGCTGCCGGGCGCGTCTTTCCGGAATGGAATGCAGGCGGCCCATTTCGGGCTTCCATCATCCGTCGCCGCGGCAATGCGGCTTTGCCGTGCGCTCGGCGCGGACACTATACTCAACAGCGGCACGGTGCCGGTCAGCATCCCTCGGGGAGCGTACGGAACCGGCGAGGAGTTTCTTTTCATGACTGCGACCCCCCCCATCGAGGACATGAATCTGGAATTTGATCATGGCAGCTTTGACGCCGCGGCCTTCGCCGCGGCGGCGCTGGCCGACGGGCAATCGCTGGCCGCCGTGATCGACCACACACTGCTGAAGGCCGAGGCCACCCGCACTCAGATCGAAAATCTGTGCGACGAGGCCATCCGCTACCGCTTTGCCTGCGTCATGGTGAATCCGATCTGGGTTTCGACGGCCGTCGGAGTGCTCTCTGGCAGCGGCATCCCGGTAGGCGCGGTGATCAACTTTCCACTGGGAGCCTCTCTGGTTTCCACAATCTGCCACGAGGCATCGGCGCTGATCCGGCTGGGCGCGCGCGAACTGGATATGGTGATCCCGATCGGACGCCTGAAGAGCGGCAACTATCAGGCCGTCGAGCACACCATCCGTACCGTGGCCACGGTGGCGCACCATCAGGGAACGCTGCTGAAGGTGATCCTGGAGACGTCCTTGCTGAGTGTTGAAGAGAAACTGCGCGGGGCGGAAATCTCCATCCAGGCCGGCGCGGACTTCATCAAGTCCTCGACAGGCTTTACCGCGGGCGGGGCCACACCGGCCGACGTGGCGCTGATGCGCGGCGTGGCCGGCGGCCGCTGCGGCGTGAAGGCTTCGGGCGGCATCCGCACGGTGGCCGACGTGAGGGCGCTGCTCGAAGCCGGAGCCAACCGCATCGGCGCTTCGTCCTCGGTGGCGATCCTGCGCGAGTTGGGCGGGGAGTAGGATGGGCGGTTGATGCAGCAAGGCGATCCGGACAGCCAAAGCGGCGGAAGTTTCCGGCACGCGGAGCGCGCCGCCGGGATGCATGCTCTCCGGTCCTTGATGGCAGCCAGCAAAGGCCATCAGCCGGGCGCGAGCATCCACCGGTTTGGAGTTCTTCGCCGTTTTCGTTTCCACCTGCCGCAGCGCATCGCGGCGGGACTGCTGGCGCTTTTTCTCCTCGAGGAATCGTGGTTTGCAGCACACCGGACCGCGCAGGTTTCAGCCTGGCCGTCGCTGGCGTTTCTCGGCGCCGGCTGCCTGCTGGGAGGATCGCTGTGGTGGGTGGCGCGGCGGCTCTACGGCAACCTGGGCGGCTACGCGGCGCTGGCGTTCTATTGCTTTTCGCTTCCGGTGCTCGGGGCCGCGGCGCGCTGCAATCTGGAACTGCTCGCCGGCCTGGGCATTTATGGCGGCGTTTACACCGCGATTGGCGTGGCTCACGCCCTGCAGGGGCCGGCGGCGCGGTGGCGCCCGCGCATCCTGCTGCTGATGGCCGGCTTCGCCGTGGCGGCCGCCGCTCAGATGGCCGCGCTGCCGGTGGCCTTGGCGGCAGGGCTGCTGGCCATGCTGTGGGTGGCCGAAGGGCGAAGACAACGGGCGCTGCTGGTGTTCCTGCTGGCCGTGGCCGGAGCGCTCGGTGCGATCTTTGCCGCGTGCGGCTTCTCGCCCGGGGCTTTTGCCGCATTCCTCCGCCCGGCAATCACGCTGCCGCGCATCTCGCTCGATCCTGCCTGGAGGCTCTTCTCGGCGCCCGCGAACGCCGGGTTGACACTGGCCTTGCCAGCCGCGCTGGGGTTCTATCTGGCCATGCGCCGCTCGCGCTATTTCGGCAACACGGTTCCTCTGCTGGCGGCGGCGGGGCTGCTCCTGCTGGCGCCGCGCCCGGCGGCGGGGCTGTTGGCGCTGCCGTTTCTCTTGACATTTCTGGGCGGGGTCTTCGCTGACGTCTGCGAAAGCCGGCATGGTCGGCTGGCATTCGGCGCAACCGCGCTCCTGGTGCTGCTGCAGGCGGTTCTCTGCGGGATGAGTCTGCCGGGAATGTTCCCCTGATCAGGAAGCTCCGGGAGATGGCCAAGACGCTCCCGCGCAAGATGCGGGAACGGGACGGAGGATATCGGCGGCAAACCAGAACGGGGGCGGGCGCAAGAACAAAAAAAGAAGGCCGGGAAGAGGAGTTTGGCCGCGGCGCGGAAAGCTTCCGGAAGAGATCTTGAATGATGATGTAAAATAATGAAAAACAAAGACTTGTTTACACGTTTTTATCTTGTCGGATCCCCCTCCGAGGGGTAAAATAAGACCATAGCCCGCGAAGTCCGGCTCGCTCCGAGCAGAACTTTCCGCCGCCTTCCGGCGGGCCGTGAAAATCCCTATGGCCAACGATCAGAATCCCCTGCTTCCCCTTGGTGCGCCCCTGCCGCCGCAGGACGGCGGCAGCCAGATTTCCATCAACATCGAAGAGGAGATGCGCCGCTCCTATCTCGACTATTCGATGAGCGTCATCATCGGCCGGGCGCTGCCGGATGCGCGTGACGGGCTGAAGCCCGTGCACCGGCGTGTGCTCTACACGATGAGCGAGATGGGGCTGGAACATAACAAGAAGTACACCAAGTGCGCCAAGGTGGTGGGCCAGACGATGGGTGTTTATCATCCTCACGGGGACTCGGCCATCTATGACACGCTGGTGCGCATGGCGCAGCCGTTTTCACTGCGTTATCCGCTGGTGGACGGGCAGGGGAACTTCGGCTCGGTGGACGGCGACCCGCCGGCGGCCATGCGCTACACCGAGTGCCGCATGGAGCGGCTGGCCGGCGAGCTGCTGGCCGACATCGAGATGGAGACCGTGGACTTCACGCCCAACTACGACGAGTCCACCCAGGAGCCGACGGTTCTGCCCACGCGCATTCCCAATCTCATCGTCAACGGGTCGAGCGGCATCGCGGTGGGCATGGCGACCAACATTCCGCCGCACAACCTGACGGAGGTGGTGAACGCGGCCATCGAGCTGGCCCAGAATCCCCGGGCCGGGCTGGCCGAAGTCCTGAGGCACGTGCAGGGGCCGGATTTTCCCACCGGCGGTTTCCTTTATGGCAAGTCGGGCATTCCGGATGCCTACCGGACGGGGCGCGGCCGCTTCCTGATGCGCGCCAAAACGGCGCTCGAAAGCCTGACCCGGGAAAAGCAGGCGATCATTGTCACCGAAATCCCCTATCAGGTGAACAAATCCAGGCTGATCGAGCGCATTGCCGAACTGGTGAACGAAAAAGTCGTGGACGACATCGGCGACGTGCGCGACGAGAGCGATCGCGACGGCATGCGCATCGTCATCGAGTTGAAGCGCGGCGCGCAGCCGGAGATCGTGCTCAACCAGCTCTACAAGCACACCCAGATGCAGGAAAGCTTCTCGATGATCTTCCTCGCGGTGCTGAACGGGCAGCCGCGGGAGCTGCCGCTCGATCAGGCGATCCGGGCCTTCATCGATCATCGCATCGACGTGGTGCAGCGGCGCACGGTCTTCCTGCTGCGCAAGGCGCGCGAGCGGGAGCACGTCCTCGAAGGATTGAAGATCGCGCTCGACAATCTTGACGCGGTGATCCGCATCATCCGCGCCTCCGGCTCGCGTGCCGATGCGCGCGAGAACCTTTATGCCTGGAGCAAGGGCCGGGAGATTGTCATCAACCTGGACCGCGAGCGGCTGCCGCACGAGGAAAAAGGCCTGACCCTGCGCCAGATCGACGCCATCCTCGAGTTGCAGCTCTACCGCCTGACGCAGCTCTCCATCGACGAACTGCTGAACGAATTGAGGCAGGTGCGCGAGCGCATCGCCGAGTATGAGGCGATTCTGGCCTCGGAAGCCAGGCTGCGCGCGGTCATCGTCAAGGAACTCGAAGAGGTCCGCGACAAGTACGGCGACGCGCGGCGCACCGAGATCGTCGATGAGAGCGCCGAGCTGCAACTCGAGGACCTGATCGCCGACGAGCAGGTCGCGGTCACCGTCTCGCACCAGGGCTACCTGAAGCGCACGCCCATCAGCATCTATCGCCAGCAGCGCCGCGGCGGCACCGGGCGCATGGGCATGAAGACGCGCGAGGAGGATTTCGTCGCGCAGTTGATCGTCGACTCGACCCATGCTTTCCTGCTCTGCTTCACCAACGCCGGCCGTGTCTACTGGCTCAAGGTCTACGAGATTCCCGACGTGGGCGCGGCCGGCAAGGGCAAGTCGATGCAGAGCCTGCTCAACCTGCAGGCCGGGGAAAACGTGCGCGCCATTCTGCCCGTGCGCGACCTCGAGGAAGAGGGCAAGTTCATCTTCTTCGTGACGCGCAACGGCACGGTGAAGAAGACGCCGCTCAAGGATTTCAGTAACGTGATGGCACGCGGCATCATCGCCATCGGCATCGACAAGGAAGACGAACTGGTGGCGGCGCGCATCACCGACGGCTCGCAGATTGTCTTTCTGGCCACGCACCTCGGGATGGCCATCCGCTTCGACGAAAACGATGTGCGCTCGATGGGCCGGCCGGCCTGCGGCGTGCGCGGCATCGATCTGGCCAAGAACGATTACGTGGTGGGCCTCGCCATCACACCCAAGGAACACGAGCCGGGCGCCTACCGCATTCTGGCAGTCACGGAAAACGGCTTCGGCAAACGCACCAATGTCGAGGAATACCGGCTGCAGTCGCGCGGCGGCAAGGGCGTCAAGAACATGGCCGTCACCCCGCGCATCGGCCGCGTCAATACCATTCAACTGGTGGACGAAACCAGCGAACTGATGGTCATCAGCCAGTTCGGCAAGATCATCCGCATCGACACCAAGCAGATTCGCGCCGCCGGACGGGCCACGCAGGGTGTGCGTCTGCTGAACCTGGAACCCGACGACAAGGTGGCCGCCGCCGTCATTATTCCTCCCGAGGAGCTGAACGGCAACAACCACGATGAGCCGATGCTGTTGCAGTGATTGAGAAACCATGAGACTGACCATGTGCCCGGATCCGCGCGGCGGGGTCCGGATTGTGCCTGTTCCCGGCGTGCCTGCCTGTTTAGCGCCGGAATGGATGAAAGATGAACTTTTGCCGGCGGCCCCGCCTGGCCGGCGACAGCCCGGAGAGTGCGCCGAAGACCGCCATCCGCGAGGAACACGAGCGAAGGCAGGGATCGAGCCCGGCGGAGCGGCCCGCATGAGCCGGCACACAGAGATGAAGCCGGCCATGCCACCGGTGCCCTCCCACCGCGCCGGGAATGGATTCAGGGCGCACCCTTTCAGTTACTCGAAGAACGGGCCGCGCGGAGCTACACTGAAACTGCTCTGGAATCTCCGCCACTTCTTCATGGGGCGGATCGCATGGATGGTACTTCTGTTGTCTGCGCTTCTGGCGAGCGCGGCCAGCAGCCCCGCAGTGGCCTCGACCCGGTCACAGAGGGAAGTTGTGACTCATTCGACCTCCGCCCGGCATCGGGCGGCGGCGGCCGCCTCTTCAAGGAGAGCAAGGCATCGGCAGAGCGCAGCGGCCCGGCGCGAAACCGCCGGCAGCCGTCCAGAGGCCACGCCGCGGAGCCGCGCCGCGCGGCGGTCTTCATCCCGCCGCAGGGTGCAGGAAACGGCTGTGCGCAGGCGCGCCGCGGCCCGGCCAGTCGGGCGGCGTGCGCGTCGCGGCCCAGCGGACGGTTCTGCGCGGGTTGCACGGCTCCATCGCGCCCGGCGCTTGCGCCGCAACCTGGAAGCCCGAGCGTATGTTCGTCTCCGCCGGCGCGGCAGGCCGGTCCGTCCCGCAGTGGAAGAAGCGGTTTCCTTCGAACCGCAGGGGCGGTTTGTGATGCCGCCCCCGCTGCGCGGCAGCCTGGCCTCGCTGGAGCGGCAGAACGAACGCAACGACGCTGAAGGCTTGGAACGGATCGAGGACGAGGCGGATCTGGAGGACCGCATTGCCCACGGCATGCTGGTTCCGATTCCGGTTTCGGCCGCGCTCGTGGTGAATCCCGGCCTGTCGGCCAACCGGCGCTACTGCCGGCCGTGGACGGCGCGTTTTCTCGCCGACCTGGCGCGCGCCCATGCAGCATTGTTTCCCCGCCCGCTGGAGGTGACTTCGGCGGTGCGCACCGTGGCCTACCAGTTGCGACTGCAAAGAATCAACGGCAATGCCGCGCCGGCCGAGGGCGAGATCGCCAGCCCGCATCTGAGCGGGGCCACCATCGACATCGCCAAGCACGGGATGTCGCTGCGGGAGATCGCCTGGATGCGCATCGAGCTGCTGCAGCTTCAAAACGAGGGCAAAATTGACGTGGAGGAAGAGTTCGAGCAGGCCTGCTTCCACATCAACGTCTACACCAGCTACGCCCCCGCGCTGTGGGGCGGGCGGGAGGCGGATCAGTTGCAGCAGCCGCCGCCGCGCGCGCTGGCCTCATCGTCCGCAGACGGCGAGGCGGGACAATAGAGCCTTTTTTCCCGGGCGCGCATTCCCATCGGTGAAAGTCTCGCCAGCAGCCTTGCCGAAGTCGCTTTTTCCCGGGCGCGCATTCCCATCCGGCAAGGGAAATGACGGCGCTTTGAAAAAGCTGCCCGCGAGCAGAACTTTCCGTGTCCTCTGTGCGGAGAATTCCAATTCAGGCGGCCCTGT
>JBMFHN010000039.1:0-17876 GCA_049976805.1 Occallatibacter sp. | reverse complement strand
CCTCCGATGCACTCCTCGCATGCGGCCGTCACCCGGCAGGATTACGCGCAAGCGCGCACCGAGAAGCAGTGCTTTGCCTCGCTGGCAGAACGCGCGAAAAACCTGGGCGTTCACTGCAAGATTGTGGTGCGCCAAGGCTTGGCCGCCGACGAGATTCTGGCATTTCTCGGCGAGCGGAGAATCGATCGTGCCATTCTGGGAACCCACTCGCCGGGTCCTGTCGGCAAGTTGCTGCTGGGTTCCGTGGCCGAGACGGTGTTGCGCAACGCCCGCATTCCCGTCAGCATCGTCAGTCCTTACGTGATCGAGAGTGCCTACCGCCATTTTTCCGCGCGCACGATCCTTTGCCCGGTGACGGTGCAGGAGTCCAGTCGCGTGGTCGCCCGCTTTGCCGGGGAACTGGCCTTCCGGCAGAAGGCCGTTCTGATCCTGCAGCACGTGGTTCCCTATCAGGAACGCGAGGAGATCCTGGCCGGCCGCAGTTTGGGCCAGTTGGAAGAGGAGCTTCGCTCTTTTCTTCCCAGCGAACTGCGGAACGGCATCCGGCTGCAAACCCGGGCCGTCATCGGCGACCCAACCGAGGAACTGCTCTACCAGGGCAGGAGCCAGCACGCCAATCTCATCGTGATGGGCGCGCAGGGCGCCTCTCACTTTGCCGCCATCAGCCGCGCGGGGATGATTTACAAGGTGCTGGCTTACGCGCAATGCCCGGTGCTCACGCTCTCGCCCGCCGTGCTGGCTGAGTGCGGTGTGCGGGAAGAGCGTCCACGCGCGTCGGAAGTTTGCGTTGCCGGTGTGTTTTAGCCGGGGAGGCGGACGGTGCTGTTCATCCCCTCGGTTTTCCTCCCGGGCTGCTTCGATCGTTCGGAAATCCCGGGGGCTGCGCGCGGCCGGGTGCAGCCCCGGCGGGTGAGGCAGCGCTTGGAGTGCGCTGCCTCGGGGCCGGTCCGCCGGGCGTGAAAAGTCCGGTCGAGCGGTAGCCGGGCATAGAATCCCGCGCGCAACAGACTCAAGAGAAAATTCATTCAGCCTTCTGATTTCTTCAAGATTCAGGCTCCGGCGCTCCCGCGCCGATAAATAGATTGATCGTGGCCCTCGGAAAGCCTGACTCCATTGTTTTCAAAGGATTCCAGGACGGTCCGGCGGCTTCGGCCCGAATCTTGGCGCATGCCTGGAATGTTTTTGATCTCCGCAGCCGGCTTCCGCCGTGCGCGCCGCGCGGCAGTCCGATTCCTGTGTCTCCTTCTGTCGCTTGCGCCGGAGGTGGCGATGGCCGGCGGACCCGCGTATGTGGCGGGAACCTCTTACTTCAACGCCGGGGTGGAGGGCGAACCGGTCCACTGGGCCAATGGGCAACTGAATTACTACGTGGACCAGGGGCCTCTGAACAGCGCAGTTTCGAACCAGCAGGCGACGGCGATGGTGGATGCGGCGGCGGCTCTCTGGAGCGCGGTTCCGACGGCGGGGGTGACGCTGACCGACAAGGGGCAGTTGAGCGAGGACGTCAGCGGGGCGAACATCGCGGTTGGCAGCGGGGGCTTCACGGTCACCAACGAGCAGCTCAACCAGCTGGGCGCGATTACGGCCCCGGCAGATGTGGCTCCCTCGGCGACCGGCTTTCCCGTGGGCGTGATCTTTGACCAGGACGGCTCGGTAATTGACGCAATCTACGGCGCGGGTACCGCCGAGCAGTCCAGTTGCCAGAACAACGGCGTCTTTGCCTGGATGGACAATGTCAACTCGGACGGCACCTTCGCGCATGCCGTGATCGTATTGAATGGACTCTGCGCCACCAACGCCAACCTGCTGGAGATGATGAGCTTCGAGCTGGAGCGGGCCTTTGGAAGGATTCTCGGCCTGGGGTATGCGCAGGTGTATTCGAACGCCGCCACCCTGGGCGGAGCAAACGCGGCGGCCGAGGAGCAGGCCTGGCCGGTGATGCAGCCCTCGAGCGGGGACTGCGGCGCGGCGGGCGGCGCCTGCATTCCCAGCCCCGCCACGCTGCGCCCGGACGACATTGCCGCGCTCAACCGCCTTTACCCCATCACCGCCGCCAATCTGGCCAGTTTTCCCGGCAAGCTGATCACGGCGGCCCAAACGATTTCCATTCAGGGGACGATCAGCTTTCGGACCGGGGTGGGCATGCAGGGCGTGAACGTGGTGGTCGAGCCGCTGGATGCAAACGGCAACCCGCTTTACCCGTACACGGTGACCGCCGTCTCCGGTGTCCTGTTCAACGGCAACCACGGCAATCCGGTGACCGGCTGGACGGACTCGAACGGCAACCCGCTGACGATGTGGGGATCGGAGAATGCCGGCCAGCAGGGTTTCTTCGACGCAAGCGGCATTCCTCTGCCGCCGGGAGTGACCACGGCCAGCTACCAGGTCAGCTTCGAGGCGGTGAATCCCAACTTCATCCTCGGCAGCACGGTCGGTCCCTACCGGGATGGATCGCCCGCGCCGTCGGGAACCTTGACGGCGATTTCCTTGCCGTCGCTTTCAGCCGGCAGCGCGCAGACGCTCTCGGTCAACGTGGATGATTCGGCCGTGGGCGGTTACAACGACTCGATTGGAAGCGAGGCGGCTCCGCGCACCCTCCCGGTGGGCGGGATGTGGAGTGGAAGGTTGAGCGAGGTGGGACAGACCGACTGGTTCATCTTTCCCGTGCGCGGTGGGCGGAGCTTCACGGTGGTGACCCAGGCGCTCGACGAAAACGGCGTGCCGAGCAATGCCAAGGCCATGCCGGCGCTGGGCATCTGGGATGCCTTTGACACGGCCGGCGCCGCGGCCGTCGCCTTCACCGGCGGGCTTGAGGGCGGCGCGGCCACGGGCGAAAGCGCGCTTCAGGTCAGCACCTCGGGCGATGACGTGGTGCGGCTGGGCGTGACCGACCAGCGCGGGGACGGACGGCCCGATTATGCCTATCAGGGATGGGTGCTTTATGCCGACACCGTCACGCCGCAGCGATTGCCGGTTTCCGGCGGCCCAATCCTGATTCAGGGCATGGGCTTTCGCGCGACGGACACGGTGCTGGTGGGTGGCCAGCCGGCTCTGATCACCAGCATCTCGCCCACCGAGATCACCGCCATCGCCCCGGCCGCCGCCTCCGGCGTCACCGGCTCGGTGGACGTGGAGGTGGACGACCTGCCCGCCTACTACGCGGCGGCTGTCATCTCCGGCGGCATCAGCTACGACTCGGCCACCGGCGACGCGCTGACGCTGGTGACCGCGCCAACGGGAACGGTCCCCATCGGCGTTCCCCAGCCGTTCACCGTGACCGCGCTGGGCGCCGACCTGAGCCCGGCCGGCGGCGTTTCGGTCGTCTATACGCTGGTGAGCGGAACGGCCACCCTCGCCTGCGGCCAGGCCACCTGCACGGTGACGGCCGCGGGCAACGGCAGCGCCAGCCTGAACGTGACGGCGACCAGTGCCGCATGGTCGGTCGTGACCGCTTCGCTGACCAACGGCTCCAGCCTGAAGACGGAGTTTGTCGGCGGAACGCCGCCGGTATTGGCCTCGCTTACGTCCATGCTTTCGCTGGCCGCCGGTGCAGCGGTGACCTGGACGCCGCAGGCGCTGGCGCTGAACAACGGGGTTCCGGCAAGCGGCCAGACGGTGATCTGGCAGAGCGGCGGCAGCGGCATCACCATCCAGGGCAGTTCCACGTCGACGACCAACAGTGGCGGAATCGCCGCCGAGGCGCTGACCGTGGGGCCGCTCGCCGAAGGGCAAACGGTGACCGCCAAAGCCTGCCTGAACGGCACCAGCCAGTGCGTGACCTATACCGCTTACGGCGCCCGTCCCGAGTACGCCACGCTCCAGGCCGTCTCCGGCGCAGTGCAGACGCTGACCGTGGGCGGAACCCCCGGCCAGATTGTGCTGCGCGTACTGGATATGGACGGCAACCCCATGGCCGGCGCCACGGTCACGCTCGATCAGGCGCTCTATGCCTGGGCCCCGGCCTGCCCCGCGCATGGCCGCTGCGCGCAACCCGCGCTGCTGGCCACGCAGATGGCCACGGCGACCTCGGCGCTGGACGGGAGCGTCAGTTTTTCCCCTCTATCCCTGGCCGGCGATGCCACCAGCCTGACGGCTTTGGCCGTAACCGGCAACGCCGGCACCGCGAATATCAGCATCTCCGTCAGCCCCTAGCGTTTTCATGGATGGGATTCCGCGGATCTTCCGCCAGGTCGGGTAAACTGGGAATAAGATGCTTGATTTAGGATTTGTACGCGGCAATCTGGAACTTGTGGAAGCGAAATTGCGCGCCCGCGGCACCGATCCCGCGTCGCTGCTGGGCGATTTTCGGGATCTGGACCAGCGCCGGCGCGAGGCCATCACCACGGCCGAGCGGCTCAAGGCCCGTCGCAACGAACTGAGCCAGCAGGTGGGCGCGCTGAAAAAAGCCCGCCAGGACGCGTCGGCGCTGGTCGAGGAGACGCGCGCACTCAAAGAGCAGCTGGACGAACTGGATTCCACCGCGGCCATGCTGGACGACCGGCTGCGCCAGTTGCTCTCGCGCATTCCCAACCTGACACGCGACGAAGTTCCCCTGGGCGCCTCCGAGGCCGACAACAGGACCATGAAGGAGTGGGGCGAAAAAAGGGATTTCGACTTTGACCCCAAGCCGCACTGGGAACTGGGCGAATCGCTTGGCATTCTCGATCTCGAACGCGCGGCCAAGCTGAGCGGGGCGCGCTTTGCCGTCTATATGGGAGCGGGGGCGCGCCTCGAGCGGGCGCTGATCAGTTTCATGCTGGACATGCACACCGGAAAGCACGGCTATACCGAGGTGCTGCCACCGTTCATGGTGAACTCGAAGTCGCTTTTCGGCACCGGACAATTGCCAAAGTTTGCCGAGGATCTGTTCCGTTGCTCGGATGCCGACGCCCAGGCAGTCGGACGGGGCGAGTTCAAGGACAACGATCACTGGTTGATCCCCACCGCCGAGGTTCCGGTAACGAACCTTTACCGCGATGAAATTCTGGACGAGGCGCAACTGCCGATTTCGCTGACGGCCTACACGCCCTGCTTCCGCGCCGAGGCCGGGGCGGCGGGCAAGGACACGCGCGGCATCATCCGCCAGCACCAGTTTCAGAAGGTCGAGCTGGTCAAGTTCACCCGGCCCGAGGAATCCGACCGGGAGCACGAGAAGCTGACCCGCGATGCCGAAGAGATTCTGGAGGCGCTCCGGCTGCCCTATCGCCGCGTGCTGCTGTCGACGGGCGACACCGGCTTCTCATCGGCCAAGACCTACGATCTGGAGGTCTGGCTTCCTGGTCAGCAGCTTTATCGGGAGATCAGCTCCTGTTCGAACTTCGATGCCTTTCAGGCGCGGCGGGCCAACATCCGCTTCCGGCAGGGTGGCGCGGGAGCCAAGGGAAAGATCGAGTTCGTCCATACATTGAATGGCAGCGGACTGGCCGTGGGGCGCACCTGGCTGGCGATCGTCGAAAATTACCAGCAGGCTGACGGCTCGGTCCTGATTCCCGAGGCGCTGCGCCCCTACATGGGCGGACGGGAGCGGATCACCGCGGCGGATGCCCGGGCAAAGGAACCATGAAGAAGATTCTGAAGAGCTATTTTTACTGGACCTACCCGCGCGGCAGCGTTCACTACGACGTCATGGTCACGCTGATTCTGGCGTTTATTTTCATTACGCCGCACCTGTGGAACTACGGGGACAAGCCGTCCAACGCGGGCGGCCCGCGCCACCCCATCCAGGTCTCCAGCAGCGGAGGCCACGGATTCATCCTGACCGTCCGCGCCGAGGATGTGGGGGTGCCGCTCGATACCCGGGCTTCTTACGCCGTGGTGCGGAAGGCTCTGCGCAAGGCCATCGAGCCGGTCACCGGCGATGCGGTCTCCGTGGATGGCTGGATCACGGCCAGGGATGACAGGGGCGATCCGGTCTGGAAGGTCTGGGTGCGTCGCTGAAACAGGCCGTTTTGCAGCGGATGCCGGCTTTTCCCCCTGGTTTTCGCGAGGGAAACCCCGGTTTTTCCGTGAGAGGAAGAGACTTTTCGGCGTGGAATTTCGGGCGCCGGCCGGAAACGGTCCCGCAAGGGCCGGAAACGAGAAAAAGGAAACCTATGCACTGCGCGAAGAAATTTGTTTTTTGCACGGCGATCCTGCTGCTTTTGCTCCCCGGGCTCAAGGCGTTTGCCGCTGCCGCGGTCTCTCCCGGTCAAAAAGACCGCGACAGCGTGCTGCGCCAGTTGGACGAAGCGGCCGGAAATTTCCGTTCCACGTCCGCCGACTTCGAGTTCGATTCCATCACGACGGATCCGATTTACGACAAGGAAGTGCAGAAAGGCACGGTCTATTACGAGCGCTCGGGCTCCCGCTTCAAAATGGCGGCCCATATCCGCGAAGTGGACGGCAGGCCGGTCCCCAAAATGTATGTCTACTCGGGCGGCGTCTTCCGGCTCTATGAAAAATTGATCGACCAGGTCACGACGCTCACCCAGGTCAGCAAATATCAAAGCTATCTGATGCTGGGCTTCGGCGCCAGCGGCAGGGAACTCGAGCAGAAATGGGAGATCACCTACCTGGGATCGGAGACGCTTGAGGGGGTGAAAACCGCGAAACTGGAACTGGTGCCCAAGGATCCCGCCGTGCGGAAGAACCTGCCCAGGGTGACGATCTGGGTTGATCCTCAGCGAGGCGTGAGCCTCAAGCAGGTCTTCGACGAGGGCCCCGGCCAATACCGGGTCTGCGTCTATTTCAACATCAAGGTCAACCAGCCCCTGCCATCCGGTGCGTTCACCTTCAAGACCGACAGCAAGACCCAGTACGTTGTTCATTGACGGAGCGGTTCCGGGCTTCCGCCTTGAACGCGGAAGGCTGGATCCCGCCGCGTGGCGGGTGGGCCGGTTCGGTGCGATCCCGGGTTTTTCCTGCCGCGGAGAGGCTTGGCACGGAGAGGCTTGCAGACGGCGAATGCGATCGGGATCGTCATTTTGCAAAGGCCGCTGACCGGTTCAGCATCGCTGCCGCCGCCACGCCCGAGAGAACGAAAATCATGGGAAAACATTCCAGCGTGTAGCGAGTCTCGGGAGCCGCGATGGTCATCAGCAGGGCGCTGCGCAGCAGCAGGTAGGCGAGCATGGAGGGCCAGAAATGCGGCCTCAGACAGAGCCCGGCAGCCGCCAGCAGCAGATAAAGCGCGTTCAGCCCGGCATAAAACCAACTGAAGACGGTTTCGTCGTGATGGTTCGCGTAGGCCCACCAGTCCAGGTCGATGGGCAGGTTTTCGACGCGGGGACGGAGCCACATATCCACCATGCGTCCCAGCGGAAGCCAGAGGTAAAAGCGGAGCGGGCGGGCGGCAACGCGCTCCCCGGCCAGTTTGCCGAAATGCCGGTCGAGCGTGGGGGTCAACTGTTGGTGGGCATTGTAGGCGGCTGCCAGAGCAGCGGTATCAGCGTGCTGGTTCGCAGAGTCGAAGGCGCGCGCGGGCAGTGCGGAAAGATCCAGAGGTTGACCCGGCACATTCCAGTAAATCTCATCGGTCGAGACGAAATCCAGACACCAGGTCTTCACCCAGCGCTCCCATCCGGGATAGGTTTCCTCGGCTGGATCGTTGGCCATGCGCGGCGCCAGAGGCTGAAAGACGTGAAAAACCATCCAGTTGCGCCCCGTCCAGACGGCAAAAGGCGCCGCCGCCAGCAGCGCGCACACCACGGCCATGCGCAGCAGACGGCCGCGCGCGGCGGACCCGCCGCCGTCGGGCCCGGGCTTCGCTTCCCATCCAGCCAGGAGCGCTGGAACCAGCGCCACGGCAACCAGGGCACCATCGGGACGAAGCAGCGACACCGAAGAAACCGCGAAGGTGAATCCCAGCGCCGGCCCCCATCCAGGCCGCGCGCGAAAGCGCGCAGCCGAGCAGAGCGCCAGGGCAATCATGAACAGCGTAGGCGTTTCGCTCAGCGGCATTACGGCGTAGGATGCGGTAAAAGGGCAGAGTGCGCTGAGCCAGAGCGTCGCCCGGGCAGCTGGCCGGCTCAGCGCGGGGGGCGCGATGTGAGCGGCAAAGTCGGCCAGCAGGAAACATCCGGCCAGATCAAGTACGATTTGGACAACGGCCGCCGAAGCGTAGTTTTCCATTCCGAAGAGCCGGAAGCAGAGCGCCAGGAAGAGCGGATAGCCGGGCAGGCGGATGAGCGTGGAATGGAGTTCACCGCCGGGTCTGGTGAGGGCGTAACGGCCGCAGAGGAGCAGGTTTTTCGCCAGGTCGCCATACACCAGGGAATCCCCCGTGACGTCAAAGACCGGCTTGAACAGGCACAGCCGCAACATCAGGCCGGCGGCCAGGGGCAGCGAAACGGACAGAGCGCCCGCCATGCGGTCAGAGCGCCCGCTGCCTGTCATCCATTGACTCCCGGGAGCGGCTTCCATACGATTTCAATGTATAGCGTAGACTGAATTTCGATTTTAGTTCCGCTTTTGGCGCTGCCTTGGACTTTTTCAAAGGATTTTGTCGAACCGTTCATGCCGAATACGCAGATATTTTTCGATCCGCAGCGCAAACGATGGAAGCGGCTGCGCCGCGTCCTGGACGTCACGGCTGTCGCTCTCACGCTGGTGATGGGAATCTTCATCTTCAACGTGTTGCGCATTCAGCAACTGCCTGAGTTGCTTCTGCCTGTCCCCAAGCACAACTACAAGGCCTTGCGGGACCGCGCACCCCTGTTGCGCCGGGTCAAGGGCCTGCCGCATACGCACCGCAAGACCGCCCGCAAGCCCTCCGATATTCCCTTCAACACCGGCGAGGGTTTGCGCGCAGCTTACTATGCCCCGGACGATGCCGCCAGCTATTCCTCGCTGAAGGAACACATCCACCAGATCGACCTGCTCTTTCCCGAATGGCTGCATGTGGACGCGACGCCGGGCACGCTGATGGGAATCGACCAGGACAGCCATCGGGAGTATCCGATCGTGAACGGCACCGCGGTGCTTGATCCGGACGGATACAACAAGGTCAAGCGGGTGATTCAGGAGGCCAAGGAAGACACCGAAATCTTCCCCGTGCTGAACAACTTCAATCCCAACACGCAGGATTGGGACACAGGCGTCGGCGCTATGCTCGCCAATAGCGGCCAACGCGCGGCGCTCGTCGGCCAGATCGTTCGTTTTCTGGCCGCGTTTCATTCCTATCGCGGCATCTCGCTGGATCTGGAAAGCCTGCCGGCGAGCGATACCGCGGCGTATCTGAGCTTTATCCAGGAACTTTACGGACAACTGCACCCGCGCAATCTGCGCCTCTACGTCAACATGCCGGCCTCGGCGCCGGCTTCCGAACTCAAACAGGTTGCCGCCAACTCCGACGGCATCGTGCTGATGGACTACGATCAGCACCAGGTGGACAGCAATCCGGGCCCCATCGCCAGCCAGGACTGGTTTGTCGCCAACCTGGTCCGTGTGTTGAAAATCGTGCCCAAGCAGAAGCTCATCTGCGCCGTGGGCAACTATGGCTACGACTGGACGATGGCGATTCCGCCCCGGCCGCGTCGTTGGCGTGGCCGCTGGCATCCGCAACCCCAGGTTGTCGATACCACGGACCTTACAGTTTCCGACGCCTGGCAGAGCGCTTCCGATGCCGGCGCCGACCTGGACCTCGATCAGAAGTCGCTCAATCCCCACTTCGAATACATCGACGAGGACAACAACCAGCAGCACAGGGTCTGGTTTCTTGACGGCGTCACGCTGTTGAATGAGATGCGCGCCGCCCGCGATCTGGGTCTGGAGACCTTTGCCCTTTGGCGGCTGGGCTCGGAGGACAGTTCGCTCTGGAATGTGTGGGACCGGCCCAGCAGTCCCGGTTCGCTCGATGAGCTGGGCTCGGTTCAGCCCGGCCACGACGTGGATAACGAGGGCGAGGGCGACATCATGCGCGTAACCGGCCTGCCGCAGCCCGGCAAGCGCACCGTCACCGTCGATCCCAACGAACCGGACCCGAGCAAGAAGCTCATCATCGACGAGCACATGGATGTCTATCCGCGCACCTACACCATCGAGTATTACGGCTACCATCCCAATGAGGTCGCGATCTCGTTCGACGATGGTCCGGACCCCCGCTGGACGCCGAAGATCATCGAAATTCTGAAGCAGAAAAAAACCTCCGCCACGTTCATGATGATCGGTGCCGAGGCCCAGCAAAACGTCGGCCTGATGCGGCAGGTGCTGCGCGACGGCAACGAGATTGGCAACCACACCTACACCCACCCGGACATCAGCGAAATCTCCCACCGCCAACTGGACCTCGAGGTCACGCTCACCGAGCGTCTTTTCGCCAGCAAGCTTGGCGTGCAGCCGCTTTTCTTCCGCCCGCCCTACGACATCGACGAGCAGCCGGACACCGACGATCAGGCCGCGCCGATCGTGCGCCTTCAGCACGACGGCTACATCATCGTCGGCAACCAGATCGATACCAACGACTGGAACGAGCACCCCCGCAAGACCCCGGCCGAGATCACGCAGTCGGTTCTCGACCAGTTGCAGATCATGAAGACCAAGCCGCAATTCCGCGGCTCCATCATTCTCATGCACGACGGCGGCGGCGACCGCTCGGTTACGGTGGCCGCGCTGCCGGTGCTGATCGACGCCCTGCGCGCCCACGGCTACAAGATTGTCCCGGTTTCAGCGCTGATCGGAAAGACCGCCGCCCAGGTCATGCCCCCGCTCACCTTCTGGCAGAAGGTGCGCGCCCTGCCCGATTCCATCGCCTTTTCGAGCATGGCCTTCATCAGCAAGTTCGTGGTGATGGTCTTTTTCGTGGGCGACGTTCTGATGAGCCTGCGGTTGCTGCTGGTGGGCATTCTCGCCCTCATCGACCGCCTGCGCAGGCCGCGCCGCAGACTTTCGCACGACTTCAATCCTCGCGTGGCCGTGCTCATCCCCGCCTACAACGAGGAAAAGGTCATCGTCCGCACCATCCGCTCGGTGCTCAACTCCGACTACTCCAATCTCCATGTCATCGTCATCGACGATGGTTCGAGTGACCGCACCTACGAGGTGGCGCGCGAGGCCTATGCGGCCGAGATGGCCGCCGGACGCGTCCAGGTGCTCACCAAGCCCAACGGCGGCAAGGCCGCTGCCCTCAACTACGCCCTCGACCGGCTCGATGAGGAAGTCTATGTCGGCATCGACGCCGATACCGTCATCGCCGTTGACGCCATCAGCAAGCTCATCCCCCACTTCGAGGATCGCACCATCGGCGCCATGGCCGGCAACGCCAAGGTCGGCAACCGGGTGAACCTCTGGACCCGCTGGCAGGCCCTCGAATACATCACCAGCCAGAACTTCGAGCGCCGCGCCCTGGACCTGTTCCATGTGGTCACGGTCGTTCCCGGAGCCATTGGCGCCTGGCGCACGGCCGCGGTCAAGGCCGGCGGCGGCTATCCGCTGAACACCGTCGCCGAGGACGCCGACCTGACCATGAACCTGCTCGAACAGGGCCTCAAGGTCGACTACGAGGACCGCGCCCTGGCTTTTACCGAGGCCCCGGTCGACGTCAAAGGGCTGATGCGCCAGCGCTTCCGCTGGTCGTTCGGTACCCTGCAGGCGGTCTGGAAACACCGCGCGGCCTTCGTGCGCAACCGCGCGATGGGCCTGTTCGCGCTGCCCAACATCCTCATCTTCCAGATGCTGATGCCGCTCCTGTCGCCGTTCATCGACCTGATGTTCGTGGCCGGCGTCGCCAACTACTTCATCAACCGCTACTACCATCCGCTGGCAGCTTCGGCCACCGGTTTTGAAAAGCTGTTGGCCTACTTCGGCGCTTTTCTGCTGATCGATTTCGTCACATCCTCGATGGCCTTCTCGCTCGAACGCCGCCACCCGGCCAACAAGGGCGACGGCTGGCTGCTCTTCCACATCTGGCTGCAGCGCTTTGCCTACCGGCAGGTCTTTTCGCTGGTTTTGTTCAAGACGCTCAAGCGAGCCGTCGACGGCAAACCTTTTAATTGGGAGAAACTGGAGCGCACCGCCCAGATGAGCAAGACAACCGATGCGCTGGTCGAGGCTCACTGAGCCGGATCAGCGGCCCGGAAACCGCCGCGAAAGGGCTGTCGAGTCTTTCCTGAATCGGCCCGGCGGATGGATCCTCCCCGCGCCCGCTGCCGGCGCCCTCGGCCGCGGGCGCCGGTTTTTCCCTCCCGGACCTGCGCAGCAGATCCGATTCCGGAGCCTTCCACGGGGCCTCGCAGCCGGCTGCTGAACCGGAGCAAGCTGGACTATAATAATCGGGCTATGGCAACCACAAACTACACCACCCCGATTCAGTTGCGCCTGCCCCAGGGCGAGTTTCACAATGAACCGTTTACCAACTTCAAGTCTGCGGAAAACGCGCGCGCCATCCAGACCGCGCTCGATGCCGTCGCCGGTCAGCTCGGCCGTGAGTACGATCTGATCATGGGCGGCCGCAGGATCAAGACTCAGGAGAAGATCCGTTCGCTGAACCCGGCCCGGCCCTCCCAGGTCGTCGCCATCCATCAGAAGGCCGGCCGCGAGCATGCCGGGCAGGCCGTCGAAGCCGCGCTCAGCGCATTCGAGTCCTGGAGCCGGAGACCGGTCGAAGATCGTGTCTCACTGCTGCTCAACGCGGCCAGCATCATCCGCCGGCGCAAGTTCGAATTCTGTGCGTGGCTCACCTATGAGGTGGGCAAGAACTGGGCCGAAGCCGACGCGGGCGTCGGCGAAACCATCGATTTCCTTGAGTTTTATGCCCGTGAGGCGCTGCGTCTGGCCGCCGCCCGGCCGCCCATCCAGTACCCCGGCGAGCGCTGCGAACTGCACTACATTCCGCTCGGCGTGGGCGCGGTCATCCCACCCTGGAACTTTCCCTTCGCCATCATGGCCGGCATGACGGCGGCCTCGATCGTCACCGGCAACACGGTGATTCTGAAGCCATCGAGCGACGCTCCGACGATCGCCGCCAAGTTCATGGAGGTTCTCGAAGAGGCGGGCATGCCGGACGGGGTGGTCAACTTCTGCCCCGGCTCGGGCGCCAGCTTCGGCAACGCCATCGTCGAGCACCCCCGGACCCGCTTCATCGCTTTCACCGGTTCCAAGGCTGTGGGTTTGGAGATTCACGAGCGCGCCGCGCATCTCCAGAAGGGTCAGATCTGGATCAAACGGACGATTCTCGAAATGGGCGGCAAAGATTCGATTCTGGTGGCCGCCGACGCCGACCTGGACGCGGCCGCCGACGGCGTCGTGGCCTCGGCCTTCGGGTTCAGCGGACAGAAGTGCTCGGCCTGCTCGCGGGCCATCGTTGAAGCACCAGTCTACGATCAGTTCGTCGAGCGGCTCTGCGAGCGCGTGGCCAGGCTGACCGTCGGCGATCCGGCGACCAACGCGAACCTCGGCCCGGTCATCAACAAGGGCGCGCTCGAATCCATGCTGCGCTATGTCGAGATCGGCAAGAAGGAGGGGCGGCTGATTGCCGGCGGTCACGCTCCCGAGATCGACGGCGGCTACTACCTCGAACCGACCGTCTTTGCCGATGTGGCCCCGGATGCGGTTCTCAGCCAGGAGGAGATCTTCGGGCCGGTGCTGGCACTCATCCAAGTCGCCAGCTTCGAGGAAGGGCTGAAGGTGGCCAACAACACCGAGTACGGGCTGACGGGCGCGGTCTATTCCTCGGACCGGGCCAAGCTGGATCGGGCCCGCCGCGAGTTCCATGTAGGGAACCTTTACTTCAACCGCAAGTGCACGGGCGCGATGGTGGGTGCGCACCCCTTCGGCGGCTTCAACCTGAGCGGAACCGACTCGAAGGCCGGCGGCGCCGACTACTTGCTGCTGTTCACTCAGGCCAAGAGCGTGGCGGAAAAGCTGTAAGCGGGACCGGGCGCGCGACGGCACGGACGGGGTTTCCCGGGTTCGAAGGTCGGAACCAGGGAAACCCGGAAGTGAAGCGAACTCCCGCTGGTTGCCAGGATCACGGCTCCGAGAGGGAAGCTCTGTCGGTGGAAGCCGCAGGGAGACAGCAAATGCGGGTGGAAATCCTCTTCTCGGGAAGCGGATCCTGAAGCGGCCGGCCGTTTCCCGGAAGGCTGCAGAGCCGCGGAAGAAAGAATGACGTCTCTTCGCGGCCCGCGTTACGCGGTGAGTTGCGGCAGGGAGGCCTCTTCGGCTTCCAGTTTGCTGCCTACCTCGGCTGCTGCTGCAGCCAGCACGCGATGGTGGATGGTGAACAGCGCCAGTTCCAGCCGGTCGCTGACCCCGGTCTTGTCGTAAATCGAGCGCAGGTAATTTTTGACGACCTGTTCGGTGGTTTTGAGGCGGCTGGCGATCTCGCGGTTCTTGCAACCCTGGACGATCAGCGCCACAATCCGCATCTCCTTGGGGGTGAGCCGATCGCGCACCCGTGTGCCCACCATGTCCACCGCGGGCGATTCGGCCGTTATCAACTGAGGCGACAGCCAGTTTCCGCCAGCGGCCACCGTGCGGACACACTCGGCGAGCGCCGGTCCGGTGACGTTGCGAAAGATGACGCCGTGAAATCCCTTCTGCAGATAGGAACTGGCGTTGTCGTCGTTCTCGGCGATCACGATGCCGCGGCTCCCCGTCGTCTCCAGCAGCGTATGCAGACGGCCCATATCCGGCTGCAGAGAGGCGGCAAACAGTACGATGGAGCCGGGAAATGTCGTGATGGCGTGCTGCATGCGATCCAGATCCGTGCATTGCGCAATGATGCGCACGTCTTCATCCATGGCCAGCACCTTGGCGATGCCCGCCCGGAAAATCGCCTGTGAATCGGTCAAAATGATCTTGTTCATGATGTGCGCCTCATCCGCTGCGTTCCTCGGATTCCCGAACGGAAGTCCTTCCCGGCCGCGGTTCGGACTGTGCGGCATGGGCCGCGCATGTTCATTCCGTGACCGCTGCTCTCTGCAGTCTTATCGGCAGATCCCCGTTCTCCTCGAACTGTCTCAAACCGCAACGCTGGGGAACAGAACCGGATACTTCCTGTGACCGGTTCTGAAAAAGTGCCGCCATGCCGGATCAATTCCTGTCCCGATTTGGGTATGGTCCCATCATAGCCGCGGTTGCAATGGGTTGCGACCGCCGGACGGAGATTTTTTGTTGACTTCTGAACTTCTCCCCCCCCCTGCGCCATGGGGCAGGGCCGGCGGCGTTCCGAGGCTTTACTCTGCGCGCCGCCTCCTCTTCCGCGTGCTGGAATTCCGTTCTTTTCCTCAGCTGCGCCGTGGTGAAGTTGTTTGCTTCCCGGTCGATGAAAAAAGGAGGAGAGGCACAGATGGCAGAGCGTACGGAACTTCTTGAAGCCGCGCTCGATAGTCTGCCGGAAGCCGTGGCGGTGGTGGGCGCCATGGGACGGCTGGTCTTCTGGAATCAGGCGGCGGCGGCAATCACCGGTTACCCCGGCATGGAACTTGTGGGGCAGCCGGCCCCGGCAGTTCTGGAGATGCTGCTGGGCGCCAGGTCGCGGCGGCGCGAACAGAAGCCCTGCGCGGCTCCGGAGGAAAGGCTGGGACAGGAATCGCCAGCCAGCCATGGCGCCCGGGTTTATCTCGAGCACAAATTGGGCCACGAGGTGCCGGCCATGGTGCGCATCCTGGTGTTGCGCGACGCGCTCGGAGAACGGATCGGGCAGGCGATCGTCTTTCATCCCGCCGATAGCCTGGACGCGCTGCCGCACGGCGAGTACAGCGAGGGGACCAGTGTCGAGAAAGACCAGACGGAGTTTGAGGAGCGGCTTCAATCGGTTTTTGAGGACTTTCAGCAGGGTGGGGAAAGTTTCGGTGTGCTGTGGATCACCGTCGATCAGGCCCAGGAACTGCGCAGGACGCACGGCGCCGGTGCCTGTGAGGCGATGTTGGGGAAGGTGGAACGGACTCTGGTCCACGGGTTGCGGCCGGCCGAGGAGATGGGCCGCTGGGGCGACGATGAGTTCCTGGTGATTTCGCACGAGCGCACGCCGGAGATGCTTGCGGAGCATGCGCAGTTATTGGCCGGACTGGCGCGGACGACGGATTTCCGCTGGTGGGGCGACCGGGCGTCGCTGACGGTGAGCGTCGGAGCGGCGCAGGCAAGTCAGGAAGAAACCCTGGGCGAATTGCTGGAACGGGCCAAGACGGCGATGTTTTCAAGCTTCCATGCGGGCGGAAACCACATCACGCTTGCGCCAGGGAGGAAAGAATGTTTGCCATCATAGGCATTCTGGTGGTATTCGGCTCGGTGATCGGCGGCTTCCTGATGGAAAAGGGCCATCTTCTGGTTCTGTTGCAGCCGGCTGAACTGCTGATCATCGCCGGAGCGGGCACAGGCACGTTGCTGGCGGCCAATCCCCTGCATCTGCTCAAGGCGATCGCCGGTTCGCTGATGGGCGTGTTGAAAGGCTCGCCCTTCGACAAGGAGCGTTATCTGAGCACCCTCAAGATGATGTACCAGTTTCTGAACAAGGTGCGCAAGGAGGGCCTGCTGAGCGTGGAAATGGACGTGGAGAAGCCGGAGGGCAGCACGATCTTCAAGAACTATCCTGATTTTCTCTCCGACCATCACGCCCGGGACTTTGTCTGCGATACGCTGCGCATGGCCATCACCGGAGGGGTGGAGCCGTTCGACATGGACCAGATGATGGAGCTGGACATGGAGGTGCACCACCACGAAGCGACGCTTCCGGTGGCTTCGCTGAGCACGGTGGCCGATTCGCTGCCCGGGCTGGGCATTGTGGCTGCGGTGCTGGGGGTGGTGATTACGATGGGCTCGCTGGGCGGCCCGCAGGAGGAGATCGGGCACAAGGTTGCGGCGGCCCTGGTGGGCACGTTTCTGGGCATCCTGCTGTGCTACGGCGTGGTGGGTCCCCTGAGCGCGAACATGGCCAAGACAGCCGATGCGCAGAACGAGTATCTGCACGTACTGCGGGTGTTGATCCTCTCGTTTCTGAAGGGGTCGGCTCCGATGATCGCCATCGAGATGGGAAGGCGGGCGATTCCCGCCCATGTGCGGCCCAGCTTCGACGAAATGGAAAAGAACTGCAAGCATCCAGCCGGCGGCGCGGAGTCGGCCGCGGCTGCCTGAGCGGGCGCGAGCCGGCAAAGAGGGACGGAACGTCATGGCTGCCAGGGCACCGCAACCGATCATCGTGATCAAAAAGAAAGGCGCGCATGGCGGTCATCACGGCGGCGCGTGGAAGGTGGCCTACGCCGACTTTGTTACCGCGCTGATGTCGCTGTTTATTGTGCTCTGGCTGATGAGCAGCAGCCAGCAGGTGCGGCAGGCCGTGGCCGGCTATTTCAACAATCCTCGCGGACTTTCCACCCTGCTGGGAACGACCGTGAGCGGGACGGGCAAATCGGAGACGGAGGACAAGAACAGCGACCGTCTGAAAAAGTTCAAGGAAAAGATCGAGCAGGAGATCAAGGCCCGCAAGGATCTCAACCAGCTTTCCAATCAGATTGAGATCACGACGACCCCCGAGGGGGTGCGCATCGAGCTGATCGAGGGCAAGGACGGAACCTTCTACGAACTGGGCAGCCCGAAACTGAGTCCGCGCGGACAGGAACTGCTGGCGCTGCTGGCCTCCGAGTTGAAAACCCTGCCCAACTCGCTGCTCATTGAGGGCTACACCGATGCCGCGCAGTACTCGAGGGGCGCCAGCTATGGGAACTGGGAGCTTTCCGCCGACCGCGCCAACGCCGCGCGCCGGCTGATGCAGCAGGATGGGGTACGTTCCGATCAGGTGACCCAGATTCGCGGCTACGGTGACATGAATTTACGTGTTCCGGGCAATCCCCTCGATCCGTCGAACCGCCGAATCGACATTCTGGTGAAGAACAATGTTGGCCTGGGCGTGACGCTCTCGGCCTCCGGCGTGGTGAATGGAACCACGCCGCTGCCGAAAGCTG
>JBMFHN010000038.1:0-18154 GCA_049976805.1 Occallatibacter sp. | reverse complement strand
CATCTCCTCGACGGTTCCTTCCAGCTCCATCACGGCGACCGCCTCGGCGATCAGCTCCGTAGCCTGCGGCCCAAGAATGTGGACGCCCAGAATCTCGCCGTATTTTGCCTCGCAGACGACCTTCACAAAGCCGTCGTGCGAGCCCAGGATGGTGGCCTTCGAGTTGCCCGCGAAGGGAAATTTGCCCACCTTCACTTCGTAGCCTTTTTCCTTCGCCTGCGCCTCTGTCAGGCCAACGGACCCGATCTGCGGCTCGGTGTAGGTGCAGCCCGGAATGCGGTCGCGGCGGACAGGCCGGTAGCTGCGGCCGGCAACCCGGGCCGCGGCGACCATGCCGGCCATCATGCCCACATGAGCCAGTTGCGGCATGCCAAAAACGATGTCGCCGATGGCAAACACGCCCGGCTCGGCGGTCTCCTGCGCTTCGTTGACCTTTACCAGCCCGCGCTCCAGTTCGATGTGCGTTTTTTCAAGGCCAATCCCCGCCGTTCGGCCGGATCGCCCCACAGCCACCAGAACCCTTTCAGCCTCCTTCACCTGCTTCTTCCCGTTTGCATCGGTGAAAGTCACCTCGACGCCGGTTTCGGTTTCTTCGACCGACTCCACGCGCGCGCCGGTGCTGGCGCTGATGCCGCGTTTTCTGAAGACCCGCGCCAACTCCTTTGAAATCTCCTCGTCTTCGACCGGAACCAGGCGCGGCAAAACCTCCAGAATCGTGACTTCGGCGCCGAAACTGCGGAAAATCGAGGCGAACTCCACACCCACGGCGCCCGAGCCGATGACGATGAGCGATTGGGGCGGCTCAGGGAGCGACAGAATTTCGATGTTGGTCAGGATGCGGCTGCCTGCCTGCAATCCGGGAAGCATCCTGGCCTCCGAACCCGTGGCCAGAAAGATGTTCCTGCTCGCAACGATCTTCGTTTCGCCGCTGGCGCTGGCAACCTCGACCGCATGAACGCCGTTCTGCGCCGGGCCGGCCAGCCGCCCGAAACCCTCCAGGCGGGCGATCTTGTGCTTCTTCATCAGGAAATCCAGCCCTTTGACGTGCTTGTCAATGATCGCGTCCTTGCGCCGGACGACGGCGGCCCAGTCGAGCCGGGGTGTGCCCAGGCCTTCGATGCCGAAATCGGCGGCGTGGTGCAGGTGCTCCCAGATTTCGGCGTTGAACAGCAGCGCCTTGGTCGGGATGCAGCCCACGTGCAGACAGGTTCCGCCCAGTTTCGGGGTTGCCTCGACCAGCATCACCTTCAGCCCGTACTCCGCCGCGCGGATGGCCGCCGTATAGCCGGCCGGTCCGCCGCCGAGAATCGCCACGTCGTACACCGTTTCCGCCGTCCTGTCCACCCCTGTTTTTTCTGCCAAGGAACGCTCCATTCCGGGCGCCGCACTCTCAGGCGGACGCCGCAAATACAGTTTAAGAGATGCGTCCGGAAGCGATATGGCTCTCAACCAGACTGGCAGCCCTGCGCTGCGTGCCCGCCTCGTCGCCGAACCCCTCGATCCAGTGAACCTCCGGCTCGCGGCGAAACCAGGTCATCTGCCGCTTGGCGTAGTTTCTGTGTCCCTGTTGCGCGGCCCTCACGGCCTCGCTCACTCCCATCGCGCCCTCCAGGACAGCCCGCGCCTGGCGGTAACCGAGCGCGTCGAGAGCCTTGACCGGGCCGTAGCGAGCCAGCAGGGCGCGGGTTTCCTCGATCAATCCGGCGGCGAACATCCCAGCGCAGCGGAAATTGATCCGCTCATACAGTTCCGCGCGCGGCGGGTTGAGGCCGATGCGCAGCAGGCGGAAGCCGGTGAGCGGATCCCGCGCCCGTGTACGGTCGCTCAGCATCGCCGAGAGCGGCTGGCGGCTGGCGAGGCAAACCTCGATGGCGCGCATGAGCTTGGCGGCGTCGTTTGCGTGAATGCGCGCGGCCGAGGCCGGGTCGAGCCGCGTCAGCAGCCGGTGCAGCCAGGCTTTTCCGAACCGCTGCTGGCTTCGTTCCAGCCGCCGGCGCAGTTCCTCGCGCCGCTCCGGAGCGGCAAAGAGCCCCTCGGTGAGCGCGCGCAGGTAGAGCCCCGTGCCGCCGGTAACAATGGGCAGACGGCGGCGAGAGGCAATCTCCCGCAGCGCCGTCCGTGCCTGGCGGCTGTAGGCGCCGGCCGTGAAAGGCTGGTCCAGGGTGGTCACGTCGATCAGATGATGCCGCACCCGGGCCCGCTCTTCGAGTGTGGGTTTGGCCGTGCCCAGTTCCATGCCGCAATAGACGGCCACTGAATCGCAACTGACGATTTCTCCCTGGAAATGCTCGGCAAGGGCCAGCGAAAGCGCCGTTTTGCCGCTGGCCGTGGGACCCATCAACAACAGGGTCCAGGGGGCGAATCCGAGCAGTTGCGCGGCGAGGCCGCCATTGGCCTCTGGCCGGGAACTCACAGCCGCCACCAGCCCGCTGGAAAAATCCATTGTGGATTCGTCCGCAATAACCAGACCAGGAGAACCGCGGCAGCAGCCATCAGCAACCCGAAGGCCTGGTTGCGCCGGTAGACGCGCATCTGCTCCCGCCTCCGTTCGCGCTCGGCCACCTGCTGGAAGTACGGTTTGATGCGCCTTTGAACCATGGCACGGTTTTCCGCCCTGAAACATTCAGTATAGGAGAACCGCCTGCACGGACCGCGAAAAACGGCGGCGGAAGGATGCGAACTCCTTGCCGCGTGGCGGTGATCCTCCATCCTCAGAGAGGAATTTCTCATTTCCCGGTTTGACTTCCCTTCCCCGGTTTGCTCAGATAGCCTTTCGGGGAATTGGCGCCCCGAAGAGCAGGGAGACGCAATCATGAAAATCTTGATTTTGGGTTCGGGAGGCCGGGAGCACGCGCTGGCCTGGGCAGTGCAACGCAGCCCGCGGGTGCGGGAGGTGGTCTGCGCGCCGGGCAACGGCGGGATGGCCGACATTGCGCGCTGCGTTCCGGTGAACCTGAAAGACGTGGCGGCGATGGTTGGACTGGCTGAGTCCGAGCGACCGGATCTGACCATCGTGGGCCCGGAGCTGCCGCTTTCGCTGGGGGTGGTCGATGCGCTCGAAGAGCGCGGCATGCGCGCCTTCGGGCCAACGCGAGCCGCTGCGATGCTCGAAAGCAGCAAGGGCTTTGCCAAGCGCTTTCTGCAGCGGCACCAGATTCCCACCGCCAATTACGCGATCTGCTCAACCCGGGAGGAAGTGGAAAAAAACATCGAGTTCTTTCATCCTCCCATCGTGGTCAAGGCCGACGGACTGCACGCCGGCAAAGGCGTCATCATCTGCGACTCCCGCCCGACCGCGCTCGAAGCTGCCCGGGATCTGCTGAGCGGCCGTCTGCTGGGTGAACCCGAGCAGCATATCGTGATCGAGGAGTTTCTTGAAGGGGACGAACTGAGCTTTCTCTGCCTTTCCGACGGCCGGCACGTGGTTCCACTGGCCCCGGCCCAGGACCACAAGCGGATTGGCGAGGGCGACACAGGTCCCAACACCGGCGGCATGGGCGTCTATTCGACCGACCGGATGCTCGACGCCGGCATGAGCGAATGGATTCTGCGCCACATCGCCGTGCCCACCATCTACGGCATGGCCAGCGAGGACACGCCATTTCGCGGTGTGCTCTACTGCGGCCTGATGATGACCGCTCGCGGACCTCAGGTGCTTGAGTTCAATGTCCGCTTTGGCGATCCGGAAGCGCAGGCCATTCTGCTGCGTTTGGAAAGCGACCTGGTGGATGCCCTGGAAGCCTGCGTGGACGGCCGCTTGTCAGAAACCGAATTGCGCTGGGCGCCCGGAGCCTCGGCCTGCGTCATCGCCAGTTCTTCGGGCTATCCGGGCAACTATCAAACAGGGTTGCCCATCACCGGTCTTGATCAGGCTGCCCGCATTCCCGGCGTCCAGGTCTTCCACTCCGGCTCATCCCGCGCCGATGGCCAGTTGTTGACGGCTGGAGGCCGGGTGCTGGGCGTGACCGCCGCGGCGCCTTCGCTGGAACAGGCCTTGGGCCGCGCCTATGAGGCGATGGAGTTGATTCACTTCGACGGAATCTACTACCGGCGTGACATCGGGCATCGCGCGTTGAAGAAAAAACTCTAATTCCCTTCCATGGATGGAGGGCTCGACACGGCCGCTGGCCCCGGTTTTGCCGGCGCGGCGCATCCGGTTCCTGCCTGTTGCCGCTGGAAACAGGCGCGGCAGAGAACCGGCCGGCCCTGGGTGGGCTTGAAAGGAACCGTTGTTTCCACTCCGCAGCAGGAACAGCAAAGCCGTGTCTCCGGGCGCACCCGCACTCCGGCGCGGCCGCGCTTGGCCTTGCACTGTTTGCAACGCTTGGGATCGTTCTTGAACTGCTTGTCGTGGAAGAAAAGCTGCTCGCCGGCGGTAAACACAAACTCAGCGCCGCAATCAACACACTTCAGAATCTTGTCCGCATATTGCATGACCGACTTCCCAAAGAAGGGAAATACTTAGAAATCGGCCAGGAGCCCGAACAACGTGCCGGTCCCGTTTCCCTGTCTTCGCACTGCGATTCACAACAAGGGCCCGGGCCGCCCAGGATGAAGCGGCTGAAATCATGCCCGCCCGCCAGGCCGGGCAAGCAGGGTCAAACTGTTTTTCCTGTTTTTCGCTCCGCGTGGAGAGCGTCACAACGAAAAGAGACACCGTCAAGCCGCCCGGTCCTGCCTTCCGTCTCCGGGTTTCAACTCATATCCCAAGCAGCAAGGCACCGGACGGGCTTGATTGTGTGTGTAAGTTGAAGCTAGTCCTGCTCCTTACGAGCCTTCTTGCGATTCCGCTTGCGCGCCAAAGCGGCTTTGACACGCTTTTTTTCGCCTGGCTTCAGGTAGTAGGAGTGACGCTTGACTTCCTTGATAATGTCCTCCTGCTGTACCTTCCGCTTGAACCGGCGCAGCGCATTTTCGAGCGGCTCGCCTTCCTGTACACGGACCTCTGCCAAAAGGTTCCACCTCCCAACCTGCCAAAGGGGCATTCTTATGATACTGGAAATTTGCGCTGCGGATGAAATTCGTTGGTTGATCCGGCGAAATTATCTTCCCATGGAATGGAATTTCTCCCTTCGTCCACGGATCAGCCCTTTCACTGCCGGATTTCGAACCTGCGGAACCGGCTGCCTGCCTGCCGCTACCCGCCCGCGGCATGACCGGGTTCGATCTCGATGCCCGTGATCCTCTAAAATCGAGACTGAGGCTTTGTATCCATGATTCGCAGTTATCAGGGGCTGCTGCCCCGGATTCCATCCAGTTGCTACGTCGATCTCTCCGCACAACTGATCGGCGACGTGGCGCTCGGCGAGCACGCCTCGGTGTGGATGAACGCCGTTCTGCGCGGCGACGTACACTCCATCCGTCTCGGCGCCAACTCCAACGTCCAGGATTGCAGCGTCCTGCACGGCCAGCGCAACACCTATCCGGTCATCGTCGGCGACTGGGTCACGATCGGCCACAACGCCACCGTCCACGGCTGCGTGGTCGAGGACGCCGTGCTGATCGGCATGGGCGTTACGATCCTGAACGGCGCCCGCATCGGCGAGGGCTCGATCATCGCCGCCGGAGCCGTGGTCCCGGAGCGTACCATCGTTCCGCCCCGCACCCTGTGGGCCGGTGTTCCGGCCAAGCTCCGGCGCGAACTCTCGGAGAACGATCGCGAACTCATCCTGCAGTACGCCAGGAACTATTTGGATTACGCCGCGATCTTTTTGAAGGAAGCCGCCGGCAGTTGACCCCGGCGTGGCCCGGGGAAAGACACGGTGGATTCGGCTCGACGGCAACGAGGCGGCCTTCAGCCTGGGCGCCATCCGGGCAGCCGCGTCGAAGCCGGGATCGAGGTCTGCCATTGCTTGCTTTCGATCCGCACCACCGCGCCGCCGGCCCTGGCGTCCCATCTCAGGCGATCCACTTGTTGCGCCACGGTCTCTGCGTGGCCGGGCACCACCAGGGAGGGCGCAATCTCGCTGAGTGGGGCAAGAACGAAAGCTCGCTCGGTCAGTCGCGGATGAGGAATCTCCAGCCCTGACTCGCGGATCCGCTGGTTGTCCCAGAGCAGAATGTCCAGGTCCAGGGTGCGCGGCCCGTTCCGCAGGCCTGTCTTTCGCTCTCTGCCGAATTCCCGTTCGATGCTCAGCAGGCTGTCCAGCAAATCGCACGGCTCCAGTTCCGTTGCGATCGCCACCACGGCATTCACGAACCGCGGCTGTGCGGCATAACCTACCGGAGCCGTGGAATAAAGCGAGGAACGGGCCATCATCCGTCCCAGCGATTGCAGGCGCGTGGCGGCCGCAGTCAAGGTCGCCTCCGGTTCGCCCGCCCAGCTGGCCAGATTGCCTCCCAATCCGATGTAGGCCATGCGCATATGCTCCAGAGTATCGCAACGGGCCATCGCCGCCCTCCACCCGGGGCAGCGATCCGGGCGGTTTCTGGTAGCATCCTTGTTGGAGAACTTTACCCCATGGATGACATCACAGGCGCGAGTCTTGGCGCGCGGCGCAAGGAAGATATCGCTCTCGATCTGCTCAAGTTTGTATCCGTCACGGCGGGCTTTGGCCGCCCCGCGGCGCCTTCGACCGGCTTTAGCGGAGCGGCCGCTCCCAAGCCCGAGGAGCACGTTTCCCAGCTGCTCTCGCTTTATAGCCGCTGTCTGAAGGTGGTTGAAGGAGAGACACCCGAGCAGCAGCCAGCCAGCCAGGCGGCCGGCCCCGCGGATCAGGCACCGCAGGGATGAGCGCCCCGGCGGTGGGATCCTCTGTTCTGCGCGTAGCCGTTCTGGGAGCTGGAGCCTTCGGCAGGAATCACCTGCGCGTCTATCGCGAACTGGAGACGGAAGGCCGGGGCGTCGCTCTGGTTGCCGCCGTCGAACCGGATCCGGCGCGCGCCGCTGCGGCCGAATCTCAATATGGAATTCCTGTCTTTGCCTCGGTGGACGAACTGCTGGCCGCAGATCTGAAGCTGGCCGCAGCCTCCGTCGCCGTCCCCACCGTTCACCATCACGCTGTCGCCTCAGCGCTGCTGGGCGCCGGACTGGACCTCCTGGTGGAAAAACCCCTGGCCGCCACGCTGGCCGAGGCCGACGATCTGCTGGCGCGGGCAGAAAAAGGCCGGCGGATTCTCCAGCCCGGACACCTGGAGCGTTTTAACCCGGCGGTGCTGGCCGTCGAGCCCGCATTGCACAGGCCCATGTTTTTCGAGGCCCATCGTCTGTCGGTTTTCACACCCCGCGCGCTGGATGTGGATGTGGTGCTGGACCTGATGATCCACGACCTGGACATCGTGCTCACCTTGGCCGGCTCGCCGGTGCGCGAGGTGCGCGCCGTGGGTCTGCCAATTCTCTCGCCCCGGGTGGACATCGCCAACGTGCGCGTGGAGTTCGAGTCGGGCTGCGTGGCCAACTTCACCGCCTCGCGCGTTTCCACCGAGCGCGTCCGCAAGCTGCGCTTCTTCGAACCGCGCCAGTACGTCTCGATCGACTATGCGCGGCGCGATCTGCTCCTCATCCGCATCGATCCCCAGGCCGCTCCGGCGACTGCCGACAGTATCGCCGCACTGCTGCCCCCGCAGGTGCGCGCCGTCGTGCCGCGCCAGGCGCTGGAATCGGCGGCGGCGGGCAAGGTGGACTCCGCCACGCTCCGGAAATACGCGGCCCTGGCCGGGCTTGACGAGGCCACGGTCGAGAGGATCGCCGGCGCCATTCAGGGCCAGGCCGGACTGAGCTTCGAGAAGCCCGAGATCCAGCCCGGCGAGCCGCTGCGGCTGGAGATTCTCTCATTTCTGGACGCGGTGCGCTCCCGCAGCACTCCGCAGGTGACCGCCCGGCAAGGCCGCGAGGCCCTGGCGCTGGCGCTCGAGATTCAGTCTTCCATGGCCGCGCACGCCGAGCGCGCCGGACTGGAAAACTTTTACAACTCCGGCGCGCAGAGTGGCAGATCGAAATCGCGCGAAACGCTCAGGAGCTGAGACGGCCGGGGGCAGGCCGCCACCGCCGGACGCGGCAACAGTCTGCTTCTTCTTCTCCGCCGAAGTTGCGCCGGAGCGCTGGCTCCTCATGGAGCACCACGAAAAGATGAGCCGCACAAAGGAAGAGGCCGTCGCATAGCAGCAGCTGAAGCGGCGGATTCCACGGCGCGGCCGCCGCGTTCCGCCCTGCCTGCAGCAGCGGACGCGCATGGCTGACTCGCGGCCGCTCCTGCGGAGCATCCTCGAACGCTCCTCCGTTCCCCTCTGGAAAAACTCCTGCGCCGGGCATCCTTTCCGAAGAATGGACGCCGGGCGCAGGAGCGGTTGCCCGAGAGGAATGGCGGACCGACGATGGCGGTTACTTCTTGCCCTCCAGTTCGTCGGCCAAGGCATTGAGCCCATAAAACACGCGCAACCCCTCGATCATGCCCGTCGTATCGACGGCAACGGTCCGGTTCTGGGTTCCGTTATAGACAAAATCGCCGGCCAGCGATTCGATGTTGCCGTCGAAGACCAATCCCACCAACTTGCCCTCGCGGTTGACCACGGGGGAGCCGGAATTGCCGCCGATGATGTCGTTGGTGGTGACGAAATCGAGCGGCGTGGCCAGGTTCACCTTGCCCAGGGCAGCCTTCTGCCTGGGCGTCAGATTGAAGGGCGGCTTGTCGCTGAAATCAGCCGATCGGCCGTAAAGTCCGTAGAAGGTGGTAAAGGGCGGAGCGATGGTGCCGTTATAGGGATAGCCCTTGACGGTTCCATAACTCAGCCGCAGCGTGAAAGTGGCGTCGGGATAGGCGTCCTTGCCGTAGACCAGGAAACGGGCCTTGCCCAGATCCTCCGTCGCCGGAGTGATCACGCTGATGACCGTGTCGCGCATCCGCAGATAGGCGGCGCGGTCGATCGGATCCACACGGCGCGCGGCCTCGATCATCGGATCCGTGGAGGCTTGGACGGCCGCCTCGCCGCCGTCGAGCAGCGCCTTGCGGAAGGCCGGATCGTAGAGCTTGGTTCCATCGACCAGTTTGTCCACGGTCTGGTCGACATTGCCGCCCTGGACAATGGCCTGGACATACGGATCATTCGCGCCCAGTTCCTGCTGAGCCAGTTTGAGCGCGGAACTCATATAGAGCTTCTCGGTCGAAGGATAGATCCGGGCCGGAGACAGGATCTGGAAACGCAGCGATTGGAGCTGGGCATCGTGGTACCCGGGCAGGCGGTCTCCATCCGGTCGCTTCACTTCGACCACGTACTGCACAATGTGCAGAGCGTCGCCGAAGAGCTGACTGTCGGTACGGTGGAAGATCTGATCCTTCACCAGGGGTTTTTCCGCCTCGACGGTGCCGGCGATCGTTGTCCAGGCACCGCCATATTCCTTTTTCCACTCGGGATTGGCGTCCACCTTCGCGCGGAAATCGTTTTCCTCGGCCACCTTTTTGGCCAGGATGGCCGGATCGGCCAGCGCCACGGCACGGCCTTTGTAGACCTTGAGGCCGTTTTGCATATAGAAAATGGTGCTGGCCACAAGGCGCGCCTGCTCCGGACCCTCGGCGGCAAAAGCCTGAGCGGTGGCGATGCGGTGCTCGATGTAGAGGGTCACCAGAGGATCGACCACATCGCGCTGGAAGAGCAGCTGGGCCACCGTATCCTCGCGTGAGGTGGCACCGGGATTGCCGGAAACGAAGACGAGTTCGCCCGGCTGCGCGCCCTTCTCGCTCCACTTCAGGTAGTTGGCCGTGTGCAGCGGCTTGCCGTTCTCGTAAACGCGGTAGAGCGCCATGTCGATGTCGTAGCGCGGATAGGTGAAGTTGTCCGGATCGCCGCCAAAGAAGGCCACCTGCTCCTCGGGAGCAAAGACCAGCCGCACATCGGTATAAACCTTGTACTGGTAGAGCCAGTATTCGCCGCCATGGTAGAGCGAGACCACGTCGGAGCGCAGCCCGGTCTTGTCCTTGCTCTCCCGCTCGATGGCCGCGATCCCGGCTTCGCGGGCTTTCTCCGCCTGGGTGGGATCGGCAATGCCCTTGACTGCATTCTCAACCCGCGCGGTTACGTTCTTCATGCCAACGAGGACGTTCACTTCGAGATCCGGCGATTTGATCTCCTGGGCCTCCGTGGCCGCGTAAAAGCCGTCGCGCACGTAATCGTGCTGGGATGTGGACATCTTTTGCAACTGCACGCGGGCTACGTGATGGTTGGTAAGCAGCAGACCATTGGGACTGACAAAGGATCCTGATCCGCCGTCGTTCAACCGCACGCTCGACAGGCGCAGATGGTCCAGCCAGGCCTGCGTGGGATGAAAGTCATACTTGGCCGCCAACTGCTTCAACGGCGGGTTGTCAAAGGTCCACATGCCTTCTTCGGCGTGAATCACGGGCGCAGTGGCCAGCAGCAAGGCCAGTGGCAGCAGCGCAGCGGAAAGAAGTTTACGAGCCAACATAGAGGGTCCTCATCGGTGAAAGATCAGTCTCCGGTTCTCTGCCGAGACCTCCACGGCGCAGGAAGCCGGAGGCCGGCAGCCAGTGGCCGCCCTTGCGGATTCGGCAGCAGAGCGCCGGAGCGCTCTGCTCTGCTTCCTCCGGGGGCGATGCCCGCCCATCGTCCGGCTGAAATCATCCGGGCAGATGGGAAAATGTGGTGAGAGTTTGTGGCCGCAATCCGCGGGCGGAAACCAGGAACTCTCAGCGACAGAAACCATCATACGGTGCCGCGGCGCGGGGTGCGGAAAAATTGACCACGGCACAACGCGCTGCCGCCCCTTCCCGGCCGGCGCCGCGGCGCAAGCTTTTCCCACAAAGCCGTGCAACCGGGAGGGCGACGGTACCCCGCGCGCCAGCCGCTGCGCAAGTGATTTTCCCGCGCTCGAACCGCGCAAGCAAGGCCGGCCGAGCCGGATGCCCGAGTGGCAGGGTCAAAGGCCGCGGCCGGAATCGAGAGCCTCCTTCGCTTCCGCGCTTCGCCCGGATCTTCGCCGCCTGCTCGTCCGTTGCACCTTTCTTGCCGTAAAATCAAGCTGATATGAAGTGCCCTTATTGCGGCTTCGGGAAAGACCGGGTGGTGGACTCGCGGGAGAGCAAGGAGGGCGATTCGATCCGGCGGCGACGGGTGTGCGAGCGCTGCAACCGCCGCTTCACGACATACGAGCGAATCGACGAGATTCCCTACATGGTGGTCAAGAAGGATGGCCGGCGTGAGCGCTTTGACCGCCAGAAGATTTTGAGTGGACTGCTGCGCGCCTGCGAAAAGCGCCCTGTTTCCTCGACCCGCCTGGAAGGCATTGTCAACGCGGCCGAGACCTTTCTGGCCGATGCCCCGGAGCGCGAACGGACCACGGCGGAGATAGGCGAGCTGATTATGGAACGTCTGAAGGGGCTGGACACGGTGGCCTACATCCGCTTTGCTTCGGTCTACCGGGACTTCAAGGATGTACGCGAGTTCAAGGAAGAACTGGAAGGATTGCTGGCGGGCAAGGGGAAAAAGGCCCGGGACGGCTAGAAACGCACCCGGGGATCATTGTTCTGGCTCTTTGAGCCACGGTAGAGAGAGGTTTCGGTAGCCCCCGCTCAAGGCCGCAAGCCGGAAACCAGGAGAGGAAGAACATGGCAGAGACAAAGACGCACAAGGTAACGCTGATTCCAGGCGACGGTATCGGTCCGGAGGTAACGCAGGCGGTGGTTCGCATTCTGGAAGCCACCGGCGTTCGCTTCGAGTGGGAGCGGTTTGCAGCTGGCGCGGAGGCCTTCGAGATCTTCGGCGAGTACATTCCCGCCGCGCTCTACGCATCCATCGAGCGCAACGGCGTGGCTCTCAAGGGGCCCGTCACGACGCCGATTGGCGGCGGTTTCAAGAGTATCAATGTGACTCTGCGCAAGAAATTTGATCTGTTTGCCAACTTCCGCCCCATACGGAACCTTCCCGGTCTCGCAACCCATTGGCCAGGGGTAGACCTGATCATTGTGCGCGAAAACACCGAGGGCGAGTACCTGGGTCTGGAGCACGAGGTGGTCCCCGGCGTGGTCGAGGCCATCAAGGTCATCACCGAAAAAGGTTCCACTCGGATTGCGAGATTCGCCTTCGATTACGCCCGCAAGCACGGCCGCAAAAAGGTTCACTCCATCCACAAGGCCAACATCATGAAGCTCTCCGACGGCCTGTTCCTGCGCTGTGCCCGTCAGGTAGCCGAGCAATTTCCCGACATTCTCTATGGCGAGCACATCATTGACAACACCTGCATGCAACTGGTGATGAATCCTTACCAGTACGACATGCTGCTGCTTGAAAACCTCTATGGCGACATTGTCAGCGACCTGTGCGCCGGCCTGGTGGGCGGACTGGGGCTGGTTCCCGGCGCCAATCTTGGCTATAACTGCGCCATCTTCGAGGCGGTGCATGGTTCGGCGCCGGACATCGCCGGCAAAGAAATTGCCAACCCCACCGCGCTGCTGCAGTCGGCCGTGTTGATGCTGCGCCATCTGGAGGAAGATGCCGCGGCGAACCGGGTGCATGATGCGCTGGAGGCGGTTTACGCCGAGCGCAAGACGCTGACCCGCGACGTGGGCGGCACGGCTGGCACCAGCCAGTTCGCCGATGCGGTCATGGCGGCGATGGAGAAGAATTGAAGATGCACTACCTTTTGTTCTACGAAGTGGGCGAAGACTACATCAGCCGGCGCGCGGAGTTCCGCAAAGCGCATCTGGCGGCCGCCTGGCAGGCCAGCGAGCGCGGCGAACTGTTGCTGGCAGGTGCGGTCGGTGATCCAGCCGACGGCGCCGTGCTCCTGTTCGAGGGGGATTCCCCTGAAATCGCGGAGAAATTTGCCCGCGCCGATCCCTATGTCACACACGGAATCGTGAAGCGGTGGTCGGTCCGGAAGTGGGCGACAGTTGTCGGAACCGGCTGTGCAAAGGCCGAGCCACCAGGCACCGAGCGGCGCGCCGGGTGATCCGGGAAGACGGAGATGGGAGGATCCAGCCTCCTGCCCGATGCTCTTTCTGACTCAAAAAACAGGCGCCGCGGCGAAATTCGTCAGGCCGCGTGCCCTCGTCTGCGTTCCCTCACCGGCCGGTTGAGGCAGCAGACATGATAGGCACGGGAAACCTCGCGAGCGAGTTCCTCGAGCAGTCGCATGCGCAAGGGCGGATGGCTTTGAAAGGCCTGATAGAGCGTCTCGACCGGCAGGAGCAGGACAGATCCCGGGTCTTGCGCGGTCAGCGTACAGGTATGGTGACCGTCGCCCAGAACGGCGGAAAGCTCCACCAGATCACCGGCGCGGACCGGCGCAAGGGTCAGCCGGATTTCCTGCCGCTCGCTGCGCCGCAGAAACTGCCCGGAAAGCACCACGTAGAGCCCGCGGCATGACTCGGACTGGCGGAAAACGACCTGACCGCTTTCAAAACGAAGACACTGAGCCGACCTGTTCAGCAGATTGCCGGTCTCCGCGGGACAATCCAGCAACTCTGCCAGCGGACGCGCGTGGACTGTTTCGATTTGCCCGGATCCTGCCTCACATTGCATATCTTCTCTTCCTTTGCTCCGGACGCTGCCCGATCGCGCAGCGGTTCGAGACCGAAATCCAATCTCCGGCGGTTGCCAACTCCCCACACTCAGAAAACGCGAATTCGCAGCGTGCCGAATTGCACGAACGGAAAATCGCTTCCGGCCACCGGAAATGGAAAGAACCGAGCATGGGGCAGGATGGTCCGCTTCCTTTCGTTGCAGCTCATTCCACTCATTTCAGGCGAGGGATGAGATCGTGCTCCAGAAGCGAGCTTCGTTACGTGATCTCCACAACCGCAGAGAACTCCGGCTTCCATCCTGCGGGAGCCTCCTCGGGGGGCACACAGAGAACCGGAACACGGGAAGAGGAGAGCAGGGCGAAGGCCGTTCCGTGCGGGCCTGGCGCATCGCTGGCGCGCTTGACCCCGGCTACCAGAATGCAGGGATGATATTCGGCGATTCCGGACGTGATGACCTGCTGCGGGTCGCCGTCCTTGACGAAGCAGCGCACCGTAACCCGATCATGGCTCGGGAGGCCGAAATCCTCCAGAGAAGCGGCGCAGGGATTCTCCCCCGCCGAAGCTTCGGCCGTGCTGCGCGCATGCAGCACCAGCAGGGGACGCTCGAAGGTTTGCGCCAGCGAGTAAGCCGCAGCACCGGCCGCCGCCGCCGCCGCATTGCGCTCCATGGCCAGCAACACCGGTCCTCCCGGCGCGGGACGGCACACCCCGGCATTCCAATCCGCGGCCACCGCCAGCACCGGACAGGCCGCCAGCCGCACCAGTTGCTCAGCGATGGCGCCCACGATCACCGGGCCGGCGCCTTCCATGCCCTGGGTACCGACAACGATCAATCCGGCTTCGTATTGCCGGGCCACATCCAGCAGCATCTGGATCACAGCTCCCTGGCGAACCTCCGAGTGGCTGGGAATTCCCTCCCGCAGCAGATCGCCGGACAATTTGCCCAGCGCCGTGCGCGCCTGCGCCGTCAGCCCTTCGAGGATCCGGCCGGGAACCGCGTCCACCGCGGCATATTCCACCGGATCGATGCCGTGCGCCAGGACAATCCGCGCGCCATAGGCTGCGGCCAGCTTGCGGGCATATTCCAGAGCCGCTTCCGACCGTTTCTCCAGATCTGTCGCTACAAGGATGGTCTTCAAGCCCTCTTTAAAGCTCATGGGAGCACCTCCAGGACGCAGCCCTGCGCCACGGCACAGTTTCATGGCTGTTGGATATCGAGTCTGCTCCCTGATCTGGGGGCCCGGCAGTGACGCAGTGCACTTCGCTCGGTGATTTGAATCACATGGAAAGAAGACAGCCGCGTTTGCGAGGCTTTGCGCCGTTTTCTGCCGACATCCTGCCCGGAGGCGATGCGGTTCTGCCCTTGACAAGGAGCGTGGCTGGGTGTGTAGTGATGGGTTAGGTTGTGGTGACGGAGTTCACCCTGAACCGCTGTCCATTCTGCAGACTGGACAGATGATGACTCCTGGCAGGGAATCCTGTTGCGGTGTCATATCCCGGAGCAATTCCCCGACAGAGCGTGAAAAATCAACGGGCGCAAACGCGCCGGAGATGCGGATACGCCTTTGCGCGCGACTTCTGCAACGCGCAATCAAAGCGCGGGTTGCCTCATCGCTGGCGGTGGCGGAACGTCTCCGGCTCTCACCCGGAGCCGGCGGGCTCCGAAAATGCCGCAGATGGCGCAGCGTGCGCACCCGGAACGGAGAATCCCGTGAAAATTGTCATTCTCTCCGATCTTCATGGCAATCTGGCCGCCCTCAAAGCGTTTCCAGAGCTGGATTACGATCAGCTCTGGTGCGTCGGAGACCTGGTGGACTACGGGCCGAGACCGGGTGAAACCATCGCATGGGTGAAAGACCGCGCCCGCCGCGTGGTTCGCGGCAACCACGACCACGCGGCGGGACTGGGAGCGGATCCGCAATGCTCGCAGCCCTTCAGGAAACTGGCAGCCGAGACGCTGCGCTACACCCTGCAGGTTTGCACCCGGGCGGAGCTGGAGTTCCTTCGCGATCTTCCTGTTTTCGAACAGGCCAGCGTGAGTGCCGCCGGGCGCGTATTTCGCTTCTACCTGGTTCATGCCATCCCTTCCGAGCCGCTCTTCGGATACTGTCCGGAGGCATCGGAACGTTGGCTGGATGAGGTCCAGCGCATCGACGCCGACGTGCTGGTCGTCGGCCACACACACACACCTTTTATCCGCGCCATCGGTAAAACGACCATCGTCAATCCGGGAAGTCTTGGCCAGCCCAAGACGGGCCGCCCGCTGGCCTGCTACGCGGTGTGGGAAGACGGCCGGATTACGCTCAAGGAATATGCATATCCGGTAGAAGAAACGATCCGGCAGATCCAGGAGATGCCGCTTGCGGCCGGCGCTCAGCAGGCTCTGATTTCCGTGCTTCAGAAAGGAGTTCTGCCGGCCAGCGATGCGGCTGGGGAGGGCGGATGAGAAATGGCGCCGATGACAGGTTTCCACGGAGGAAAGATGAAAGCCTCATTCGAGTCGAACAGAGCCACCATCTTCAACGATCTTTTCCATGACTATGATGGCCCCGCATTCGCAATCCGGCTCTGGGATGGAAAACTCTGGTCGTCGCCGGGCGGCGGCAAGCCGGTTTGCACCTTGGTTGTGAAGAGCCCTCGGGCTTTCGGCTTGCTCGCCGCCGGCGCCAGCGAAATTACGCTGGGCGAAGCATTCATCCACGGCGGCCTGGATGTGGAGGGCGACATCTTTTCCGCCTTCTCGATTGCCGAGCATATCTTCCAGCTTCCCCGCCCCCTGCACCGGAAGATTCTGGAACAGGCTGCCGGGGCACGCTTTGCTCTGCGCCAGTGGCTCGCGCATGGCGCTCGGAACTCGCTCCGCAGGGACCGGGCCTCGATCGCCTACCATTATGATCGCCCGGCCGAGTTTTATGCTCCCTGGCTGGGACCATCCATGACTTATTCCTGCGCTTATTTCCGGGACGAAGGGGACTCACTGGATCTTGCCCAGCAGCAAAAGCTGGACCTGATCTGCTGCAAGCTGCGGCTTCAGCCCGGGGAGCGGTTCCTGGACATCGGCTGCGGATGGGGCAGTCTGGTGATGCATGCGGCCGCTCACTACCAGGTGCGCGCCGAGGGCATTACCCTCAGCCGGGAGCAGGCACGAGTGGCGCGGCGAAGGATCGAAGAGAGCGGTCTCGAACCGGATTGTTCGGTCGAGATGCGCGACTATCGCCATGCGGAGCAGGAACAGAAACCGTTTGACAAGATCGCCAGCATCGGCATGTTCGAGCATGTTGGACTCAAGAACCTGCGTTCCTATTTTGGCGTTGCGCGCCGGCTGCTGCGGCCGGGCGGCGTCTTCCTGAACCACGGTATCACGCGCGCCAGCACCTCGCCGATCCGCAGTTCTTCCTTCGTCGACCGTTACGTCTTCCCCGATGGCCGGCTTGTCACGCTTGCCCAGGTTCTTGAGGCTGCCGAGGCCGAGGGACTGGAGGTGCGCGACGTGGAAAATCTTCGCGAACACTATGAGCTCACCTTGCGCCGCTGGGTCGAGGGGTTGCGGCGCAACTCTTCGGCGCTGCTCAGGCAGGTTTCCGAGTCCACATATCGCATCTGGCTGCTGTACATGGCGGGTGCGGCAGCCGCATTTCACCGCGGCGATATCGCCGTTCAGCAGGTGCTCTTCAGCCGCCCCGACCGCGGCGCATGCCGGCTTCCGCTGACCCGGGAAGACTGGTACGCACGGCTCGCTTCCCGCCAGGAGGTCTCCGTTTGAGCCAGCCACTGATGGAATTGTCCGGACCGCAGATTGACCGGCTGATCGCCGCACTGGAATCACTGACCGAAGGCGATCTCGCCGTGGATCTGCTGATCGCCTGCGGACCGGCCGCCATTTCTCCGCTGTCCGATTTTCTTTTGAAAGGCCCGGCCAGAGCCATCGCGCTGCCCCGCTGCGCGCACTGGGAGAGCTGGGAGCCAGAGAGGCGCTGATCTCCTACTTCAACCAGTACCAGCGCCCGCAGGACGCCGCGGTGCTTTTCGCCGAGGACGCGGTGCGCTCAGCGGCCGCGCGTGAGCTGGCGCGCTGGAAGACGGAAGAAGTCTTCCAGGTTCTGCTCGATGCGGCCGCCAGGCGGGCGACCGGCGGGCTGCTGCTCGCGCTCGGCGAGTTTCAGCGGCCCGAAAGCGTTCCCCTGCTGTTTGAGGTGCTCGAAGACGATCTGTGCCGGGCGGAGGCCATGAAGAGTCTGCGCACGATGCCCGGCGACACGCTCCACTTCAGCATTCTCGCCGTTCGCGGCCAGGCCGCCGTTTCGCTCGATGGGCCTTCTGCGCGATGCCGCCAGCGCGCAACCTTGCAGCTTCTGAGCGAGCTCGATGTCCGGCCGGACGATTGGCCGGACCTCGCTCGATTCCTCTGGGTCAACGACGCAGCGACCGTGGTTGCAGCGGCCGAGATCGGCTTTCGCGTGGCTCCCGAGAGCGAGCAGGGCGAGATCGCAACCGCCCTGTTGCGCATCGCCGACAAGCCCGGCTTTGTTCAGGAGGAAGAGGCATGCCGGCTGCTGGACACGCATCCCGAGATCGCCCGCCGCATTGCAGCGCAGATTGCCCGGGAAAAAATCGACGCTGGAGAAAAGCCGAATTGGCTTTCGCCCGCATGGCGCATGCTGAATCGACTGCTGGACAGA
>JBMFHN010000037.1:0-18201 GCA_049976805.1 Occallatibacter sp. | reverse complement strand
CCTGTACACGACGCCAGTGGTATACCTGGCCATGGACCGCCTGCGCCTGCGCGCACTGGGCCGGTCGACGGATCCATTCCGCCCGGAGGCCGCCGAAGCGGCATCCTGAAACGAGAGGGAGTATGAACCTGCTGGAGCGAAAAAACCGGGCATCCATCGCCCTCGTCTCGGGCACACTCGCCATGCTGGCGCTGATGGGCGGCTGCCGCGTCGGACCAGCCTATCACGCGCCCGCGCCTCCGGCCGTCGCCGCTCCCAACTACAAGGAATCCACCGTCAATTTCAAGAATGCCCCGGGATGGAAGGTCGCCAGTCCGCGGGACGCCATGCTGCGCGGCAACTGGTGGGAGGTCTTTCGCGAACCGGAGCTGAATGCGCTCGAAGAGCAGCTCAATATCAACAACCAGAACATCAAGGTCTCCTTCCAGAACTACATGGCGGCGCGCGCCCTCGTCGCCCAGGCGCGGGCGCAATATTGGCCCATGGTCACCGCCAATCCTTCGTGGAACCGGGCGAAAAGCTCGGGGAACCTGTTCAACTCCTCTCTGGCCAATACCGGGCAGACGTCCACGATGTGGGGAGCGCCTGTCGATGCCTCCTGGACACCGGATTTCTGGGGGAAAATCCGCAACCAGGTGAGCGCAGCGCAATCGGCCGCACAGGTGAGCGCCGCTGACATCGAGGTGGAGAAGCTGACCGAACAGGCCAGCCTGGCGGAATATTTCTTTGAGATTCGCGGCCAGGACAGGCTCCAGCAGATCCTCAATGAGACCGTGAAGGCGGATCAGAAATCCCTGGACTACACTCAGGCCCAGTACGATACCGGCATCGGCGATTTCATTTCCGTGGCCGAGGCCAGGACCACGCTCGAAACGGCGCAGACAGCCGCCATCAACGTAGGCCTGCTGCGCGCCCAATATGAACACGCCATTGCCGTCCTGCTGGGCAGGATTGCAACAGACTTTTCGATTCCCGTCAGAGCCATGGTGTACGCCGCGCCGCCGATTCCCACCGGCGTGCCCTCGCAGCTTGCGGAGCGCCGTCCGGATATCGCCGCCGCCGAGCGCACGCTCGCCGAAGCCAATGCCACGATCGGCATCGGTTATGGAGCGTTTTTCCCGCAGGTCACAATCTCCGCCGAAGGCGGCTTTGAAAGCTCCACCCTCAAACACCTGTTCGACTGGCCCAGCCGCTTCTGGTCCATCGGCCCGTCCATCTCGCAGACCATCTTCGACGGCGGCCTTTACCGCGCCGAACTGCACCAGTACGTCGCCCAGTACAACGCTGACCTGGCCACCTACCGCCAAACCGTGCTCACTGCCTTCCAGCAGGTGGAAGACAGTCTGGTGGCCACGCGCAATTACTCGCAGCAGGTTCTGCGCCAGCAGCAGGCAGTAAAAGATGCACAGGATTCCCTGAACCTGGAACTGGCGCGCTACAACACCGGTGTGGATCCGTATGTCGACGTGGTCATCGCGCAGACCGCGCTGCTCAGCAACCAGGAAGCTCTGAACACGCTGCAGGTGGAGGAAATGATTTCCGCCGTGGAATTGGTGCAGGCTCTGGGCGGTGGATGGAACCGCACTCTGCTTCCCACTCCCAAGCAGATCAAAGCCCGGCCCACCAGGGCGGACTACACCCTGCAGAAATGATTTCGAATCCCGAAGTCGCGTTTTCTGCTGGTTGAAAACCTGCCAAACGGCGCGAAACGGAAGGATGGAAGCAGTGACTGCGGCCCCCTTCAGCGCCACGTGAGATCCGGGCGCTGTCCGCGCCCCGGCGCGTGGTCTCGTGGTCCTGCGCGAGGCTTGCCGCGCGGCAGCCTGTTGCCTGAGTTTTTTCACGGCATGGGGAAATCGATCCACCCGATGGGCGTTGAAATGCCGGGAGGTGCCATGAGACACTCCCGGCAGGCTCACCGGCACGGATGAGTTTCCAGCCTTCGGTGGTCACCTGAAAACCGGCCACTTGCAGTCAGTTCAAAACCGGCCACTTGCTGTGAGTGAGACGGGATTGTTTTTTCCTGCCACGGTCATTTGGGGCAAGGCGGCGCGTTGCGCGGCAGCGCCGCTGGCCTGGTAAGTAGGGAATCGCTCCGCCGGGGTCGCGCTCTGCGGAGCGATCCAGGGCCGATGACGCGGGACTGGCTCCCGCGCCCCACGGACGAAGACCGACACTTCAGGCTGATCCTGTGCCGGGATGAGAGCGAATCATTTGAAACAGTTGCCTGGGATACGGCATAATAGCGGCGCAGGTTTCCGAAGGCCGCAGGCAGAGGTCTTTCTGCAAATGGAGCCGGGAGATTGAGCCTGCCGCGGCGGCGCCCGGTGCAGGCGGAGGAGAGATGCATCTTTCCGGACTTTCCGAGTTGAACGCTCAGGGTCTCGAGCGATGGCGGTGGGTGGCTTCCTCAGTTCCCCTGGCCGCCACTCTCTACTATGTGATCCGCCTGGTTTTCTCTTTTCGCCGGCTTCCAGCCGAGGTTCCGGTTCATTTCGGTTTTGACGGAAGCCCCGACAGCTGGATGGGGCGCTGGGCGTGGCTCGTCGTTTCGCCGCTTATCCTGGTGTTCGTGCTGAGCATGGTTTTCCCAGCGCAGATGCCTCGCCCGGGAGCATGGTTCAGCGGAACCGCTCTGCTCTACTGGGGTGTTTGCGGGCTGGTGAGCGGTTCGTTTCTCGAAATCCTGCGCGTGGCCCAGGCCAACGACAACTTCCGGTTTTCTTCGCTGGCGCTTTGGACGGTTCTGATCGTGGGCTGCGAGTGCATCGCTGTTCTTGTCTTCAAGCAATGGTGGTCCGTGTGAAACACGGTTGGCTCGAGCGCGGTCCTTGCTCCTAGGCCCGGCCGGCGAATTGCCGCGTTTCCGTCGCGACCTTGACCTTTTCGCCGGCCTGAATGTACAGCGGCACCCTGATTTCCAGGCCGGTTTCAAGCCGCGCCGGCTTGGTCACGCTGCCGCTGGTGTCGCCGCGCACGCCCGGTTCGGTGGACGCAACTTCCAGTTCGACCTTTTCCGGCAACTGCAGGCCGATGGGATTGCCGTTGAACTTGTGCAGCTGGATCAATGCGCCCTCGACAAGAAAATCCAGCGCACTGCCGGCCATCTCCGCGGAAAGCGTCAGCGTCTCGAAGGTCGTTTGATCGAGAAAATGCGATTCCTCACCATCACTGTAAAGATAAGAGGCCTCGACCGTCTCCAGATCCGGTTCCTTGAACTTTTCGCCGGCCTTGAAGGTCTTGTCGAAGACCGCGCGGGTGAGCAGATTGCGCATCTTCAGGCGAACCAGCGTCTGGCCGCCGCGCGCCGTGGGCGTGGAGATGTCGGCCTCCATGCAGTAATACGGAGCGTTCTCAAACTCGAAATACATCTTGCGCTTGATATGAATAGCTTCGATCAATGCGGCCATGGAATCCTCAAATAAAGGACGGGTCCGGCACGGCGGAACATCCGCCTGGCGCGCCGTTGCTTCCCCGCCAAATTATAGGCCAGCCGGCCGGCGCGCGGTGATCGGGCTTGCCATGGCGCGCCGCGACTGGCGATACTAAAGATAGCCCGCTCTGTGGGCCATCTCTTCCCCAAGCGAGAACCGCCGTGACACGTGAACTGTTTACCGCCCGACTCGAGCGCAAGGTGTGCATATCCGAGCTCGCCCAGTGCTATCACCTGGAATTCGCCATCGACGAGCTGGAGAGCTTTCCCTACCTTCCCGGTCAGTTCGTCTCCGGCGTAGCCCTGGATGAGAATGGCAAGCAGCAGACTCGCGCCTACTCGATGGCATCCGCGGCCCGGAGCAACCGTTTTGAGCTATGCGTCAACAGGGTCGAGGAGGGCTTCTTTTCCAATCACCTGGCCGATCTTCCCGACCTGCCTGTCGGCGGGACAATCCAGATTCACGGTCCGCACGGCCATTTCACGCTGCACGAACCCATCACCGACTCGATTCTGATCGCGACCGGAACCGGCATCGCGCCGATGCGCAGTTATTTGCAGTGGATCTTCCCCGAGGACGGTCCCGACCGCAGCTCTGGCAAGCAGATCTGGCTGGTGTATGGCACGCGCCATGAGAGCGATATTTATTACCGCGCCGAGTTTGAGGCGCTCACCCGCCGCCAGCCCAACTTCCACTACCTGCCGACGCTGAGCCGGGCGCCGGAGAGCTGGACTGGCCTGCGCGGTCATGTACAGGAGCATGTGGCCCGGATCGTTGCCGGGCGCGCGGTGCGGCCGGTTCCCGCGCTCGCGCCCGATCCGAGCCCGAGGCAGTCCGATCTGAATTTTGATATCTACGCCTACATCTGCGGTCTCAATGAGATGGTCTCTGGCGTGCGCGAGTTGCTCACCGCTCTCGGCTGGCACAAGAATCAGATTGTCTTCGAGAGGTACGACTAGGCCGCTGACAGCAGGCAGGATTGCCTACAGGTTGAACAGCTCGCGCAGCCGTCTGGTCTGGGCGCGGCTGACTGGAATTTCCGTCTGTTTCTTATCGTTCATGCGCAACTGGTAGCTGGATTTGAACCACGGAACCACCTCGCGGATGTGGTTGATGTTGACCACAAAGCCGCGATGGGCGCGCCAGAACAGGGCCGGATCGAGCAGATCGAGCAGCTCTTCGAGCGTGCGGCACTTGGAATATCCCTCGAAACTCTGTGTCACGACGCGAATCACGCCCTCGTCGATGGCCGCAAAGCAGATCTCCGCCTGATCGATCAACAGAAGCCGGTTATGCGCCTGGACGATCAGCTTGGCGGGCTGGGGAGGACGAGTGGCGCCCTGCGGGAGGTTCAACAGACGAAGCAGGGATTCGATCTGGGTTTCCGGGGAACGAAACGGTGCGCCGCCGGGAACAGAAGCAGCGAGACGCAGACGCACCCGCTCGATGGCCTGCTCAACACGGGCGCGGTCAAAGGGCTTGAGCAGGTAATCGACAGCGTTCACATCGAAAGCGCGCACGGCGTACTGATCATAGGCCGTGGCAAAGACAATCTGCGGCAGAGGCTGAGGCTCGGCCCCGGTTTCCGCGGCCTTTGTGCGGCCGCTCATCAGCCGCTCGATCACCGCGAAACCATCCAGCCCCGGCATCTGCACATCCAGAAAAACCAGGTCGGGATGATACTCCTCGATCAGAGCCAGGGCCTCAATTCCGTTGGCCCCCTCGGCCAGCACATCGATGCCGCCCGCCTGACCAAGCAGATACGCCAACTCTTCGCGAGCCAGTTGTTCGTCGTCGATGATGAGCGCGGAAAGGGACATCCATTCAAGAAGAAGAACGATGATTGATTGTAGGAAGCCGGACCGGCCCGGTCAATCGCGAGTTCCAGCGGGGAACAGAGTCTGCCAGAAAAGACCAATCGCAAGCTCGCCAGCGGTGTGCCCATTCTGAAGGACACAACATCAACAGCGCCGCCGACCGGTGCACGGCTGCTGCCTTCACTGAGCGCTTGTTCCGCCGGAAGAGGCGCGAGAACCGAATCTCAATCAGGCAGTTTCTGTTCCAGCACTTCCCGGGCGCGCGCCGCGCGCCACGCGGCCAACCGCTCGTAAAGCGCCTCGTCAGTCAGGGCCAGAATCTGCGCCGCATAGAGCGCGGCATTGGCCGCTCCGGGCTTGCCGATGGCCAGTGTGGCAACAGGAATTCCCTTGGGCATCTGTACCATGGCGAGCAGCGAATCCAGGCCGTTGAGCGGCGTGGCCGCAATCGGCACCGCCAGCACGGGCAGGAGCGTCTTGGCGGCCATCACGCCCGCCAGATGAGCCGCGCCGCCGGCCCCGGCAATCAGTACCCGCATTCCTCGTCCGCGTGCCGCCTCCACATATTCAAAGAGCTGATCCGGAGTGCGATGCGCGCTCAAAACCCTTGCTTCACAGGGGATTTCCAAAGTTCGTAAAATTTCGATGGCCGCCGAAAGCACCTCGTAATCGCTCTTGCTGCCCATCACCACGCCAACTAATGGTTGTTCACTCATGGAATTCATTATACGAAACTGCAGGCTCGACTCCATACCGCGGCCGGCGGTCAATGCCGGTGCAAAGTCTGTATGGCCACTTCGATCACTGCGAACAGCACGCTGAGCGCGGCGAGAAAACCCTTGGCGCGCTGCCAGTTCTGCTCGTGCCGCTCCATGCGCCGCTCCAGTTCGGCCAGGCGTCCGCCGCTTCCGTCCCCCATCAGGCCGGCCATCTGCGTCTTCAGCATGCTCAGGTCGCTCAGCACCTGCGCCTCGAATTCATTCATCATCCGCATGTGAGAAACTCCATCCGCCCGCTGCTTCTTGATCGCTCAGGAGCTTAGTGGCAGGTTAATGAACAAAGCCGTCGAGAACTCCGAATAATTAGGCGACGTTGAGCCGTCGTACATGCGGATATAGAAACGATCGCTGGCACAGACGCGGGAAAAGGTCATCACCGGCTGGGTCGAGCGCATCACCAGGCTTGGATCGCTGCCTGCCATAAAGGCAAAGTCGCGCAGACGAATTTCAAACCCTCCGCCCGTGGGCGGCGTCACCCCGGCGTCGACCGTCACGCTGCTTCCATTCAATGCTGTCACCGTGAGGCTGTTGAGGTTGGGCAGAACGGTGGGAGCAATGGGCGCCGGAAGCCATGCGTTGACAGGAACCCTTGTGCTGGTCTTGATCGCCATGTCGTCGGCCCAGTCGTTGGCAAACGTGATGGCATACTCCACCAGATCCGGATAACTTGCGCTATAAGTCACGGTGACCGTCCGCACCACCACCTGCACGTTCAGGTTGGCCGAAGGAGCGTTCAGCAGCAGCGCATCGCCCGGCCACACGTCGGTGGCGAAACTCACCCTTGTTCCCTTGTAAGTGCCACTCCATAAGGCGCTCACACTGGATGAGGCTTGCTCCATGACCAGGGCTGCGTTGCGGCAGTCGGCGGAACTGCGCGCCGGAGGGCTGGTCACCGTTCCGATCCAGGCAAGTTCCGCCGGGCTCCCGGCTTGCGCAAGAGCCTGATGACTGGCGGTGTTCACCGCTCGTCCCACGGCTCTGCCAACCGTACGGTAACTCACCGCGATCTGCTCACCGAGCGCGGGAGTATATCCGGTATAAAACACCACCCTGCCTGTACTCGTGTTTTCTAGACCTGTGTTTTCCTGGCGCGTGCTCACAAGATGGCACTCGGCCGCTTGCTCCGTTGAGCCAATCCTTCGCGTATAGGCACTGCCTCCCGAAGGCGTGCTCACCACCCATCCGGAGCCGAGGTTGTTCAGGTTGATCGCCCGCATGGCTCCCGTCAGGCTGATACTGCTGGCGGCTACCACATTGCAAGCTGCTGGGAGATTCGCGACTGCGCCATCATAGAGTGTCACTGGCGTTCCGCCGACTCCGTCGACAAACTGCTGAATCTCCATCTGCACGTTTCCGGGGGCCGTATTCATTTGCCCGCCGGCGGTAATCGCTCCGTCATCGCCAAAGGAGTGATAAATGGCCAGCATTCGCTCATCTTCCGGACAATGCACTCGCACACGCAGCGTGTATTCGTAGGACGAATTGATCGCATAAGCCGTTCCCGCGGGGCTGCCTTCGATGAGAGGCTGTACGCTAACTGCACCGGTTCCCTGCTGCGCAGTCACTTGAAATCCAGCGACGCAGGAGGCCTGCGTATCCGTGCCGCTGAAAAATCCTGCCAGTACCCCACTGCTGCCTGAGGCAAGCGTTACCCCCACAGCTTCCAAGAGCAGGGTTCCCCCCATCTCCACGGGGTTCAGCCATGTCAGCAGGGTTTCCCCGTCGATTCCATTGCCTCCGTTCATGACGAATCCGCCGGCTCCCAGCGAAAGATAACCCGATCCTCCGGTAACTGCCCACACACACTGGTTGATCTGACCCTCGTTGAATAATTCGCTGATGATCATAGATCTGGACGAACTGAGGAAGTAGGGTTCCTGCGCCAGATAGTACTGCGTAGTGACTCCGTCGCCGAGAAAATACTCAGTAACATAGGCAACCGGTTCATTTTCTCCGCATACCGTCACATCGTTCGCCAGGGAGCGCGCCAGCCTCGCCGTAAATGCCAGGTTTGCCAGGCTCAGGCTCCCGTCCGTTTCATTCAGAGGATGCACAGTGGTCTGCACGGCCGAAAGCGCCAACGCTCCATTCACCGCGCGATAAGCGGACCGGGCCATGTTCGCCGCCTCACCCGCACTTTTGCTCCAAGACGCGCCATGATAAGGAGAAAAGTTGCTGACTGGCGTGCTGAGCAAAAGCCCTTCGGTCGACAGGGCGGAAGATCCAGTTTGAGCCACCAGAATTCTGAACAGCTCGCCAACACTCAGATTCGTCATGCTGGAACTGGGCGGCATCAACAGTTGGTCAAGCAGGATCTCATCGCTCAGCGCCTGAATCGCAATCCGGTAGCGGGGGCCTTCCATTGCAAAGCCCGCATATTCCGGCAACGGACTCACCGCGATATACCCCGTAAAGTAGTTGGTCCCGTCATCTCCGATTATCGCAAGAGACTGGTAGCGCTCAGGCGTCGACAAGCTTCCGTTGCTAGGCAGGGTGATCCATAACTGACACGAGGAAGGCTCGTTGATCTTGCGTTCAATGCTCAATGGCCGTGCCGCATCGAGAGCGGCCGTGTAATCTTGCTTGTTAATCGTGATCTGCATCTTGATTTCCTGCGCTGACGTTCGGCGATGGGTTCGGGTCTGATACTGCGGTCAGCCTTCTATCCGCAAGAAAGAAGGCTCTGGAATTCCGAAGATACGCAAGGAGCCTGCCAGCCTAAATCAACGCGTTTGCCGCAGGCAGGAAACTCCGGTAACAGACCACTCTCTCCCCATCCAGGGGATCGGTAACAGGCAGCGCCAGAAACTGTCCCTTGAGCGCGATCCGCGCGACGCCGTTCTTGTTTTTGGTGTTTAAAGGCAATGCGGCTTCCTGCGCGCTCGCCATGGTTTGCAGGCGCGGATAGTAAAAGATGATCCGCTCGCCCTGACTGCCTTCCATGACGAACAGAGCCGACCACTCCTGGTAAAAGCTTCCCCCCTCACGATCGACAAATCCGGTTACAGCCTGCAATTTGGATCCGGCCGCTGGTGCTCCGCCCGGAAGCGCCTCGGCCAAGGTCAGTCCCGTGGAGGTGACAGCTGAAACCAACGCGACATTGAATGTTATGCGTCGAATGTAATCCACGTCCGTCAGCGCCGAGCGTACATAGGCACCCGATACCGGCGTGCCGACAAAACCGGTTTGCCCGGTGTAATCCGCATCCAAAGCGATGATTGTTCCAGCAGTGAATTGTGCCGCGTCGGAGGATGCCAGCGCGACGAAAGTCGCGGTTGAACCGCTTTGCGTAACGACGGCGGGAGCAGCCGGTGCGCCGTCCGCAGCCGGCGCGGCTCCAGTTGCCGCCGCCAGCAGGTTCATGTGCTGCGATCCGGTTGCCAGAGCCATGGTCAGTTTGGTCCAGCTCAGAAATTCCATGCTGACCTGCGCCTCCAGCGATTCACGCACCTGTTCCAGGGGGCTTGCTGGAATGCCCGTCATTAGTGCTGCCGATTTGCTTGCCGGTTTGCGCGCGAATTCTTGAATCCAGCCCAGGCTGATCCACGGACTCGGCGGCGCATCCAGACTGAACCCGCCTTGCTCCGAAGGATCAAAGAGCACCGGCGCTTGTGCTGTCCGGTTGACAGGCGCAAAATAACCTCGTACTCTGCGCGCCACCGGAGCAGGAGCTGAAAACCAAGTCGTTGCCATTTACCCCCCCTGCTCCTGATAGCTGTAAATGACCAGGTTGGCTGTACGAGTCAGACGATCTCGCTGAATCACGATGGGACCAAATCCCGGCTCATCCCAGAAGACCTTGGTCAACATAGCGGTTGGCGGCGTTCCCGTGTAGTTCAGCTTGGGGGTGAAAAACGGTCTGCACATTGCCACCAGTTCTTCATCCATCTCGCTCAGCAGGCGGCCTCGATCCAGTCCGCCAAAGCTTTGGGTTCCGCACGTCTGATAGAGGATTTCGCACTGTTCGGCGACCATCGTGGATGCCAGGTCCATATCGACACCCATGCCGAGCCAGCGTAGCACGAACACATCGTTCAGAAGTTGACTGAAAGGAGCCTCTGCTTCCTCGACTAGAATTCCCGGGCGCACAGCTCCACGCAGCAGGATCGTCCGCTGCGGATTGATCGCCACCAATCGCGTGCGCAGTGCCATATAGAACGAATCTTTCGCGTTTTGCATGAAGTTCAGCTCCTTGTGCGTTCAGTCAAAGCGTCCGGAAAACGAACGCGCAAGCACGGAATCCAACCTACCCACTCGTTCTGATCTGCGCTTGTGAGAGCTCAATAACCGTTAAACCGCCTGCTGCCTTGCCTCGCGCAGCAGCAAACGGTAGAGATACACCTGGCCGAAGGCCTCGTTTGCAGAGATAGCTTCAATCAGATAATCCTGCCCCGCCACCGTCACCGCGAGAGTCATTGCGAAGAGGGATTGGGCCGATGCAAGATCCAAAGCATTCACCTGCTGCTCTATTCCGGTGGCCGAAACCAGCATCTCCCATTTGGACTCGCCGCCCTCCTGCCAGGAAGGCCGCAGCTTGCGCATCACCACCGGACTGACTGCCACTTCAGCAAAGGTTGTTGCCACCAGACCGACCTCGGATTGAGCGCTGTCAGTGGTTGTTGCTGTCACGCGCAAAAGAGCTGTGGCTCCCGTCATGCTTCGCAACAGAGCGTCGGCCAGCATCTGCGGCGCACTGACCGGGTTGCGCGGCGCTGTATCGCTCATCGCTCACCCCAATCTCTCTGCCACATAAGGAGCCAGCCAGGCCTGCACGGTTTCGTCCACCAGGGAACTTGAAAAATATTGCATCTGCATGGTATCGATTCTGGTCCTGCTGGCATTCAATGCAGGTGTGGCCTGCGCATTGCGCACGATTTGCGCACACGCCGACATTACGTCGTTGCCGATCGTTGTCAGCCCCGCGGTATAGGTTACGGCCACCTCGTTGTAAGGAAGACCCAGCAAATTCCAGGGCAGTGTTAGTTCTCCCGTGTTGGTGTCATAATCCACGGAATTCGGATCAATCGCAGTCCACTGTCCTGGAAGTGAGAACGCCAAAACGATTTCCAGAAACGGCTCATTCGGAAGCTCACCGCGCCGCGGCCTGGTGTAACGACCCTCGATGCTGACGATCGGGGAAGTTGCCGTTCCCAGAGGCGCCAGCGGAAGATAGCTGAGCAGGACTGTCTGCGATCCGCTGGTTATCCGCAAACGCTCCGTGTACTGGATTACATTCAGATCCGGCCGCCTGCAATAACTGTTGATCAGTGCGGAGGCGGCCGTAATCCAGTCCGCCGTTGTGCCCGGTGGCAAACCATAGTTTGGGTAATCCGTCGGCTCTAGATACGCCATGCCTCGCCCTTCCTTCCCGCTTTTCTTTGTTATCGCCTACGAGTTGGGGCCGCAAGGGACTCGCCTTGACGAGTCCCTTCACGTGCGCTTCTCGCCTTACCGGCCGTTGACCGTCACCTGATAGTGGGCAAAGCCGGCACCCTTCACCACCGGAGCGCCAAACTTCACTGCCACATATTGATATGTCATCGAATTCGGCAGCCCCAACTGGAAGATGCGCGGGGCCGGATCGCCAAGCCAGTGGTATTCGATCAGATCCTCGGTCACGATATAGGCAGGCAACGAGGCGCTTCCGGAACCGATGGTGCCGGTGTAACCAAGACTCCAGTCGGGAATCAGCGGCAGATCGCCCGCCTGCGTGGACAGCATCTTCACCCGGATTCCGCCGGTGATCGTCCCTGTATCCAGAACAACATTGAATTCCGCCTTCATCTCCTGATCAATCAGATCCAGCAGCATCGGATTGGCGTAAATCGCCGTGGGTCGAACATAGAATCCCGTGTTGGCTACCATCTCGGCGACTGCAGTCTTCAGGCCGTTGACAATCGAAGCCCCTGCAGCGACGGTAAGCGAATTGGTGCTCCCCGCCGTGATGGCTGCCTGGATTTGATTGATGACACCCATATACTGGGTTGTAGTGGGCGTGCTCAGGCTGGTATCATTGCCGTTCCAGAGAGCAATGTCGTGAGTCACCATGACGCCGGCAATCGTATCCACCAGGTCCTTCGCCTGCAAATAAGCGAACTGTTTCTGCTGATCGCCCAGTTCCATGTCGAAGAGGTTGTAGTTGATCTGGGAAACGATCGCCTTCAGCGGAACCGCCAGCTCAACGCGCGTCGGGCTCACCACCTGAGGAACAATACTGCGCGGGTTTACGAAGCCGGCGGTGCCTGGATTCGGAATCGCCGTCTCCTCAAAGAATCTTGACGGATGCCCGGTCGCGGGAACCTGCTTGATGCGCTGCCCGAAAGGGCTCGAACGCCGGCAGATGTCGAAAATTTCGGTCTGGTACAACGGAACTTCGATAGCGCCCGGCCCGATAAAATCCGCTGCCGCGTGAATGTTTTCAAAGATTGCGTTCATAGGCTCTTTCCGCCCCCTCCATGGGGCCAATCCTTGCTCTCGGAACAGCTTTTCGCCACGTGTTCCCGGCGGCCGGCTTTCCTGCCGAGCGGTGATGTTGGTCGTGTTTGTGGTCAGCGCTTTTCTGATGCGCTCAGCCGCGAACAAGCTCCTTGCTCTCAGTCCCGGCTTCTCCTGAATTGTCAGCCGGTTCTTTGCTGTCTGCGGGCCAGATGCAGGCAGTTGAAATTACCTGCCGCTGTTACACGATCGCTCCAGCCCTCTGCAGCTGGCTCTTCACTGCGACGCGTTGCTCAAGACTGAGTCCCGTCAGCGCTGCATCCAGGGTTCGCACGTCCACCGGGCCATCTCCGATGCCATGCTTCACAAGCATCTCGCTGGCAGCCGACGGCAATGTCCGGCGCAGGGAGCCCAGAGCATTCCGCGCTGCGCCGGCTTTCAGCTCCTCCAATTCTCGTTCCACCATGGCCAGCTTCTCCGCCAGTTCTGCCTCGCGCCGGCTTTGGTCGACGGTGGCGGAAATTCTTTCCACCTCTCCGGCCAGGGAACCCTGGCGCTCGCCCAGCCAACTCACCGTCCGTTCCAGCAGGGCGGTTGCTGCCTCCAGCCGCTCAATCATCTCTTTCTCCTGATTCTCCATCTCGCTCCTTTTCTCTTTTGCCGACTTGTTCTCAGCTTTTCTGCTAACTCGCCATCCGGAAGCTTGTGGCCCGGTAGGCGGCTTTTTCCCGCAGCAGTATTGCTGCTCCTGTAAAGGTCACGCCGGTTAGTTTCCAGATCTCCGCCCGCATATCTTCCACCCGGGCATCGGCCACCTCGTAACTCATGCCCATCGATTCGGGCGAGTGGGCCAGGATAGCTTGAGCCACCTCGGGAAAATCCCGGGCGTAAAGATATCCTCGTACCACCAGACGCTTCCCGATCAGATCAGCCTCAGTCAGCAATCCGATCTTGCGCCGCGAATCGTGACCATCCCATCCCGGCCGATAATCCACCGCCATGCCCAGCAGCGAAGGCAGCGCCTTCTCCGCCGCCTCGCGCGTCAGCATCACCCGGTGTCCGCGCGCTCCCGCCGGCGCTTTGTCGCTGGCTGCGTTCACCACCGTCAACACCCCTTCGAACGCCACCCGGTTGGGGTGTCCATCCACGTGGGGAATCTTTACCGCCATCGCTTCCAGTCTCATGCGCTCTCCGCTCGTTTGCCTTTGCATTGCACCCAATTGCTTCCCGGCCGCTTTGCAGTTCACTCACCTTCCTGCCCCTTCACCGCTTCCCCCGCCAGTTGGACCGCTCCGTCCCGGCCCAGCGGCCCCAGACCGCGCATCGCCCGCACCTCGTTCACCGTCAAAACACCGGCCTGTAACAGTTGCACCTGCACCGCCAGTTCCGTCTCCTCGTCCCGCGCGTTCAGTTCGTTGAAAACAAACTCAAATTCCCGCCACCCCACGCATTTGCCGAACAAGTCGCGGGTAATATGTCCAGCCAGCAAAAGCGCCAGCGGCGAAATCGCGCCACGGAAGGCCTCGTCGGTCATCTCCGCGGCCGTCGACTGGTTGACGTCCGCCTCCAGTCCCAGCATCAGTGGAGGAAGGCCGAACGCATTGGCTACCATGCGAATCAGAAATTCCTGCCAGTTGATCCGCATATCTGCATCTGTTCCTTGAGCAAAGCGCAGCACCTCCGGCTTCTGCTCGGTCGAAAGCAGGGGAACCCGTCCTGTTCCCTCGATCTCGTCCTGCCACCAGCGGATCAGCCGGTCATGCTGCGCGGGCGTTGCCTCGTTCAGCCACAGCGCATACTGCGCCACCGTATTGGCCGCCAGCTTGGCTGCGTAGCGGTGTGCGCTCAGAAACTGATTGACCGTTTCAAAAGCCACTTCCAGAGGTCCCAATCCAAACGGTGTGAAGCTGCGCGGATTCATCCGCACATACATCAGTTGGTCATCGCGCAACTCAATCGCGTTTGACTCCATTTGTCCCGGCATAACCTGAGCGTAGCGCGGTGTATCCGGCTGCCCATCCCACCGGGGATTGATCCGGATCGAGGCGCCATCGACGGCCCACAGCATCGCCGGCCGCTCCGCATCGCCAGTCGGCTCCATCTCGATCGCTCCATACCCGCCCGTCAAAATGTCCTCGATCACCTGCTCAATCAGGGTCCGAAAACTGTCCGCGGCGTTCGGTTCCTCAAGCATCCTGCGCAGCGCCCGCAGCTTTCGCTCGGCAAAGGCCGGTTCTCCGGGTCTTACCCCGCGTCGCACCCGCACCTGCCAGTCCATGGCGGCAATGCGATCCTTGATGACATTGATGGCTCGCCGCACCACGGGTGTCTCCGCAAACCGGCGAAGATTCATCGGCGTCGGCTTGGGAAGCAGACGGCCGGGAAACTGGACCGGGGTCAAGATTGTAGGCAGCGCCAGCGTTTTCCTCTCCGCATCCGCACTAGCCGCCCCAGCCGCCATATGGTTCTCCTGGCTGTTTCCGGTCGCATGCCGCCAGATCTCTCGCAACTGCTCTCCTACCTTCACGCGCACCTTCCTTTTTTCCGCCGTCCAAAAACAAAAGAGGCACGGCCCTCAACAGGGTCATGCCTCTCCCCTTCCCCACAGTTCAGAAATCGTGGGTTCTCAGGAATCTCAAATTGTCAGCGATTTCTTCTCAACAAAACCCATCCTACCGCAAAGATCAAAAATGATCTGCAACTTGCTCACTCAAAACTTGCGGGCCCGATAACTCACTGGAAGAAATGCAATGTTAGAAACCCGGGAACCGGTAGCCGTATGCGATGGGAAACCTTATACGTGCAGTTCCCGCCGCGCCGTCTCCGCCACCCTGCCAAGATCCGAGGTTGTGAGCACCCGGATCTGGTGCTCTTCCATCGTCTCCACGCCGAAGCGGTACATCTCCAGCCGCTCCGGTTCCTCGTCGGTCGCTCCCAGTTTCGCCGCGGGCTCGATCACAGCGGTCAATTCCAGATCTGCCCTTTCCACCCTTTCCACGCCGGCTCTCAGTCCTGCCGCTGAAAACGCCAGAACCTTGGCCATCTCGACGCCCGGTTCAAGGCTCACGGCATGGAACATGCGGATCATCCCGTTCGGCCGGTATCCAAGGTCGATACGGAGCGGATCTCCAGGCCGCGTATACTCGGCTGCCGCGATCTTTTTCCGCATCAAGTCCCAGACTCCGGCCCGTTCGAACTCTGTCCGCATCCGGGCCTGAATGCCGGCGCGTCCGCTCAGCCGCTGTGTGCGTTCCCGGGGCGGCGGCTCGACATAAAGCCGCATCAACTCTTCCATTCCTGCCGGAAGACTCTCTGCCAGGTAGGCCTTGGGTTCGGTCATCTGCACGCCCAGTGACAGCGATTCGCTCAGCAGTCGCATCAGGTTGCCCTCCGGCTCCTGCTGAAATCGCCTCCGCAGTTCGCTTTCCATGCCTTCCAGCAGCGTGGTATCCGCCTCCGGGTCCAGGCAGCGCACGCGCCGCCAGTCGCGGGTAAACTGCACCTGGGCTGGCTCGCGGCTGCCCTGTTCGCGCAGAATCACGCCGATATGCACATACTCGTTCCGTACCGCGTCCGGCACATACCGGAGCAGTTGGAACTCGCACATCCGCCGCTGATTTCCTCCGCTCATGACCTGTTTATCCGTCCCACCCCCTGCAGCCAAACGCCGCTTTCCGCTCCTCTACATCACTCTTCCCGTTATGTTAGTTCCCCACCTGGTTTCCATCCAATCTTCTTTTCCCGTCTCTCCGCTCATTCCTGCCCATTTCGGAAACGGCTTGCGATCCGACTTCCCGAACGCTTCAATCAGTTCTCGGATGCGACTCCGCCGCATCAGCAGCTTTTCCACCAGCGTCTCCATCTCACTGAGGTCGCCGCCATACCACTCCGGCGGCACCTCGCTGGCCGCGGCCCACACCGTCTCTTCCGGCATCGTCTCCAGCCGTGTCAGCCAGGGATCAAACGACCCCCATCCGATGATTTCCCGGTACACATCGTTCCGGTGGTAAACCCCCCGCAGCGGAAGATCCTCGAATTTCCACTCCCCGGCATGGAAACAATACCCGTAATCGATGAAGACTGCCCGGTAACGCCGTTCCCGCTGCTTGCGGGCGAAGACCGCCTGCCGCCCGTTGGCGTTGGCCGTCCACTTGTCGAGCGCCAGAATGCCCGCAAACTCGCCCAGATTTCTCACCTCGGCCATTTGCTCTTCCGGAAGGTAGTCCACCACCTGACCTGGCATCAGACCGCCCACAAACCGCGAACCAAACTGCAGGCCTGCCGCACAGCGGACCCGCGTCCGCCCCAGGTCGATCTCCAGTTCCGGCGTATTTTCCACCAGCCAGGACGATACTTCGACCAGCTCAACCTCCGGGGTTGTCAGCCCCGCCGCTGAGGCCAGTTTCGAGGCCAGAAACTCGTTGGCCAGCACACGCCGATGCTGCGGGTTGTTCTGGAATTTCACCACGTACGCGTGCCCGTCAGCGCCCAGCATCAACTGGCCCTGCGCTCCGCCCCGCATCCGTCGGATGTGCTGCACCGCCAGTACCGCCAAGCTCCAGCCCCCGTCTCTTCGGCAACCTCAACCGAATTCTAAGCGTTGACCATCAGCGGTGAACAGGGAACGATCGCATGGATCCGGTTCTTCATCCCCTCATGCTCCTGCGGATTCTGCTGCCAGGTAGCTGCGATCCTGATGTCTGGCAAAGACTTCTCCCGATCGTCGTTCACTGTCTCTTGCCCGCCAGTTCCTCCCGTGCCCCCAGCCCGATCGCCATTGCCATCACCCGGTCGTCGTGTGTTCCCGGCTTCGCTCCCGATCCGCCGTTCGGCAGGCGCACAAAACTCCGGCACTCGGCCAGCAGCTTCCGGCTTTGAAAGCACGCGGGCCGCTCCACCAGCCCCGCCCCCAGTCGCCCCAGCGCCACGGACCGGCTCATGGATGTTGTCAGCCAGCCCGCCTGCCCGCCTTGCCGGTAAATCCGCCGGTATCCGCACGCTGTCTCGATCAATGCCAGCACTCCGCTGCCGTGGTTGTTCCTTTCCACAACCAGCCATGCCTGGTTATACTCGGCAGCCAACGCCGTTACCAGACTCGCCAGTTCGAGTCCTCCCACATGTCCGGCGAATTCGGCGCACTGCAGTCCCGTCTCCAGTTCCAGCACCTGGGCCGCCGAGTAGTCGCCCTCGCTTCCGCCCCCAGCCGGGTCGACAGCCACCAGATATTCCTTGCCCTTGATCGGCGGCAGCCATATCTCCAGCTTTCCGTTGTGCCGCATCTCCACAGGAGGCGTCATCGTCTCCAGACGCGCCTCGATCGCCGCCAACTCGAAGATCGATTCTCCACTGGCCAGGAAGCAGCTTTCCTCGTCCTCGGCATACTCCTGTCTGGCCAGTCCGCGAAAATCCGCGCGAATTTGCCGCCGATAACCAATCTGTTCGAGATCCAGGCATTTTCGCGCCATCAGATCGCGCTCTTCCTCCGTCAGGCTCCCCTCGTCCACCGCCCGGGTTCGATAACGCCGTTCCAGCCACCAGGGGAAAAAGTGCCGCACCATGCCCGTCTCTCGGGCCTTCTTCCATTCCTCATGAAAGCAGCCGCCCACCCCATCCGGCGTCGATTCCAAAATCAGCTCAGCGCCGGGAGCCATCGCTGCGCGCAGCCCGGCCAGCGTCTCGCCTGGATCTCCCGGCCAGCGCGCCAACTCCGAACAATGCAGGTTTTGCACCGTCAAC
>JBMFHN010000036.1:0-18411 GCA_049976805.1 Occallatibacter sp. | reverse complement strand
GCGATTGGAGGGGAGCCAGAACGACCGGGCTTGTCTTCCCGTCGCACGTCACCGGCGGCTGCTACTACGCGGGCGTCATTCAGCAACAGATTCTGAAGCCTGCCGGTGAGAAGATTGGCCATCCGGGAATTGGTTGGCACGTATTCAGGCACACGTATCGTTCCCTCTTGGACGAAACGGGCGCTCCCATCGGTGTGCAGCAGAAACTCATGCGGCACAGCAACGTGGCCACGACCATGAACGTCTACGGCAACGCCAGCCTGAGAGCCAAGCAACATGCCAACTCAAAGGTTGTGCAGATGGTGATGCCGCAAGAACCACCCTTGGCTGTGCGGCAGCCAGTGGCGGTTTGAGCTATTGTGGGGTTCTGTGGGGTTTGGAATTTGCCGACGTTCGCTAAGTTGTTGATTCTTTGGTGGACGCGGTAGGAATCGAACCTACAACCTGTCGGTTAAGAGCCGAATGCTCTGCCAGTTGAGCTACGCGTCCAGCCGGAGTGAAGCCGTAACTTTGAGGATTCAGCGCACGAGCGGAGTAGACGGCGGAACCTCTTGGCTCTTCACGAATATACCACAGCAGATCTTCGCTTTCAAAACGCACAGAAGCCGGCAGGTTGTATACGCTGGCGGGCCACGGTTTGAACCATTCACAGGCCCGCCAACAGCCAGTCCAGACAAGGGCGAAGATGGCAATACCGCTGCGTCCGGCCTGCAGAAACGATCATCGGTTCTGCCGCTAGAAATTGAAGCCCAGGCCAACTCGGACGCCACGCTGAGTCTGGGCGAAGATCAACAGGGATCCATCACTCGACAGGTAGGGGACGTATCCCTCCGCCAGCAGATTCTGCAGATCAACCAGCAACTCAAGCCCTTCGGTATTCCCGCCGTTGACCCGGATGGGCTGATGAAAACGCAGATTCAAAAAAGGCTCGTCGGCGTCTACGACGAACGGCGCCACTTCGGTGACAGTATCGGCTGGCTGCCAACGGTAACTGGCCTGCCAATGGGTTCCCGTGCCGTCGATCGTCCCCGAGAGCGAGAGCGCGTACATCTGGGCGCGACGGGGATGGGTGCCGGAAAGCAACTCGGCGATAAAAGAAGAGGGCAGCACGCCGGCCGCCGGCGCGGACAAAACCAGGGCGTCGCCGCTGGCATAGCTGAGGCGGATGCTGCTGCCACCGATCAGACCATGTTCGAAAGATGCCCAGACGCCGGCAGTGGAAAATCCGGGGCCGGCAGTGTGAATCAGATTGCTGACCGGGTCCAGGAGAACTCCGGCGGGGATGGAATCTCCGGCGGCAAAGTGGCTCGCTGCTTCCAGAACCGGGTTATCAATTCGGTCGGAAAAGAGCATGAAGGCAAAACCGGAAAGGTTGGTGCGCCGTTCCCAGCCGAGTTCCTGATGCAGTCCCTGTTCGATGGCGAGCCCGCTGTTGTCGGCTGAAAGTGCGGGCAACCAGGTCTGCGCCTGCGTGTCTCCCGTATCCTCGTCCCGGTTTGCGGCCGGCATCATCGTAGTCATGCGATAACGAAAAGTGTTGTTGCCGTTGATCCAGCCCAGCGTGGCAAATGGCAGCACGGCGGCCACGTTATTTGGAGACGGGCCGGAAATTCGCGCCAGCACCTGGTTGGAACCCACCTCGCACTGGAACTCGTCTCCCAGATGGAGGCTCTCCCAACTGCGCAGAGCGGCTTCATCCAATCCCTGCCCGTCGGTGGTGACAGCTTCCGGGTGGATGGCAATGGCGGCCACCGACTGCACCGAACCGGCAAAGCCCAGATCCTGGCGGAATCCCAGCATGGATTCCATATCGGCATCACTGCCGGGAGCAAAATCCACATGAGCCAGCAACTCCCGGCTGTTGGAGGGAGTGTTTTCCACCTCCGCGGAAATGCGTGCCCCGCTTTCATTGAAAGCCCCTTGCTGGCCGGTTGCAAGCAGGCGGGCCTTCAAACGGGGATGCCCGGCCGAACCGTCGGAAACCACCACCAACGGACCATCCTCGAGCCAGCGCAGCAGGGGACGGTTAGCAGCCGAGCGAAGAGTCCAAACCCAATCATCCCTCCGGGCGTTGCGGGTGCGCGACTCCGCCGGGAGCCATTGCATGACTTCATAAAGCGTGTTCAACGTCAGGTTGACGACAGTGGTTCGGGAGCGTACCTGAATGTTTTCGCGCAACGAAGGCAGGAACCAGTCGCCCATGGCCTTGACCGCATAGCGCCCGGGCAGGACCGAGGGGATCACAAAGCGACCCTTCGCATCGGTGTAAACACTGAGAATCACGCTGAGGTCGGAGCGCAGCAACTGAACCTGAGCGCCAATCTGCGGAACCCCGGCCGAGTCGCGCACCGTGCCCGCGATACGGCCGGGAGCGGCGGCGTGGAGCGAGGCGCTGCCCAGAGCAATCAGCGCGGCGAAAACAACGAGATGGATTTTGCGTGTCATTACGGCCGATGATGACCTGGCAGCGTAACAGGCGGCTTCACTGCGTATCTATCCTTCCTGGCCCCTGATCTGGCTTCCGGCAGCCCTCGGCACAGAAGGATCCCTCTTCATTCCACGATAAAAGGAGCCGACTGCGCAATCTCTTGTTTTGAAATTGCATCATTGACTTCAATCGTCACCTCGTATTTGCCTGGTTCGAGCCCCGCAATGGGCAGCGTTTTCTCTACCGTCAACTGATCGCTATGAGGATCCAAATCTTTTGAATTCATTTGTTTCTGGAAAATGACGACGTCAGCAACGGGATCCTTGGCGGCCCCGTCGCCGGTCTTGACAATCTGATAGGTCACCGTAGCCTGGTTGCTCCGGGTTGCCTGATTGATGCCCAGATTGTAGATCTGCATCCAAAAACTCAGGTTCTGACGGCGATTAAAGGTGACCGGCTTGCCCGGGTTGGAGCTGACGCGCGGCTGGATGTAGGTGTTGCCGATGACAAAGCTGCCGCTGCCGATCGAGTGGGAACTGACGGGATTCATCTGGTCGGCCAGAATCAGCGAGGAGGTCCCCAGTTTTTCATCGTCGTAAGCCGGCACGTTCAAGGCGCGCCCGTAAATGCCCAGGTGATCGGGGTTGTTCACGTCCTTGATGGCGATGTCCAGCCGGTAAAGGCCGGGCATCAGCGGCAGCGCCTTCCAGTAGACCGAATCGTGGTCGAGCGACTTCTGGAGCAACTCGGCCGGCTGTTCCACCTTGACCGTATCTTCAAAGGTTTGTACAGTCCGGTCGGTGATCGTGGTGACCTTGCCCAGAATGTCCACCATGCCCGTTGAGACTCCGTCCTTGGTCACGAATGTGATGTCGCGGTTCTTGATATCAAGAGTGATGGGAACCAGATCGGTGTTTTCGGTCACGCGAATGAAGTCGGTTCGCACGTCGAAGGGAAAGACCGGACCGCTCAGCAATTTGTGTTCGGAGACGAAGGCGTCCAGATCCTTGAACTTGAGCGGAGGCGGCGTGAACAGCTTGGCCGCCGTCTCAATGCGGTTGAACTCATTGGAGGAATTCATTCCCGACATCGAACCGAGCCCCAGGTTTTCCATGCCACCCCGGAAACGGTCGGCCTTCTGTGTCAAGCCCATCTGTTCCCAAAGGGTTGCGCCTCCAGGAACGTGCAGCAGAGCATCCTTCTCGCTGCGGTCGATGGTGAAGTGGTAATCGCCGCACTGGCAAGTGTCGACAAACTCGATATCGATATTCTGCCCGACTCCCTCCAGATAACGATAGTGCCAGACCTCGTAAGGAAAGGTCGAGGTTTCGCCACCGCCCTCTTGCATGGGGCGTAAATAGGATCCACCGCCCGGATGGGACTCGATCGAATCGGGCGGGCCCCAGGTAATGTAGATGCGTCCGCGGTCGGTCATCCAGCCGGGCTTGCCAGCCCCAAAATGCTCGTTGGCGTAGGCGATGCGCCGGTAGTGTTCCTCGCGGTATTCGTTTTCCTGCGAATCCGGGTTCGGGTTGCGCCGTTGCCAGAAGCTTTCGATGAAGGCATCGCGCTCTTCGTCGTTGCTGAGGCCCAGAAAAGCCCTGCGCTCCTGGGGCGTGATGATGTAGGCCACATCCTGATTCAGCCAGGTCTTGTAAGCGCCCTTCAACTCCTGCCGGACGGCCTTCTGCGCGGCCCATCTCTGCTGCGCGGTGCGCGGGCGCAGCAGGGGGTTGGACTGCTGATCCGCTCCCTGATCCTGGCTGTTGTCCGTCTGCGCCTGCGCGGGCGGATTGTCCGTCTGCTGAGCCCGGAGGCCGGAGGCGGTGAGCAAGATCCACCCGCAGCCCAGCAGAACGAAAAGAAAACCATCGAATCGGCGCGTCATTTCCTTTGAAAACCCCTGTAATTGCCCATTCTACGGGGTGTAGGATGGACCCGACAACATTCTCCTCTTGGCTGGCCTCGAACTTGGACGCTGAAATCCGGGCGGTGTGAGCAAAAAAACGGCCCCACAAAGGTCCACGTGGTTTTCCCGGGCTGGCCGAACCCGGCAGTAACCCCGGAGAAATTTTTACCGCCCGGGCAGGAACCGTACCAGTTTCCATTGCGTACACTGAAACCAGAGAACCCGGAGCAGACACCCTGCATGAAGAAAATTCTTTTGCTTGCTCTTGCCGTTGTGGCCGTCGCTGGGCTGGTAGCATTCTTTATTTATCGGCAACAATCCGGCTATACCAAGGTTCTCACCGCCACGATCACCCGTCAGGGCCTGACAACCGTGGTCAGCGGTACCGGCCAGATCAAGCCCAAAACCTATGTAAACCTGGGAGTCACCGCCATGGGCCGAATCACCCACCTGTATGTCAAGGAGGGAGACCGGGTCAGGAAGGGCGAGGTGGTGGCGACCATTGAGAACATCCAGCAGGAAGCCTCGGTCGCGGGACAGCAGGCCTCCATCGCTTCGGCCCGGACGGATATTGCATCATACGTAGCCGCGGAAAAGACGGCCGAAGCCAACGTCGAGCACGCCAAGGCTGATCTGCTCCAGAAACAACTGGACTGGCAGCGCGCTCAGTCTCTCTATAAGGACGGCATCCTGTCGAAGCAGGACTATGACGCCAAGAAGGCGGCTTACCAAACCGATGTGGCCACGCTGGCTCAGGCCGAGGCTCAGGTCAATCAGGCCAGGGCCAACACCGCTTCGGCGCGGGGCCATCTGCGCACCCAGATTGCCGATCTGCGCGCCGACCAGGACCTGCTCAACCGAACCATTGCCATTGCCCCCTTTGACGGCATTGTGACCAACGAGCCGGTCCGCGAAGGCGAGACCGTGGTCGAGGGAATCGAGGGCTACGAAGGCTCCACTCTGATGACCCTGGCCGACATGAGCGTGATCACCGCCGAGGTCAAGGTGGACGAGACCGACATCGTCAACGTCAAACTGGGCCAACCGGCGGACGTGACCGTGGACGCGCTGCCCGGCAAGGTCTTCAAGGGGCATGTGACGTTGGTCGGCGACCAGGCGCTGCTGCGCTCGACCGGCGTGTCAACCCTGCAATCGACCACCGGCTCGGAACAAGCCAAGGATTTCAAGGTGGTGGTCACGCTGGACCATCCGACAAAAGATCTGCGTCCCGGATTCTCCGCTACCGCCAAGATCACCACAGCGCACAAGGATGACGTGCTTGCCCTGCCCATTCAGGCGCTGACTCTGTACGTGCCGGTCAGCGGCAAAACCGGCAGTGGCGTCCAGGCGGCTTCCACCTTGTCTTCCTCGTCGGGATCGAAGGATCAGCCCACACAGGGCGTCTTTGTGGTTGAGCGGGACCGCAGGGGCCGGTTGCGGGCCAGGTTCACTCCTGTCGCCACCGGAATTACGGGCGGTACCGAGATCGAGGTGGTTTCCGGCCTCAAGGCTGGCCAGGAAGTCATTATCGGCCCCTACAAGACGCTCCGCGACCTCAAGAACAATGCTCTGGTCAAGCGCGATACCGGCCAGCCGGTTACGCTGGGAACAGGCGGAAACGCCTAGAAATTTTCCGACGGCAAGGCAAGGACCGAGATGGGGATGGTTCAGAACATCATAACTTCCAAAGACGACGATCAGGCGGGAACCCGGCCAGAAGGCGAGGTAATCGTCGTTGAAGATCTCTGGCGCACCTACGACATGGGATCGGAACAGCAGGTGCATGCCCTGCGCGGCATCAACCTGCGCATCCGCCACAACGAGTATGTGGCCATCATGGGACCGTCCGGCTCGGGCAAATCCACACTCATGAACCTGATTGGCTGCCTCGATACTCCCTCCCAGGGAAGGTACTGGCTGAACGGCCAACTGGTGAGCGAATTGAACGACGACCAGTTGGCGCGCATCCGCAACAAGGAGATCGGCTTCGTCTTTCAGACCTTCAACCTGCTGGCGCGGGCCACTGCTCTGCATAACGTCGAACTGCCGCTGATTTACAACGGCACTCCGGCCGTCGAGCGAGCCGAACGGGCCCGGCATGTGCTGAGCGAGGTGGGACTGGCCACGCGCATGGAGCACAAACCCAACGAATTGTCCGGCGGCCAGCGCCAGCGTGTGGCCATCGCCCGGGCACTGGTCAACCGGCCCTCGATCATCCTGGCCGATGAGCCCACCGGCAACCTGGACTCAAAGACCGGCCTGGAGATCATGGCGCTCTTTGATACCTTGCATGCCCAGGGCAACACCATCGTGCTGGTCACCCACGAGCCGGACATCGCCGAATTTGCCCATCGCGTGGTGCACATTCACGACGGCCAGATTGACTCCGACACACCCTCCAAACGCTTTCTCTAAAACAATTTCCGCAACCTGCGGCGGAGCGGAGTTTTCCCTTCCCCGGTCTTCGTCAAGCCGATGCGCCCCCGGATCGCGCCCGCATGGCTGCCCGGCTCACATCCTTGATCGCGGGTCGTCTCAGAGCCTGAAGCACGGACACAATCTTCTGCCGGTCATCGTGGCGGGACACACGCGCTTGCAGTTCATGTTTTCCATTCTTGCGCCGATGAAATCTCTGTCGGCCTTGTAACTGTTGTTCGGGCCATGGAGGCGAGGCACGTTGAGAGCCATGCAGAGTGCCACCGAGTACCAGCCCCAGCCTTCCGTTTCCCGCTTGGCCTTCGTGGAGGTCGATCCGGCCGCGGAGACACAGCCTGCAGGCGTCAGCGCTGTATGGCGCAAACTGCTGATTCAAGCAGAGATGGCTGCCCCTCATGTCCAGCTGGCGACCTTTGAAGGAGAGCATGGCGTGGGCAAGTACACGCTGGCCCATTATCTTTTCAGATGTTCTCAGCTCTCCAGGGACAGTTTTCAGCGGCGCGATGCGCGGGAATGGCTGGTGACCGACGGTGATCCGGCTGCGCTGACCGGCTTTCTTTACCTGGATCGGGTGGACTTGCTGGCGCCTCCCGGGCAGGGTCTTCTGTTGAGCGTTTTGAAAGCACTCCAGGACCGGCCGCCGGGCCGTTCCGTCCTGCTGGCCTCTTCCCAGACCTCGTTGCGCCAGATGGCCGCGCAGGGTCTGTTGCTGCCCGATCTGGCCTTCCGGCTGACAGCGGTCCGCTTTGCCATTCCTCCGCTGCGGCAACGCAAGGAAGACATCGCCGTGCTGGCGCAGGCGCTGCTCGACCGCCTTTGCGCCCGTTATCAGCAGCGTCCCGTGATGTTCGCTCCTGGAACGCTGGCCCGTCTGCTGCAACACAACTGGCCGGGAAATGTGCGCGAGATGGCCGCCGTGCTCGAAACCGCTCTGCTTGAGGCCGTCAATGGCGTGATCCGGCCCGACGACCTGGCCTTGCCTTCCGAACAGGAATCTCAGCCCCCCGTCCAGCCGGCGATGCGCTCTGATCATCTGAATCTGGATGCGGTCATTCGTCAGCACGTAGAGTATGTGCTGGATCTCAACCGCGGCAACAAACTGCGCGCCGCACGTCAGCTCGGCATCAGCCGTTCAACCCTCTATCGCATCCTCGACAACGAAAATCCTCTCGCCTGAGGCTCATCCCTGCGGTCCGGTAAAACTCGCCTTCTGATTGCGCATGCCCCAACCAATCAGGTCGATATTGCAGATCCTGGTTTGCCGCGATCCGGACGGAGCCTGGTTTGCCGCGATCCGGACGGAGCCCGCTTCCGCACCGGTTGATCCGGATCCGCTGCGGCGCATCACCGGCTGCGATCCGGAGACCGGACGGGCGCACCCCTGCGCGGCGGCGCCGGGAAGAGAAATGACGCCGGGTTTAAACTGAAAACAGAGACCGGAGTTTCGCGCAAGCTGCTTTGCCGGCAGCTTCCCGTATGCGCGAACAAGGAGAGAACTCGATGGCATTGATGAAGACATCCAATCCCGCGCTGGGCGAAAACACGTTTCGCACCTTGTCCGGCGCGCAGTACGGCGGCGTAATCGACGAAAGTACCCGGATGACGCTGAGCGGCACGGTGAACAAGACCGGAATTCTGCTGATTCTGGCCGTTGCCTCCGCAGCCTGGACCTGGCATCTCTTCCTTCAGTCGCATGACATGGCCGCCGTCTCCCCCCTGATGATGCTTGGCCTCTTCGGCGGGCTGATCTGCGCCATGGTCACTGTCTTCAAAAAGGAATGGTCGGCGGTGACGGCGCCGGCCTACGCGCTGCTGGAAGGACTGGTGCTGGGCGGATTTTCGGCCTTTCTCGACCTGCGCTATCCGGGAATCGCCATGGAGGCGGTCGGTCTGACCTTCGGCACCCTCTTCGCGCTGCTGTTCGCTTACCGCTCGGGGCTGATCCCGGTCACGCAGAAGTTTCGCCTGGGCATTGTCGCCGCCACCGGCGGGATCATGGTCTTCTACCTGCTGGAGATGGTGCTGGGCTTCTTCGGCATCCAGTTCACGGCTGTCAACGGCTCCGGGACGATCGGCATCGCCTTCAGCCTCTTTGTCGTGGCCATCGCAGCGCTGAATCTGGTGCTGGATTTCGATTTCATCGAGCAGGGCGTGAGGTATGGAGCTCCAAAATATATGGAGTGGTACGGCGCCTTCGGTATCATGGTCACGCTGGTCTGGCTGTATCTGGAAATCATCCGGCTGCTTTCGAAGATGCGCAGCCGGGATTGATTCCCATCCTCATCTGAATCAGCAGTTTGAGCCTTTTCTCGCGGGCGATTGGCGGATGTGGGTCGCTCTGCCGGTGCAACTTCCACGCGCCAGAGTGCGCCCCTCTGCAGAACTCGTCAAATAGAGAAGGCGCTTCCCGGCCGGGGAGCGCCTTCTCTGAAGGAAAACAAACCGCAAGGTTACCTTTTCTTGTGGGAACTGGGAGCTTTGTAAGTGGATTCGATCTTTTGTCCGAAGCCCGCCAGAATCCCCCTCACCTCCGCTGCATAAGGACCTTTGGGATCTAACTCCAGATATTTCTGGTAGGCCTCGAGGCAGCCCGGAGGCGCGATCAACTGTTGTGTCTTGGGATCGACCGTGGCGTTGACGACCAGACCGTTGCCCTTCAGATAGTATTCGATGGCCGAATTCGGATCGGCCTTGATGGCTTCATCGGCTGCGGCGGCCTGAGCCGCGGGGTTGTTTTCCTGGAAGAAGATAATGGCCTCGTTCCTCAGGTAGAAACCTGCCTGGGCCGGATTGATCTTGGCCGCAGAGTCAAAGGCCGCATTCGCCTCGGGGACCTTGCCGGAGCGCGCATAGACCTCGCCCAAACCGCTGTATGCCGCTCCCTGAGCTTCAAGATTCGGCTTCTTCGACGCCGATTCGAGCGCGAGGACTTTCTTGTAGCTCACTTCCGCATCGGCATACTGTTTCAGGTCAGTCTGTGCCTGCCCCAGCTGGGCCCAAAGTACGGAAGCGTCCGGTTTCAGCTGGGTATCTTTTTGCATCAGGGTTTCGATTTCGGTATATTTCGCTGTCTGGATGGCGTCCGTTTTGGCGGCGATGTCCGCGGCTGAAGCTCCGGCTCCCAACTGCTGGATCGCCAACTGGCGCGCCTCACCGGCCTGGTTGAGGTCATCATTGACGGTCTTCAGATCCTCGTTGACCTCCCGGATCACGGCATTCTCCTTCATCGCCTCGGAGTTGTGTTTCTTGAGTTCCATCAACTCCTTCTGCTTGCTCGCCGGCAGTTTGTCGATGAATTCCTTGCGCGACATATCGTCGTCTTGAAGCAGATCCTGGCCGGCTACGATCTTGACTCCATCGATCATGTCGACCATCTTGTCCTGCGGCATGTTGGGCAGGCGGAAGATCAACGTGTAGGTGCCGGGGGCCGCTTCACCTGAATATTCGCCGGCCGAGGAGACCGGAAAGGTGTATTTTGAGGTGTGACCGCTGTCATTCGAGAGACTGACCGTGCCGGCCATCTGCGGCACGCCGGTAGCGTCGATGACCTCGCCGTGAATCTTGCCCATAGGCGCTGCGGCCTTGGGCGTCTGTGCAAACACGGGCAAGCAAGCGAATGCAAGCACCCCCGACCAGAGTGTAAGATTGCGTTTCATCCTCTTCTCCTTGAGAGCTGCGCGAAAAAAGCGCCTCGCGCGCCCGAAAAATCGTCTTTCCCCTGTCCGCACAGCGGCGAACAGCAACAGCGGCACACCCTCACGAAATCCCGTGCGGCCGCTCGGCGAAAACCGAACCGCTCCCGGCCCCTTTCGCAGAACCCAAGTTAAATCCTACCGGCCCTCCACGACAAGCGTGCTGATCCGCGTGCGGGAATTCGGGGCTGTCGGAGCGGAGCCGCTGCCGTCAACTCCCTGTCCGGTTTCCGGGTCCGTCCTCCGGCCAGCCTTTCGGCGAAGGCCCGCGTGGAACTTCGATCACACACTACAATCAAACCATGGCAACCATGATTCGCCCGGCGACCCGCGCGGACATACCGCAGATTCTTGCCTTTATTCGCGCTCTGGCGGCGTATGAGCGCGCTCCGGATACCGTGACGGCGACCGAAGCCGGCCTGGAGCGGGATGGATTCGGCCCCAACCCTTATTATTTTTGCCTGATTGCGGAGCTGGACGGACGTCCGGCCGGCTTCGCCTTTTATTTCTTCAACTACTCGACCTGGACGGGACGTCCCGGGCTCTATCTCGAGGATTTATACGTTGAGCCGGAGTTGCGCGGCCGGGGCATCGGCCGCGCGCTGCTCGCGCGCGTGGCGGCCATCGCCCTGGAAAAAGGCTGTCCGCGCCTGCAATGGGAGGTCCTGGACTGGAATACGCCGGCGATTGAGTTCTACCGGGCGATGGGCGCGGAGTTCCTCGACGAGTGGCGGAATGTGCGAGTGAGCGGCGAGGCATTGCAGCGGCTTGCTTGCCGGGGCGGTTCCGGAGACACTTGCACACCGTGAATTTGCTGGCTCCTCATTCTGGCGCAATCAGAACGCGGAACGGCGAGCCGCGCCGCAATTCCAGAGATCGTGGTCGGGAATCGGAGGCTGAGGCGTGAAGATTCGTGTCATCGGCGGCGGACTGGCCGGACCGGAAGCAGCCCTGACCGCCGCTCGGCTGGGCTTCGAGGTGGATTTGTACGAGATGCGCTCCGTGGTGGACGGCAAACTGCGTCTGACCCCGGCCCACCAGACCGTGGAATTCGGCGAACTGGTCTGCTCGAATTCGCTCAAGAGCGAATCGCCGGAGACCGCGCCCTGGCTGCTCAAGCAGGAGATGCGCCGCGCCGGCTCGGCTCTGCTGCGGATTGCCGATGCAACAGCCGTTCCGGCCGGCCACGCGCTGGCCGTCGATCGCGTCGAGTTTTCCCGGCGCGTTGCCGGGGCCATTGCCGCCCAGCCGCGCATCCGTGTCCTGCGCGAAGAGGTAACCCGGCTGGGCGCTCCCTGGTGTGAAAGCCGGGACGGCGCAGACCCTGGCAAGGCGACCGCGCGGCTCACCATTCTCGCCACCGGGCCGTTGACCTCCAGGGCCTTGAGTGCGGAGATCGAACGCCTCACCGGTTCCGGCCATCTGGCGTTCTATGACTCCATCTCGCCCATCGTCGAGGCCGATTCCATCAACATGGAGCGCGTTTACTTCGCCGCGCGCTGGGACAAGGGCGGGGCCGATTACATCAATTGCCCGATGGACCGCGCCGAATACGATCGCTTTCTGGACGCGCTGCTGGCGGCCGAGCCGGCCGAGGCCAGAGATTGGGAAAATCTCGAATATTTCGAGGGCTGCCTGCCCATCGAGGTCCTGGCCCGCCGCGGCCGCGATACGCTGCGCTTTGGCCCCATGAAGCCGGTGGGTCTGCGCGATCCGCGCACCGGCCGGACGCCCTGGGCCGTGGTGCAACTGCGCAAGGAAAATCTCCGTGCCGAGAGCTACAATCTGGTCGGGTTTCAAAACCATCTGAAGTTCGGCGAGCAGGCCCGCGTGCTGCGGCTGATTCCCGGCCTGGAAGATGCGCGCTTCCTGCGCTACGGACAGATTCATCGCAACACATACATCTGCGCCCCCGCTCTGCTGGACGAAACCCTGCGCCTCAAATCCGCCCCCCAGATCCTCTTCGCCGGGCAGTTGTCGGGAGTCGAAGGATACACGGAGTCGATCGCCACCGGGTTGCTGGCAGGTCTTTACGCGGCTTCGCTGGCCAGCGGCGTGGAACCCGAACCCGTCCCGCGCGCGACGGCCCTCGGCTCGCTGGTGCATTACATCACCCACGCCGACGCCCGGAACTTCCAGCCCGCCAATATCACCTTTGACCTTCTGGAGCCGATTGAAGAGGCGCTGCGCAGGAAGATTCGCGATAAAAAGGAACGCCATCGCCTGCAATGCGCGCACGCCCTCGAGGCGTTTGATGCGTGGTGGGCCCGCATCTCGTCTCCGCTGGTCAGCGCCGGGCTTTGACCGGCGGCCGCATGCAGCCTGGCCGGAGTGAGAGCGGCCGGCGGAAATCCTGTGGCACCGCCCATCCAGAGGTCGGCGCCGCGCGGCGCGGCCGGCAGGAGAAGCGTGTACCCTGAAGATGGGAGCTTTTTTGGGATGCGTTGGATTTTCATTCTGGTTGGTTCGGCAACGCTGGCGGGCAGCTTGACCCTCGTCCACGCGCAGAATCCCCGGGCAACTTCCCCCTCGGCACCGCCCGGACCCGCCGATCATGTGGCACACCTGATGCTGCCGCCTGCGCCCGCACCGCAGTTGCCCCCGGTCTTTGCCGGATGGGTTGAAGCCGGCGCGCCGAAGACCATCACCAACGCGGCCCAGGCCGATCCCGCCCACGCAGCAGCCCTTCAAGAGTATGGAATGACCGGCGCCACGCTGGCCAATTACCAGCGGGATGGCGAGACGCTGACCCTGCGCGCCCTGCGCTTCCCGGATGCAAGCGGCGCCTACGGAGCTTATTCTTTCTATCGCCAGAATGGCTGGCCCAGGGAAGAGGTGGGGACCGGAGCCGCATCGAACCACAGCCGCGTGCTTTTCTGGAAGGGAAACATCGTCGTCGACGCGAACTTTTCGCACGCCGGTCCGATGTCGGCCGGAGATCTGCGCAACCTGGCCAGCCAGTTGACCGTTCCGCTCGGGAATCAGGCTTTGGCGCCGCCCATTCTGGCCGATCTGCCCACAAGCCACCTGGAAGGACAGACCACGCACTACGCGCTGGGACCGGCCGGCTATGCCGGGTCGGGCGGCGTGCTGCCGCCCGGCCTGGTGGGCTTCGACCGCGGTGCTGAAATCCTGACCGCCAATTACCAGTTGACCTCTGGCGAGGCCACGCTGACCATCATCAACTATCCAACGCCGCAAATGGCCGAGGCTGAGGAAACGAAGATTCGCGACTACATCCAGGCAGGCAAGCAGGCAGGCAGGCAACCGCCGCCGGGCTGGACCGCGCCGCTGGCGAACTCCGACCTGGCCTCGCTCGAGGTGGGCCGCAACGGACCCCTGGTGGCGCTGGTCAGCGGGGACGCCATTCCCGACGAAAGCCATCGGCTGCTGGCCCTGGTTCACTACGACGCGGATTTCATCTCGATTCCACATCCGGCAGATTCCCAGGTGGTCATGACCGGAAAATTGCTGGTGGGAATCGCTTTTCTGGTGATTATTGGAGCCAGTACGGCGATTTTGCTGGGATTCTTTCTGGGTGGATTTCGGGCTCTTTATCGCATGGCACGCGGCAAACCGGCTTCCTCGTTGTTCGATGCGGAGTTTATCCGCTTGAATCTGCGAGACTGAGGAAGAGAAAAATTTTGCGTTCGCTGCAAGGCCGAATCCGAAGGGTGAATGGGCTGTAAACTCTGCGGAAAAAACGGAAGAATTCCGGATAAATCCCCTAGAAAATCCGGAAAATACAGAGATAGAAAGCAAACAAAAGGCGAATATAAGTCAATGGCTCCGCTTGAAACTGATTTTCTAATTTATTGATTATAAATGTTTTATTCTTTCATCGATTTATCCTTGACACTCCTCTTTCCCGCCCCTACTATGCACGCAGAAAGTTCTGATGGTTTTGCCTCCGTTGGAACTATTCTCCCTGAGGAAGGAGCTGCCCAGTTGCCGGGCGGCTCTTTCCGTTTTAGCCCTCGCTCGGGCAGTTGATCGCTTCTTGCCCGCTTGCGGATCGGCTGGAAGCGGCCTGCTCCGCAGCAAGTTGTCCGCGGGCGGCGCGGTGGATTGCTCTCCCCGCCGAGGCTCCGGCTGAGGCCCGAACCACTTCGGCAAGGCTTCTTGTTTCTGTGGCGCAGTGCGAGCTGGGTCGATCAGCGGCGATCCTCGCCGCGCAGTCCTATGAGCGCGAGGCTGGCAGGCAGGGGCGGTTCCGATCGCCGGAAAAATGCTGCCAGCCGCGCGCCGGAAGGGGGTGAGAGCCTTCGGCCGAGATCAGAGTCACGGCAGGCTGTCCACGACGCGGCTTCCGGATGCGGCCGATGGGAGTCACCGGGACGCCGGCAATCCGGCGGGGCAGCCGGGCAGCAGCCGGAGCGGTGAAGAGCAGTTCGTAATCTTCGCCGCCATGGAGCGCCTGTTCGAGAGTGGCCGCGGGATGAAGGGGCAGTCCGTCCGCATCGACCTCGGCAGCGACGCCGGACTCCTCGCAGAGGTGAGCCAGATCCGTGGAAAGCCCGTCGCTGAGGTCGAGCGCCGCCGAGGCCAGGCCGTGGCGCTGCAGCCAGAGCCCCTGCGAGATGCGCGGTTGGGGATAGAGGTGCGGCGCGAGGTGGCTGGCCAGACGTTTGGGAATCCGAGGAGGGCAGGCACGACCGGAATGGGCCGAGGCCAGTTCTTCGAGCAGAGCCAGACCGGCCGCGGCCCCGCCCAGGGTGCCGGTGACGTAGAGCAAATCGCCCGGATGGGCGCCGGAACGCAGCAGGGCACGCCCGCGGGGAATGGCTCCGAGCAGAACAATATCGGCGACCGCCAGGGCGGATTCGGCCAAATCGCCGCCGGCCAGGGGCGTCGAATGGGCCTGGGCCAGGGCAAGCAGACCACCGAGGAAACCTTTCATCCAGGAAGGCAGGGCGGCTCCCGCACGCCGCCGGCCCGGGGCAAGGGTGAGCGCAGGCGGCAATCCGAGAGAGAGAAAAGCGGCGACAGGTCGGGCGCCCATGGCGGCCAGGTCGCTCAGGCCGCGCGCCAGAGCGCGATGGCCAACGGCCTCGGGCGGATGCCAGTCGAGACGGAAATGACGGCCGGCGATTGACAGATCCGTGGTGACAGCCAGTTCCTCGTTGCGGCCCGGGGTCAACAGCGCGCAATCGTCGCCGATTCCGAGAGTAAGGCAGGGATTCCGGCGGCGCGCGGTGGCTTGGGCGGCCTGCTGACGAATTTGTTCGAGCAGAGCGAGTTCACCGGCTCCGTAAGCGGTTCCGAAATGGGCCGGATCGATCTTCATCTCCTGAGAATACGGCATCGCGTCGAGGTTTTTTTGAGCCTCGTCTGCTTGCGGAGGGCTTTTGCACCGATTTCACCCCAAACAGCAAATCTCCGCCGCAACGCCGTTGACCATGCGGGAGGGGATTGTTAGACTCGGGTAAGGCTCCGGAAATGCGCTTGCGAGTGCGTGCTTTTTTGCACGAGCCGTGGGCGCTCCGCTGTGATTTTTCCTGATCTATATATGGGTGCGGCACGGACCTGCGGACGGCAGGGATGAAGGGCGAAGATGTTGCGCAAGCGCTATTACATTCTTTTTGTCGCCAGGGATGAAGATGGGCGGATCAGCAAGATTTCACTGCCCCTTCAGTATGTGTATGGGTTTGTGGCCGCCGCCTTGGTAGGAGCTTTCACCATCGTGGGACTGGCGGGCTCCTATACCCGCATGCTGCTGAAAACCGAGAGCTTCAACCAGATTCGCCAGGATCGGGAAACACTGCGCAAAGATTACAAGCAGATGGCGCAGATTGCCCAGGTCCGCAATGTGCAGGTGGCTTCGCTTGGGGCCCTTGCCAGTGAAGTGACCGCGCTCTACGGATTGCGGCAGAACAAGCTGACCAAATCCGCCAGCGCTGCCAGCGCCGCATCCGGACCGACGCCGGTCAGTCTGGCTGTGACGAACGACGTGAGCCTGCAGCAGGTGAAGCTCTCGCTCGATCAGTTTTACGCGCTGCGCGCCCAGGCAATGTCCGGCCGCATCTCCCAGGCGCTGGAAAACGGCCTTTCGCCCAGCTTTACGGGCGACTGGACGGCGCTGGCCGACGCTCCCTCGCTTTGGCCGGTGGAAGGCCGCGTAACCTCCAGTTTTGGCGAGCGTCAGGATCCGATCAACGGCGAGGGCGCCTTTCATACCGGCATCGACATCGCCGCGCCGATGGGTTCGCCGGTACGCGCCACAGCCGATGGAGACGTGATCGATGCTGGCCGTGAAACGGGATACGGACGCGAGATCGAGATCGACAACGGACACGACATCAAGACGCTTTTCGCGCACCTGTCGGTAATGGCCGTGGTTCCCGGGCAGCACGTGACCCGCGGCCAGGTCATCGGCTATGTGGGCGAGTCGGGCCGCGCCACCGGCCCGCATCTTCACTATGAGGTGCGCGTCCATGATGTTCCGGTCAATCCGCACAAGTACCTGCGCATGACCTACGCGCAGCTTGCCCTCGACAATACCGGTACAACGCTGGCGCAGGCAAAATGAGACAGCGCCGCAGGCGTCAGCCTGCCCGGCTGCGCATCCTTGCGCGAATACCAGGCGGAAGCCCGCCGAGGAATTTTTTCCGCTTTTATTGAGGCGCGCCCGGGCTGGAGGGAATCTCGGCGGGCGGGTTTTTGCTGTCGGCCAGGACGCTGAACAGAGAGCGGGAAAGCGCCGCGGTGATGACCACCCGGTTGCGTTCCTGCTTCACGACCGCAGTCTTCAGCAACTCTTTCAATCCGTTGTTGGCGGGGTTGCTGGCCAGGGGAGCGGTAAAGTTGCGCGCCAGGCTCAGCAGCAGCCTGAGCGCCGCTGCCTGGCTGGAGGCCTGGGCGTCGCCGGCGACGATTTCGACCACCTTGACATTCAACATGCCCTTGAGCGAGAGGGCTGGCGTCAGGCTGGCGATGAGGGTCGCGTCCGCCTCAAGCGGCAGCGAAAAACCGAAGATTCCGATGCTGCCCCGCTCCGAAAACGGCAGGCCGATCTGGCCAACCCCCCAGGCCAGCGAGAGCAGCGGCACGTCCTGGTAGTGCTGGCGCAGCAGCGTGGAACCGGCAAAGGGCCAGGCGGCGGTCGCGTGGCGGTCGAGGATGGAGTGAATCTGCTCGGGGGTGGGCATATTCGAGATCGCCACCATGTTGTAGCCGATCTGGGCGACCCGGACGGTGCGACCGTCAGAGGGAATCGAATAAACGGTATGCCCGGCGTAAAACTCGCGGCTGGTCGCGTGTGCGTCGAGCCAGGCGTTGAGCCTGTTGCCGGTGATCTTGCCCACCAGCACCATGGAATAGCCGACCGCGCCGTTGGGGCCGTTGGGGTCGGGCATGCGGTGCAGGGCGATGGCCGCCTGATCGAGGTCGCGTTCCCAGTCCATGCCGGTTGCGTCGATGAACTGCTGATACTCGGGCGTGTGCGGCGCCGGTTGCAGCTTTCCGGGGAAAAAGGCGCGCAGCGGCTTGAGATCGACGTAAACGATGCCCTGCGATTCCGGCAGAAGACGCGCAGCCTCGGGCGGCGCCTTCGAGCGCAGGAAGATGATGACGGCCAGAAAGATCAGGACCGCGGCCACCACCAGAAGCGTTCTGCGCGTACGTCGGTTCATCGAGTGCCGTCAGGAATAACGTAACACTTCGGGCCTATTGGTACGGAGTGTCGTCTACTTTCCCTTTTCGATGAACTCCTTTAGATGTTTTGCACAGGCCTCCGCTATAGATTGCTGACCGCGAGCGCCGAGAGTGCCGAATAACAATGAACCGTGGCTACTCTTGTGCACCTCATAAGCCCAAAGAACGTCCTTTGTCTTTGCATCAATCAACATGATGCTCGCCTCAAGCCCGCGGGTGGAACTCGCAGCAGACCCATAGGCAGCGCTCCCGCTGTTCCGGTTCCAGCTTGCTGATCCACCCGAACCGTAAAC
>JBMFHN010000035.1:0-19237 GCA_049976805.1 Occallatibacter sp. | reverse complement strand
CAGTAGAACTTTGAGAATTCCGGGAGTATGTTCTCCCTCGAATTGCCTGCGCTGCGGCAGCGAAGACAGCAGTACGAGGCTTTTGCTTTTGTTCTTGCTTTTGCTTCGGACGGTTGCGAAAAGGCCCCTTTGAGGGGCTAGCAACCGTAAGGCCCCCGGCTCTGCCGGGGGTAGTCTTTGGCTGGCAAGGGAACAATCTTTCCACTCACCCTGCTGTCCGGTTCTCCGAAACCAGCATAGTCAGCGCAGCGTCAGAATCAGGCTTCCGTCATCCCTTGAGATTGGGGTTCAGCGTCTGCCACTCGCTCAACTCAGGAATAATCCCCATCTTAATCACCTCGTCGCGAAGCTCACACAGATGGCTGTAGCTTCGTGCCAGGTTCTTTTGCTCCTCTTCTGTTCCCCTGACATCCCGTATCGCAACTCCATCGCGCGTCAGCTCCGTCTCCATCGCCATCACAATCTTCGAGAAGCGGCTGTCGTCAACATAAGCTCCCACAGGCCACCGGAAGGCCTCCCCGCCCATCACCGCGCGCAGCATCTCCATCGAAAGGTATGACGGACTCTGAAACGACGACCGCCCCCTCAGGTTGATAATGTTCTTCCCTCCCTGGATCACCTTCTCCTGGATGCTCTTCCATTCCGCATCCGTAAGCTCAGGTGTCCCAATCAGATCCGTCAGCGGCCTTCCATTCACCGACGCCGTAGAAGCAAACACGGCCATCTGCTCCCCGTGTCCACCGTATGTCCGGCAGTTCGTGATCTTGTTGCGCATCATCTTGAAGTGCTTGGCAAGCTCGCTCTGCAGCCGAGTGCTGTCCAGCGCCGCCAGTGTAGTCACCTGAGACGGCCGCAGACACGAGTACAGCAGCGTGATCAACCCCGTAATATCCGCCGGATTGAAGATGACCACGACGTGCTTCACATCCGGGCAGTACGTGCGAATGTCCTTGCCAAACTGCGCAGCAATCTCTGCATTGCCCTTCAGCAGATCCTCTCGCGTCATGCCCGCCCCGCGCGCAGCTCCACCCGACGACACAATGTACTCCGCACCCTCCAGCGCCGTCTTAATATCCGACGTGAACGTAATCTTCGCGTCATCGAACCCGCAGTGATACATCTCCTCGGCCACACCCTCTAGCGGCCCCGCAACCGGGTCATACAAACACAAATTCGAGCTCAGCCGCATCATCAGTGCCGTCTGCGCCATATTCGACCCGATCATCCCCGCCGCACCTGCTATTACCAGCTTGCCATCCGTCAAGAAATCCATCACAACCACTCCTTCGCGTTCCACACTCTTCGTTGGAAACTTCCCTGCCGTTCTTACGGCGTTGCCACCCAACACGCGGGAAACGTGATCAATCAGATGAAGGCGCACAGCCCCAAAGCCGGCGCCCGTTGATCCATCACGCTCCAGACGATGCGCAACGATCCAATTCCCCGTTAGTATAGGGGCCTTCACACACCATCGTCCAATTAGAAATCCTTATTCATCAAGGGATCGGCAAATCGAGGCGCTTCAGGCCGCGCTCAAGGTGGCCCGTGAGAGCGAGAACATGTGGATGGAAATCCCCGCCGAGTTCTCTACGGATGCTGAACGGATGGGGCAGTGGACCAGCACCGTGAGACTCAGGCGGCTCGAAGTCGAGCGGATCGAGGCGCTTCGGGCCGGTGCGGCGGAGCCTTGTGGCTTGGCGCAACCGGTGCGCAATGAGACGGTTGAAGCGAAAAACAGAATGGGAGAGACGGCATGAACGAAGCGGAAATGAAAACGGAATGGCCGGGAAGATCATCGAGCAGCGCCAACAGGTGCTCGATGCTGCCTATGCGCGCAATCCGGAACGATTCACCCACGCCCGGCCCATGCATCCGCCCCAGCCCACCGCGGTCTGGATCAATCCGCCAGCATCGCCGTCGTCGAAAGGAGAACTTCCTCAATCGTAGGTCCGATGGGGCGGCAGCGCCGGTCGTGACGGTTCGCGCCTTTTTTTCAACACGGCTCGTCGCCGCCGGAACGGTGGAAGAGGTGGGAATCCCGCCGCACTTGCGGGATTTCCAAGCGGCGTGGGAAAGTCCGCACTTGGACTTTTCCGCGGCGCGGCATCTTCCACCGGCCTACCCACCATTTCCGCCTGAGAGTCAGACCGTTCGACACTCAACTCTCACGCCACCTGTCTCAAAGTCGTTGACACGTTCCGGTCTGGGCAGTGCAGGAGGGGCAGTTTGATCAGTTGCTGGTCAATCCGCAGCATATCCAGTCCGTGCCTGGACGCAAGACCGACGCCAAGGGTTGGCGGTCAGCTGCTTCCCCTCTGTGAAGCTGATTTTTGGGAATGCTTCGCGCGTTTGGCGCTCCGCCCGATCGCGCTTTAGTATCAATAGCGAGTGCGCTGTGCGGGCAGCGGGAAAAACACTCCCGCGACTTGAAGCCGATTCATGGATCGATTGCAATCATCTGGAATCCCTTGTTCCCAGCCCGGATGGCTTCGTGCGAGCCGATTGCTCCTTTGTTTCGTCCATGCTGATTGACCAGGAGATCGAGCATGCCCGGAATGTGTTCCCCGATGGTTCAGCCCTCGCCGAGCGTCCTCTCTTCATGACCGCCGTGCGCGGCGCCGGTTTTTATGCGTAAACTTCTCAGGAGCAGCAGGGCATGTCCGAGCTGGGCAAAGCGCAAACAGGAGGATTGGGCGCTGGGGGATCGCCGACCGCCCTTCGCGCTCCCATAGCTGTTCCCGGGATCGAAAGCCCATGGATCGTCGCCGTCTCCGTCATGCTGGCAACATTCATGGAGGTTCTGGACACCGCGATTGCTTCGGTGGCTCTTCCTTACATCGCCGGTTCGCTCTCCGCCTCCACCGAAGAGGCGACGTGGGTGCTGACCAGTTACCTGATCGCCAACGCGATTGTGCTGCCCGCCTCGAACTGGTTTTCAATGCAGATCGGGCGCAAGCGCTTCTTTCTTATCTGCGTCGCCATCTTCACGGCGTCGTCGTTTGCATGCGGCGCCGCGCCCACGCTCGGCTTCATTTTGGTGGCGCGTGTGCTCCAGGGAGCCGGCGGCGGGGCTCTGCAACCGCTGTCGCAGTCGATCCTCCTCGAGAGTTTTCCGCCGGAAAAGCGCGGCGTAGCCATGGCGCTGTTCGGCTTCGGCGTGGTGTGCGCGCCTGTTCTTGGTCCCACGCTGGGAGGCTGGCTCACCGACGCCTATAGCTGGCGTTACGCGTTTTATATCAACATTCCGGTCGGCATCCTGGCCATGCTCATGATCGGCCGGTTTGTTCATGATCCGCCGCACATGCGGGGATCGAAATCCATGAGTTTTGACAGCATCGGACTGGGGACCCTCATCGTCTGGACCGGATGCCTGCAGATCATCCTTGACAAAGGCCAGGAAGACGACTGGTTCGGCGCCATCTGGATCCGCTGGGCCGCGCTGCTGCTGGTCATCAGCTTTATATGGTTTGTGTGGCATAGCTGGCGCGCCGAATATCCGCTGGTCAATCTGCGTGTTCTCAAAAACTGGAACTTCGCCATTGGCTGTTTGCTGATTCTCATCTTCGGAATCTCGATCTATTCGACCGTCACGGTGTTGCCGCTGTTTTACCAGGAACTTCTCGGCTATACCGCGTTCACGGCTGGAATTGTTGTTGCTCCGCGGGGCGTGGGCAGCATTCTGGCAATGCCTGTCATCGCTTATCTCTCGGACCGGGTCGACGCACGCTATCTGCTGACCTTCGGCTTCATACTCTTCGCAGTCACCACGCTCTACATGGGAAGCGTGACCACGCAGATCAGCCCCTGGACCCTGCTGATTCCCATCCTGGTTACCGGTTTTGGCGTAGGGTTCATCTTCGTGCCCATCAGCACGCAAGCGTACGGAACCCTGCCCCGGGAACAAATCGGCGCTGCCAGCGGACTCTACAATCTGATGCGCAACATCGGCGGTTCCATCGGGGTCTCGCTCACAGCTACGCTGCTGACACGGCGCGGCAGCGTCCATCAGAACGAGATGACGAATTACATTCCCCGCAGCGGCCTGCAGTTCCAATCGTCCATGCACGCTGAGATGCGGGCACTGACCCCCCATTTCGGCCCGGCGCATGTCCGGTATCCCGCCGAATGGCAACTCTACCGGCAATTGATCTATCAGGCCAGTGACTGGGCCTTTGTTGACGTGCTGCGCTGGCTGGCTCTGCTCTGCCTGTCGGGAGCGGGGATTGTCTGGCTCTTCAGGAACGTGCCGAAGGGACAGGCGGCAGCTGAACCCGAGCTTCACTGACGCAGAAGGCGCGGAATTTTACCGGTCCGGGCCGTGACTTAAGTCGCTTTTTTCTTTCCCCGCCTGCCGGATGATGAACATGCGAGGTAGAAATGAGCGAATTACTGACCAGCCATACCCGGCAAATTGCGACCCTGAAGCACATCATCCGCCACCTTCACGAGGGAAGGGCTCCCGAGCAGGTACGCGCTGAGTTGCGCGAAATCGTGAAGTCCGTTGATGCTTCGGAAATCATGGCCATGGAGCAGGAGTTGATGAACGACGGCATCTCGGTCGACGAAGTACGTTCCATGTGCGATCTGCATTCGCAGGTCACGCGCGACCTGCTCGTACAGATTCAGCCTCAATTCGGCATCACGCCCGGACATCCGGCCGACACCTTCCGCGAGGAAAACAAGGCGCTGCAGAAAGTCATTGGCGAAACGCAGGCACTGATCGAGACACCCGTTCTTCAGCAGGAGGATCTGATGCGGCTGCGTCAGCATCTTCACGAACTGCTGGACGTGGAAAAGCACTTTCGACGCAAGGAGGGAGCCTTGTTTTCCTGCCTTGAACGCCATGAAATCACGGGACCCTCGAAGGTGATGTGGGCCAAGGACGATGAAGCATTACAGATGCTTGCCGAGGCCGTGCGGCTTGCGGATGCGCCGGGGCTTTGCCTCCCGCTGCCATCGGCTCTGCGGGAAACGATCGGCTCGGCCCTGGCAGCACTCGATGAGATGATCTACAAGGAAGAGCAGATTCTTCTGCCTCTGGCGCTGCGGACACTCTCGGAGCGCGACTGGGGCGAGATCTGGATTTCATCGCCGCAGTTCGGCTGGTGTCTGGTGGATCCGCGCAAGGGTTACATGCCACCCGCAGATCCGGCGTTCGCGTCGCAGGCCGAACCACCCAGAAAGGGAAGAATTCAGCTCCCGGCCGGCAGCGTCAGCACAGAACAGCTGATTGCAATCTTCTCGGTTCTGCCGCTTGACCTGACCTTCGTCGACGCCGAGGATCGCGTGGCCTTTTTCACCGAGGGTCCGCATCGCGTCTTCGCTCGCGGCAAGGCCGTGATCGGACGCGCCGTGCAGCATTGCCACCCGCCGGCCAGCGTCGGAGTTGTGCAGAAGATCCTCGATGACTTCCGTTCCGCAGCGCGTGACCTCGCTGAATTCTGGATCGATTTCCGTGGGCGTTTCATCCACATCCGCTACTTCGCGGTGCGCGACGAAAAGGGAGAATATCTGGGGGCCCTTGAACTGACGCAGGATCTGACGCCGCTGCGCGCGCTCGAAGGCGAACGGCGGCTGTTGCAGTATGACTGATCCTTTCCCACTCTGACACGGCGAACAGAGATCCATGGTTCGCCGCCATGAAACAGGCAAGGAAGGAAACGCCTGGGGGAATATCAGAACTTTTGCGGTGGATGTTGGAACGATGGCCCTCGCGCGGATGCTGTCCGGGTGGCCATCTGCGACGGTCCGGATGCGGCCCCTGCAGAGCGGGATGCCGGTGTCCTGTCTTTTCCCGTTTCCTGCGCAAAGCAGGATTCCCTGTAGTAACGGATGGGAAAGCCCCGCTCTGTTGGGCGGAAGCATTGAAAAGCAGTGCCTCGGGCCGAGCGCGGAATCCTCCCGGACCTGTTGCGGAATCTTCCTGCCGGCTTTTACCGCCCGCTGAAGTCTTTGCGCCCAATGCCAATGCCTGCCGGCGCAGATCCGCTCGCCCGTCCGAAGGCTATTGCGAAGGCTGCCATATTCCCCCGATGAGCGCCGTCCGCCTTTCGGACCCGCCGCAGCATCAATTAAATTGGGAACACTGTGATAACCAATTTCGCCAGGCGAGCGCACGATCACAACTGGGAGATGGATCCCATCACGCGCTCGCTGCTGGACACGGATTTTTACAAGCTGCTCATGCTCCAGTTCATCTGGAAGCATTTTCCGCGGACGCGCGCAACCTTTACCTTCATCAATCGCAGCCCACAGGTACGGCTGGCCGAATGGCTCCCGATGCGGAAGCTGGAGGAGCAACTGGAGGCAACGCGGTCCTTGCGCTGGCGCAAATCGGAACTGATCTGGCTGGCCGGCAACACATTCTACGGCAAGCGCGGAATCTTTCATCCTGCCTTCCTCGACTGGCTGGAACACGATTTCCGCCTCTCCGGCTACGAACTGGCGACACGCGACGGGCAGATATCCCTGCGCTTTGAGGGACTGTGGGCAGAGACGACCATGTGGGAGATCTACGCGCTCTCGGAGATCTCCGAACTGAAGACGCGCGCGGCTCTCAAGCATCTGAGCGAAATGGAACTCGACATCCTTTACGCGCGGGCCAAGACGCGGCTGTGGGAGAAGATGGAGCGGCTGCGCGACGTGCCTGAACTCTGCGTAAGCGACTTTGGCACGCGCCGGCGGCACAGCTTCTTGTGGCAGGAGTATGTGGTCGAGGCCATGCGCGACACACTGGGCAAGCGCTTTACTGGCACATCGAACGCCTTCCTGGCCTACAAGCACGATCTTGAAGCCATCGGCACCAACGGCCACGAACTGCCCATGGCACTGGCAGCGCTGGCCGGCGACGATGTCCAGTTGCGCAGTGCGCAATATCGGTTGCTGGAGATGTGGCAGCAGAGCTATCAGGGCGAGTTGCTGATCCTGCTTCCCGACACCTTCGGCACCACGCAGTTCCTGCGCAACGCCCCGGCGTGGGTGGCGGAATGGACAGGACTGCGCGTTGACAGCAAAAACGCCTACACGGCTGGCGACGAGTACATCGCCTGGCTTGAAGAACGCGGATGCGATCCGCGCCAGAAGCGGCTGATCTCCTCGGACGCCCTCGATGTGGAGCAGATCCTGGGTCAGCACGCCTATTTTTCCGGAACTCTCAAAAACGGAGCAAAACCCGCTGATTTCCGCTCTGGAAAGGATTTTCTCAATCCCCGCCTGTGGTCGGCCGGGCGCCGCATCCGCTTCAGCACCGGATGGGGAACGCTGCTGACCAACGATTTTCGCAACTGCAATCCGCGGGGAGATGCAAGCTTTCATCCGCTGAGTCTGGTGTGCAAGCTGAGCGATGTGGACGGCCGGCCGGCGGTCAAGCTCTCCGACAATTTTTCCAAGGCTCTCGGCGAAGCCGGCGAGCTGAAACGCTATCGCCGTGTCTTCGGCCTGGCCGGAGTGACGGATCTTCCGGTGGAGATCTGAGCCGTGCCGACCGGTGCGTTTTCCTCCATCCCGGAATCCGATCGCCGGTCATTCCGGAGCAGTTCTCCGAGATGGTTTTGAACCCGTCGAACCGTGCTCCTCACACGCGGCAGGCGGCGACCGCGCATTTTTCCTCCGCCTCGGCGGAGTGCGATCGTGATCCACGCTCATGAAATCTTCTGCAAGATATTGATTTATAATGTTTTGCTGCAGATTTCGTGGCCTTTCCTGCTGGGCCGGAGTTCCGGGGAGCGGTCCATCCCGATGGCAGTCGGAAAAAGAGGTTCCGCACTGGAACGCCATCGAGCAGCGCTGACCGAAAACGCCCAAAAAAAATTTTTCGGCAGGAACGTAACCTTTTTCGCGATTTCACATCTATACAAACAACAAGCAGAGGCTTCCCCGAAACACCACCCACCAAGAAAGGTATCCATTCCTTCTTGAAGGTCCGACTGGACCTCTTCTCAAAATCCCCACTGCACCCCATCCTCAAATGCCTCTCAAGAGGGCCTGCCGGAAGGCAGGCCCACTCCATGGCCGTCCCCAAGTAAAATGAAAAAGATGGCCCAGTTCACCAAGCCTGACAAAAGTTTCGCTCCGGAGAGCGCAAATCAGGTCCCCACGGATCTTGATACGCTTTTTGAACAGGCAGGCCTGGTGCGCAGTCTGCGCGGCAAAAGCGGCGGTGTGACCCGCCGCATGCGTTTTGCGCGCGCCTCACAGCAGGAACTCACATCTCCCGCTCCGGTTCCCCGCCGGTCCTCGAACGGTGCCGAGTGGCTGGCCGTTTCCGCATGGGAAAAGGAGAACTGGCTTTGGCATGGCTTCAGCACCCGTCGCGGCGGGCAGAGCCTGGCGTATTGCCCCGAGGGTGCGCCGGGCGATTTGAATCTTGGCTTTACGGCCGATGACGATCCGGAGACGGTGATCTGGAATCGCCGCCTGCTGGCTGAAGCGATCAGCGGAAGCAGAGAGACTCCTCTGGTCACTCTTCATCAGATTCACTCGAAGCACGTCGTACGTCTCCGCACTGCCGGTCAGAAATTCGAGGGAAGCGGAAGGATTTTCAGCCCGGCCGGGGAAAAAGGCGATGGCCTGATGACCGATGAACCCGGCTTGCTGCTCGCCATTCAGACTGCCGACTGTATTCCGGTGCTGGTGGCCGATCGCAGGCGGCATGTGGTCGCCGCTTTTCATGCGGGCTGGCGCGGCACGGTGAACCGCATCGTCGAGTCCGGCATAGGCCGCTTGAGGCTCGAATTCGGCTCACGGCCCGAGGATATGACCGCGGCCATCGGACCCGGCATCGCCGCCTGCTGCTATGCGGTGGGCGAAGAGGTATTTTCGGCCTTCGAGTCCCAGTTCGATTATGCCCAGGAACTCTTCCTCGAGGTCTATGATTCGGATCCAGTGCGCGACCGCTATCCGATGCTGTTTCTTACCCAGCGCGCGCCCGGCCATTCGCCGATCGGACCCAGCCTGCACCTGAATCTGATCGAGGCCAACCGCCGCCAGTTGTTGGCGGCCGGTCTGAAACCCCGCTCCATTCAGTCGATCAGCGCCTGCACGAGTTGCCATCACGAGCTGTTTTTCTCTCATCGCGCCTCGCAGGGCCGGGCAGGGCGCATGATGAGCCTGATCGGCATCCGTCCGCCCGCTCGACAGGAGAGGAGAGACAAGGGAACGTAGCGCCAACAGCCCTTGGACTTCCATTTCACAGAAAAAACGGCTTGAAGGGGAAAGCCATGCTTTGCCGTTTTCCGCCACGGGCGAGTGAGCTCCGGTCCGCGCAACCTCGGGGGGGAAGCAATGAGCGCAGGAAGCTCAAGCGGCTTCGCCGGGATTGACCAGATCGCGCAACTCCTTGGAGGGTTTGAAGTAAGGAACTTTTTTGGCCGGAACCTCGACACGCTCGCCCGTCTTCGGGTTCCGCCCGATACGGGGATTGCGCTGGCGGATGCGAAACGATCCGAAGCCGCGAATTTCGATCTTGTCTCCGTCTTTGAGCGCTGTAATCACCGCGTTGAAGATGGTTTCGACGATCACCTCGCTATCGCGGCGTGTCAGGCCGCTCGCTCCCGTCAACTTTTCTACCAATTCTGCCTTTGTCATAATTTTCTGGCCTCCGTTTTCAGCATAACTGGATTCACTCGCCGCGGAAGCGGAAAAGAGCTTCCTTCTGAATTGTAGCCTTTCTCATCAACAGTTTGGCGGAAAAAACCAGGAGGTTTCCGCGGTGCGCCTCCGGGCTCCCGGCGGCGTTATGATGACCAATATCATTCCCTGGATCTCCATTCCAGGCGAAAGCCGCCATTCGAGAGCGGGGGATGGAACGTGACGGAGAATGCCAGGCACCCGATGAACCAGAAAAATTCTCGCGAGGCAAAAGTCACCGCCGGGCCGAAATACAGCATCGTGATCCCGGCTTTCAACGAAAGCGCCCGCCTTCCCGCCACGCTTGAGTCGGTCGTCGACTGCATCCGGACACGCGGGTGGAAGGCTGAAGTGATCGTGGTCAACGACGGCTCGACCGACACGACGGCCGACGTGGTGCGCGCCTTTGCCGCCCATGCTCCCGAAATCCGGCTGATCGAAAACCCGGGCAACCGCGGCAAGGGGTACAGCGTGCGCGCTGGAATGCTGGAGGCGCAGGGAGAGGTGGCGATCTTCACCGATGCCGATCTCTCGTCGCCAATCGGCGAGGCTGAACGGCTCTTGACCGCCATCAGCCAGGGGGCTGACATCGCCATTGGCTCCCGCTGGCTGGAAGCCGACCGCCAGACTCAGCGCCAGCCGCTCTACCGGCAGTTTTTCGGCCGCTGCTTCAACGCCGTCACCCGCATGGTCATGCGCCTGCCCTTCGCCGACACGCAATGCGGTCTGAAGGCTTTCACCCGCGAGGCTGCCCGGGCCATTTTCCGCCTGCAAACCATCGAGCGCTGGGGCTTTGATCCAGAGATTCTCTTCATCGCCCTCCGCCTTGGCTTCCGCGTCGTTGAGGTGCCGGTCAGTTGGGCTCACGATGAGCGCACCCGCATCAGCTATCTGCGCGACGGTCTGCGAATGCTGCGAGAAATCGTGCAGATCCGCTGGAACGGAATCACCGGGCGCTACCGGAAACCGTCTGCTTGAAGTTGCCGCCGGCTGGCGGCGCGAGCCGTAGATGCTTGCTGGCAACCAGAAAGCGACGTTGACCATCCGATCGAAATCGTGGAATGAGGAAGTCATGGGTGAGTTTCTTAGTTTTTTTGCGCTGTCCTTCAGCGCTCTCTTTCCGGTCGTGAACCCGCTCGGCTCTTCGCTGGTCTTTCTGGGCATGGTGGGCGAAGCGCCGCAGCAGGTCTTCCGCGCCCTGGCCCGCAGGATCGCCATCAACACGGCTCTCTTTTTGCTCGCCATGGATCTGGCCGGTGCCGGGGTTCTCAAACTGTTCGGAATTTCACTGCCGGTGGTGCAGCTTGCCGGCGGGCTGGTGCTGGCTGCCATGGGCTGGAGGCTGCTCAACGAGAAGGACGAGAATGAGCAGAGCGGACCGTCCCCGCAACGGACAAATCCCTCCGAACTGCGGCGAAAAGCATTCTATCCATTCACTTTTCCCGTCACAGCCGGTCCCGGTGTCCTGGTGGTCATGCTGACGTTGAGCGCGCATGCCTCGAAGGGAACTCCCCTGATGGCCGTCATCGCCCATCTCGGGGTTTTGTCCGGAATGATCCTCATGTGTCTTGCGGTTTTTCTGGCGTATGCCTACGCTCCCAAGATTACCGCCAGGATCTCGCCCTCGACCGCGCACGGAATTCTGCGTGTCATCGCTTTCGTTCTGCTCTGCATCGGGGTACAGATCGCATGGAACGGGATTTGCGCGCTCGTCTTCGGCGCCGTGCCCCACGCCGGATAGCCGCTGAAGGATTTTCCTTGCCTGCGCGCGTCAAAGATTGCTGGCCGGAGAAGATCAGAAGACCCTCGCCGCCGTTCGGAACAGCGTTCTGTCCGGGTTGATCCGGACCGGAGCGGAAGTTTCCCTGTAAACCTGCCCACCGCATTTCCCGTCCCTCAACAGGGGAAATCGTGGAAACCCGTTTTCGTTGCCCGTGCTGCGGGTTCAGAACTCTGGAGGCGCCCGAAAGGATGGGTTTGTGCCCGGTATGCTGGTGGGAGGACGATGGTCAGGATGACGGAGACGCCGCTGAAGTGCGCCTGACGGTGAATGGCATCCTCAGTCTGAACGAGGCTCGCGCGCACTACGCCCGCTGCGGTGCGGCTCATCCGCGTTTTTTGCCCTATGTTCGCAAACCTCTGAGTTCCGAACGCTAGATTCCTTCGCGCCCAGGAAAAGAGTTGCACCGCATTGCCTCTGCGGACCGGAATCGGATGCGCCCTTCCCTGCATTTCCCTGACGGTTTCAGAGCGACGTGATGGGCGAGTCCGCGGATGCCTGGCGGAGAGCCGCGGCACGAAAAATGGGCGGCCAATCGCCTTGATCTCCCGGACAAGAGACGGGACGAAAAAAAGGATGAAAAACAAGCGGATACCGTTTTTGCACTCCTGGACGCCGGAACCTGCCCGGCGAGTTTGACCCTTCCCGCAAACCCTCTTACCATGAGATGAGATAACTTCCTGTCCGTGCGGCGCGGATTGCATCCGGAAGGATGGCCTCCGGCAGCCATTCGCCACGATGAGGTGCTCGCAGCGCGGAACGGGAGAGGTCGCATACGGTTTTTACGTTGTCTGGCGCCTCTTGCGCCCGGAAGGCACAATCTTGAGCTCTACCGATACAGTCGAAAACACACCTCAACCCGATATGGCCGAAGCCGCCCGGTCGATTCCCGGGGATCGTCCGGAACCCGACGGCCACGCTCATGACCATGAACCGGACCACGAGCACGGGCCTGAGCATGAGCACACGCACGGTCCGGCTTTCAATCCGGACTGCACGCGCGAACTGATGATTGACGTTCCCGCCGAGGAGGTTTCAAAGGCCTACCAGACCGTCGTGGGCGAATACCGGAAACATGCCCGAATTCCCGGTTTCCGCAATGGTAAAGTGCCGGAAACAGTCATCCGGAGCCGTTTTGCCGAGAAAATCCGCAAGGAAGTCATCGACATCCTGGTGCCCGAACGGTTCAGCAAGGCGGTTCACGATTTGGGCGTTCAGCCGGTCGGCGAGCCCCGCGTGACCGAATTGACCTTCGAGGATGGCCAGCCTCTCCATATGAAGGCGACTTTCGAGTGCATACCGGAGTTTTCCATCGATGGCTATCAGGCCGTCACTGTGGAGAGGCCACCGGTGGAGGTCACCGAAGAGGAATTTCAACACGAGATGGAGCAATTGCGCGATGCGCGCGCGGTGATCGAACCGGTCGAGGAGGACCGGGTGCTCCAGGACGGCGACTGGGCGGAAATCAGCTACAAGGGCCAGATCGAGGGCGATGCCGACGGTGCCGCGTTAAGTGGCGAGAACACTCTGGTCGAAGTCGGCGGCAAGGAAACGGTCGAAGCCTTTTCGACCATCCTGCGCGGCGCCAGGCCGGGGCAGGAAGTGAAGGCTGAAGTGGTCTATCCGGCCGAATTCTCCGAGGCCAGACTGGCGGGCAAGACCGTAACTTACGAGATCGAGGTCAAGTCCATCAAGAAGCGGATCGTACCTGAACTGAACGACGATTTTGCCCGGGAACTGGGCAAGTATGAGAGCATGGCCGAGCTGGAAAGCCAGGTGCGCGCTCACATGGCGATCCGCAAACGCCAGAGCGTGGAGGGAGAAACCAAGGACCGGCTCCTGGCCGCGCTCATTGAGCGTTATCCGTTTGCGGTGCCCGAGACTCTGGTCGAGGAACAGATTGACACGCGTCTGGAGCGCGGCCTGCGTGCCCTGGCGGCTCAGGGCATGGAGACCGAGCAGATGCGCAAACTGGATTTTGTCCGTTTGCGCGCCGCCCAGCGCGACAGCGCAGTCGCCGAGGTCAAGGCCAATCTTCTGCTCGACCGCATCGCGGCCGAGGAAAAGATCAGCGTGAGTGACGAGGAACTCAACAACGAGTTGCAACTGGCGGCGTTCAGGAGCCGCGAGACAGTCGAAACGCTGCGGACGCGTTTGACCTCCAACGGTGGACTGACTAAAATCCTGGAACAATTACGGAGAGGAAAGGCAGCGAATCTTCTCTACGAACGGCTTCCCGCCTAGAAACGGTGAGTGCGTGCAAGAGCGGCGCCGCGCGGCGGGGAAAACCAGCCGGACGGCGCCGCAACCAGGGGGACGGCAGCGAGCCGTCCCGATGAGGGCAGAAAAGACTCTATGGCATTGATTCCCATGGTGGTTGAGCAGACGAGCCGGGGCGAGCGCGCCTACGACATTTACTCCCGTCTGCTGCGCGACAACATTATCTTTCTCGGCACGCCGATCGACGATCAGGTGGCCAACCTGGTGGTGGCGCAGATGCTCTTTCTCTCCGGCGAGGATCCGGACAAGGATGTGCATCTTTATATCAACTCCCCCGGCGGTTCAATCACCGCGGGATTGGCCATCTACGACACCATGCAATTCATTAAAAACAAGGTGGAAACCATTTGCATCGGTCAGGCGGCCTCCATGGGCGCGTTTCTGTTGCTGGCCGGCACCAGGGGGAAGCGGTTTGCACTGCCCAACTCGCGCATCCTGATTCATCAGCCTTCGATGGGCGGACTCAGCGGTCAGGCCACGGACATTGATATTCATGCGCGGGAGATCCTGCGCATCCGCGAAATCACCAACAACCTCATCGCGCAGCACACCGGTCAGCCTCTGGAGCGGATTGAGCGCGACGTCGAGAGGGACTTCATCATGAACGCGCAACAGGCCAAGGAATACGGTATCATCGACGAAATCATCGACCGGCCACGCGGCTAGTTCGCGCTTTTCTCCAGCCGAGGCGGACGGAGAAAAGCGCACGTTCCGCCAACAGCGTTAAGATTGTTTCCAAAGGGGGGCAGTATGATGAAAACGCGCGTGGGACCCGAAGATGCGCTGCGCTGTTCGTTCTGCCATAAGCTGCAGGACGCTGTGGCCAAGCTGATCTCATCGCCCAGCGACTATCCTCGCGCCTACATCTGCGACGAGTGCGTGGCCGTTTGCAATTCGATTCTGGAGGACGATCGCAGCGCGGATGCCGCCCACCCGGCCAATGCCGCCGGACACCTGCCCAAGCCGCAGGAAGTGAAGAGCTTTCTGGACGACTACGTGATTGGCCAGGACCAGACGAAGAAAAAGCTTGCCGTCGCTGTCTACAACCACTACAAGCGCATCCACATGAACCGCATGCGCAACAGCGATGTGGAGCTGGCCAAGTCGAATATTCTGCTGATCGGCCCGACAGGATCAGGCAAGACGCTTCTGGCCCACACTCTGGCCAAGGTGCTCGACGTGCCTTTCGCCATCGTGGACGCCACCACGCTGACCGAGGCAGGCTACGTGGGCGAGGATGTGGAAAACATCATTCTCAAGTTGCTGCAAGCGGCGGATGGCGACGTGACCCGCGCCCAGCAGGGCATTATCTATATTGACGAGATTGACAAGATTGGCCGCAAGGACGAGAATCCCTCGATCACCCGCGATGTCTCCGGCGAGGGTGTGCAGCAGGCGCTGCTGAAGATACTGGAGGGCACGATCGCCAACGTGCCGCCACAGGGTGGCCGCAAACATCCCCACCAGGAATTCACTGCCGTCGATACCACCAACATCCTGTTCATCTGCGGAGGGGCGTTCGTGGGTCTGGAACGAGTGGTCGGACGCCGTGTGGGCAAGAAGGCTCTGGGCTTCAAGACCATCGACGCGGCCGAGGATGACGCTGCCAGCAGCCGTTCGCACCGCGACACCGAGCTGTTGCGTCAGACCGAACCGCAGGATCTGATCAAATACGGGTTGATCCCCGAGTTTGTCGGCCGCCTGCCTGTGGTGGGCATTCTCGACGAACTGGACGAAGCGGCCTTGATCGAAATTCTGACCAAGCCGAAAAACGCCATTCTCAAGCAGTATCAGAGGCTTTTCGAGTTTGAAAATGTCCGTCTTCATTTCACCCCGGACGCCACCGCCGCAGTGGCGCGCGAGGCGCTGGCGCGCAAGGTGGGAGCGCGCGGATTGCGGATGATCCTGGAAGAGCTGATGCTCGACCTGATGTACCACCTTCCCAGCAACAAGAGGGCCCGCGAGATGGAAATCACCCGGGAAATGGTCGAACGGCGGGATCTTTCCCTCTGTCTGCTCGAAAAAGCAGGCTGATCTTACCGGACCGGCAGCTCCGTGCGTAGCTGCCGGATCCAATCATCCAAGTCAGAGTTTTGCGTGTGAGCCGTCGCAGAAAACGGGTTTGCCCGTATGCTTGCAGCCGCAAAAGTGTACCGTCTTGGATTCCGTGGCCTCGAACTTTACAGGCGTGAAATCGCTCCCCCTGTGGCTTCCGTCGCAGAACGGCTGCAGATGGCTCTGTCCACAGGCGCACCACTTGTAAGTCTTCCCGGCCTCGACTGCAACGGGATAGTGGCCTTTCTGCGCAATCCTTGGTTCCGACATTGGCAAATCCTCCTTTCATCTCAACCAAACGGCAACGGAGCTGAGCAAACGGTCACGCGCGGCTTCATCGCCGCGCCTGCCGCGCTGACCGCGTGAGCGCCGGAACGCCCACGAAATGCATGGACAGCGGACGGTTTTTCCCGCTGTCAAGCGGCAAGCCAAGCCTGATCAGGCGTCAAAAAGCCCGGGCAGCGCCAACCCCGCCTTGCCTTGGACCACATGGGTAAAGGCCGCCGCATTCAGTGGCGGCTCAGGGCCCACGTAAACCGTGCGCGCGCCCGCCTGGCGCGCCCAGTGAACAAAGGCAGCCGCCGGATAGACGGACCCGGAACTGCCCACCACCACCATCAGCGTGGCCCGTTCAATCTTCCGCTCAATGCTCTCCATTTCCAGCGGAATTTCGCCGAAAAAGACGATGTGCGGCCTCAGCCGCCCGCCGCAGGCGCAGCGGCCCACTTCGTCGAGGCTGCGATAGATCGCCCGATCCTCCACCGGCGGCCGTCCACACTCCCGCTCGCAGCGCGCTTTGTTCAGCTCGCCGTGCATATGCAGCAGGCGCATCGAGCCGGCCCGCTCGTGCAGGTCGTCCACGTTCTGCGTGCAGAGGAAGAAGCGGTCGCCGATCTGCCGCTCCAGCTCCGCCAGCGCCCGGTGCGCCGGGTTCGGCTCGGCCTTGGCGCCGGCTTGGCGCCGGGCTGCGTAAAACTGCCACACCCGCCAGGGGTCGCGCCGCCAGGCTTCCGGTGTGCACACATCCTCAACGCGATGGCCGGCCCACAGCCCGTCCTCGGCGCGAAAGGTCGGCAACCCGCTCTCTGCGCTGATGCCCGCCCCCGTCAGGACAAAGACCCGATCCGAGGTGCCGACTGAAATTCTCTCCATTTCTCTCGCCTCGTCCACTCCGTGCCGCGCTTACGGCACCAGAAGGACTTTGCCGGTCGTGCGGCGGGCCTCCAGGTCGACCTGGGCCTGCGCGGCTTCAGCCAGCGGATACAGATGCTCGGCACGCAGTTTGAGATCTCCGCGCGCAATCCAGCCCAGGACATCGCCGGCGCGGCTTTCCAGTTCAGCCCGGGTCGCCAGGTAATGCCAAAGTGTGGGCCGGGTGATGAAGAGAGATCCCCGGCTGCTCAACTGAATGAGATCAAAGGGTGGCACCGGTCCGCTCGATGCGCCAAAAAGGGCCAGCAAGCCGCGCGGCCGCAGACAGCTCAGACTGCCCTCGAAGGTTGTCTTGCCCACCGAATCATAGACTACGTCCACACCCCGGCCACCGGTGAGCCGCTTGACCTCGGCCGCGAAGTCCTGCTCGGTGTACAGGATCGCCTCAGCGGCTCCGGCCGCCCGCGACAACTCCGCCTTGGCCGGCGTCGAGACCGTGGTGATCACGCGGACTCCCAGCCGCGCGGCCATCTGCGTCAGCAGCAGGCCGACGCCCCCGGCCCCGGCGTGTACCAGAGCCGTATCTCCGGCTTTGAGCGGAAAGGTGGAATGGGAGAGATAGTGCGCGGTCATGCCCTGCAGCATGGCCGCGGCGGCCTGTTCCATGCTGAGTTCCTGCGGAATCCTGATCAGCTGGGCGGCTGGAACCAATGCGTATTCCGCGTAGCTGCCGACGACGCTCACCGAAGCCACCGCATCGCCCACCGCGAAGCCACTCACGCCCGGGCCCAATTTCTCCACGGTTCCGGCTGCTTCGCTGCCCGGCGTGAATGGCAGTGCCGCCTTGTAGACTCCCCGGCGAAAGTAGATCTCGATAAAATTGACCCCGACCGCCTTGACGCGGATCAACACCTGCCCCGGTTCTGGCTGCGGAACGGGCACATCGGCCAGTTGCAGAACCTCGGGGCCGCCGATTGTGTGAATCTGGATGGCTTTCATGACAAGTTCAGGATGAACCCGGAGGGCGGTGCGCTGCAAGAGCGGGTTGCGCGTTTTCGAATGCCAAGAGCCTCGCCGGGGATCAGCCGGCGAGGCTCTTGGTTGCAAACCGGATCTTCGTTGCCTGCTTTACCCCTCCGACAGGATGCCGGGCCCATGCGCATGCAGGCGCACCATGCGCTCGATCGTATACGGCGCCGTGTGCTGGCTCGTGTGGTAATGGCGCACTGCCAATTCACCGAGCAATCCGATGGCCAGCATTTGAATGCCGGCCAGGATCAGAACACCGGCAATCACGAATAACGGCGCGTGCTGATCCATCACATTCTGGTGGGGATGCAGGATTTTCAAGCCCAGCAGGGCAGCCGAGACGAAACTGCCGAACAAAATGCCCACTGCGCCGATCGCGCCAAAGAAATGCAGCGGACGGCTCATGTACTTCAGCAGAAAGCGGATGGTCAGCAGGTCAAAGAAAACCCGGAAGGTGCGGCCGATGCCGTAGTGGCTCTTGCCCCGTTCGCGATGGACGTTCTTGATGGGAATCTCGCAAATCGAAGCCCCATACCAACTGGCCAGCGCAGGAATGAAGCGATGCATCTCACCATAAAGCGGAATGTTCTGGATCACCTCGCGGCGATAGGCCTTGAACGTCGTGCCGAAGTCGTGAATATCGACCCCCGAAAGCCTGGCCATCAGCCAGTTGGCGCAACGCGAGGGAATGCGGCGCATCACGAAATTGTCGATCCGCTCCTTGCGCCATCCAGAGACCACATCGTAGCCTTCCTCAAGTTTTTCAAGGAAGTTGGGAATCTCTCCAGGATCGTGCTGCAGGTCTCCATCCATCGCCAGGATAAAGTCGCCCGAAGCGTGGTCGAAGCCGGCTGCCAGGGCCGAGGTCTGGCCAAAATTGCGGCGCAGTTTGATCACCAGCACACGGCTATCCACGGCGGCGATCTCTTCGAGCAGCTTGTAGGTGCGATCGCTCGATCCGTCGTCGACCAGCACCAATTCGAAACTCTCGCCCACCTGTTCCATCACTTGTTTCAGGCGAGCATACAGAACTGTAACGTTCTCCTCTTCGTTGTGAAAAGGAACGACGATTGAATAGTCAGGCATAATCCTTCCCTAGTATAGACGCGATTTCCATAAAAACGGGGGCAAAAGTTGATTCAGAATGGACCGCTCACTGCCGCAAAACTCCTTCGCGGAGTGCGCCCGGCGAGCACCCGGTGCGGTCGAACCCGCATCGACCTGCTCCGCGGCATGCAAATTTCCACTCTTCTCGTTGAGAACCGTCTTCCCGCCGGGAGATTCTGTCGCACATCCAGACGAATGCGCATCAGC
>JBMFHN010000034.1:0-19297 GCA_049976805.1 Occallatibacter sp. | reverse complement strand
ATTGCTACCCCTTTCTCGTTCGACTTGCATGTGTTAGGCACGCCGCCAGCGTTGATTCTGAGCCAGGATCAAACTCTCGTTTGAAACCTGATTGCCTCCCCTCGGCCGACGGAGGTCAGCGAGGTTCGGCAGCAACGCACACTCGAAATTGTGCGTTGCGATTTTGTGAGAATGATCTAGCCAAACCCGATCGATTCTCACGACTGGCATGTTCAACCTAATTTTCAAAGATCCTTGAGAGCATTCCGCCTGAGCGGAGCCCTTGGGATCGAGGCCGGCACAAACGGCCGGATTGTCCTCGAACTTGTTGCGCTTTCTGCAGATCTTGCAATCAGCAGCGTGTTTTGCGCGAACTTTTTAAGATTACAGAATTTTCACTGTCCTGTCAAGCGGCTTTCATTTTTGCCGGGGCCGGTTCAACACTCTGGTTGCCGGTTGGATCCCCGCTTGCAAAACCTTCCGCATCTTGCCAGGACCTGCTGAATCCGGAATCCTGCTCCGGAAATCTCCTGATCTCCGGAAACGTCGCGCAGCGCAGAATATCAAAGAACGACCGGCATCATCGCCTGAGCCTCAATGAGACTCACGGGAGATCAACTCCCTGGTCTTGCAATGGCTTGTTCTCTGTGGTATTCCCTACAGGGGCCCGGGGGCGCTTGCCTCATCCGACCCAACGAACTAGCATTACAATCTACTTTCAACTTCCGGGAAATAGGCAGACTCTAGTCTACCGGGAAGTTTCCTGCTCTTCTCGAACTTTCCAAGAGTATCACAGGTGATTTGTCATTGCAAGCGGTGAATGGCCGAAGCCTTCTGTCCCTGGATGCGACTTGTTGAGAATAGCAAGCCTTTCGATTCCTTGCAACTCCCGACCCTGTGGAAAGCCGCCGATTCTGTGGGAAACCCGTCAACCAACGCGGCCAGCGGGGACTTCACGACCGCGCAATCAGTCCTAAGTCGGTGAGTCCGTTGACAAAGAACTGCATTGCCAGAGCTACCAGCAGCAGTCCCATGATACGCACCAGGATGCGAATACCGGTTTCGCCCATCACCGCTCGCACCCGGCCTGCCCCTGCCAGGACGAAGTAGGAAATCAGGCTGGTCAGCGCAATCGATCCCAGAATTGCCCCCATCTCCCAGTGCCAGAGCGATGGCACCTGGCCCACCAGAACCATCACCGACGAGATCGCGCCCGGGCCGGCCAGCATGGGGATTCCCAAGGGCACAATGCCGGCGTCCTCCTTGTGCGAAGCCTCCTCGGTATCGCCCATCGCTTCCTGGGTCGGCGAGCGCTTGGCTTCGAGCATGTCCAGACCGATCAGAAGCAGAATCAACCCCCCGGCAATCTCAAAAGCCGGCAATGTAATGCCGAAGAGACGGAAGATCAGTTGCCCACCCACGGCAAAGCTGGTCAGCACGATAAAGCAGGTCAGCGCGCCCTTGCGCGCCATCCGCTTCCGCCGCGCCGAATCGGCGCTCTCGGTAATCGCCAAAAACGACGGGATGGCGGCAAACGGATCGACCAGAAAAAAGATGGAACTGAGTGCCAGCACCGAAAAGCGCACCAGCGGCGCCCGGCTGAGCTCGTGCAGCGCAATTTCAGCGGAATTCGACCAGATCATCTTTTGAGGCTAGCCCATTTCAACGGGAGCCGCCAGCCGCCGCAGCCCCCGGAAGAGGTTTTGTCGCCCGGGCGGAATCTGCAGCCGGACCGCGCCGGCCCGGAAGCAATGGCCGGCATTCCCCACGGGCCCGTTCCTTCTTCCCAACATCGCGAGCTGCTTCTGCCCTTCCACCTTCTCCCGCTGCCGCTGAATCCGTCGTCCCGGCTGCGGACCCTGCGCGCTCCGCGGCTTCGGCTTCTGCCGATCGCCAGAGACAACGATGGCGGCAGCCCTGAGAAAAACCGTCAGGAGGAGACAACAGAAATTTGCTGTGTTCCCAAGAATCCACCCCTTCGATCAGGAGAGAAAGAAGAGGAATTGGTCTCGATCAAAGCTGCGCCACGGACCGGAGTGTCTCCTATAATGGGTCGTAGTGTTTCACCGGCGGTTTCCGCCCAGGTTTTTTGTCGCCAGTTGCTCGTAAGCTTTCCCTGGAGCGTGGTGGGCGACGAGTGTGTTGTGATTTTTTTTGAAGAATGGAATCCGGTTCCAACCCTGCGCAGGATGCGTTCTTCCTCGCTTCCCCGCCCCGATTCCTCTGGAGGTTTCATGCAACCGATGAACAATATTCCCGCCCGCGGCGGGTTGAACTACGATGAATCCCCGTTTCTGGCCATCTGGGAAGTCACCCAGTCCTGTGATCTAGCCTGCAAGCACTGCCGCGCCGCCGCGCAACCGCTCGCCCATCCCGACGAACTGACGACTGCCGAGGGCAAAGCACTCATCGATCAGATCGCCGCGATGCAGATTCCCATTTTCGTCTTCACGGGCGGCGATCCGCTCAAGCGCCAGGATGTCTTCGATTTGGTCCGCTATGCGGCCGGCAAGGGCGTGCACGTGGCCGTGACTCCCAGCGCCACGCCGCTGCTGACGCGCGAGGCGATCTTCCGGTTCAAGGAAGCGGGCCTGGTGCGGCTGGGCATCTCGCTCGATGGCTCGACGGCGGAGATCCACGACGCCTTCCGCGGTCTCTCCGGCACCTATGCGCGCACCATCCAGGCCATCGAGTGGGCCAACGAGGCCGGCATTCCCATCCAGGTGCATACGACGATCAGCCGCCACAACGCCCAGGACCTGGACAGCCTCTGCGCCCTGTTTGAAAAGCTGTCCATCGTCATGTGGAATGTTTTCTTCCTGGTTCCCGTTGGCCGCGGCCAGCTCGACGACCTGCTCTCGGGCGAGGAGTTCGAGCAGGTCTTCGCGAAGATTTACGAGCTTTCGCAACGGGTGAGCTTCCAGATCAAGACCACCGAAGCGATGCACTACCGGCGCTACCTTGTGCAGCACAATCTCGAAGAGCGCAAGCTGGGACACGGGCACGCTCACGCGCACGGCACCGCCCCGGCGGCCTATGAGTCCGGCGCGCCCTCCGCCGACGCGCGGACTCGCACCGCCAACTGGGCCACGCGGCGCGTCAACGACGGCAAGGGCTTCCTGTTCATCTCCCACGTCGGCAACGTCTATCCCAGCGGCTTTCTGCCGATCCACGCCGGTAACATCCGCGAAACCCCGCTGGCCGAGATCTATCGCGAAGCGCCCATCTTCAAGGCGCTGCGTGACACCAGCAGGCTCGAAGGCAAGTGCGGAGCCTGCGAGTTCAAGGAGATTTGCGGCGGCTCGCGCGCCCGCGCTTACGCCCTGACGGGCGACCCGCTGGCCCAGGAGCCCTGCTGCATCTACCAGCCGCGGAACTGGGATCCGGAACTGGAAAGCACCGCTGCTGCCTTTACCAAGGGTTAAGCCAGGCGGCTTGTCGCGCCGGGTGGCTTGGAGGGAAAAGCAGCTTCCAAGCTGCCCCGGACCCTGTTGCACACCGGCCTGCGCCGCGGGGACGGCCCGATGACCGCCGCCGGGCGAGGCAATGTCCACCAGAACCGGTCGCGCAGCCGCGGGCCGGTGCGCCTTGCCCCAGGCCTTCTCCTCCTGCTTGAGCCGGACCTGTTTCTGTCGCGGCCGGCGGCCTGCCCGCCCCGCGCCGTGCGTCCAATCTGGCCTGTCCTGCCTCCATGCCTCGAACCACCGGCTCACGCCTCGACGGCTGAGGTGAAGTTCACGGGCGATCTCGACCCAGGAGCGTCTGCCCGGGAAAAAACATCCGCGCCGCGGGGCGGCGGCGCTGTTCCATGGCGCTGCCCGTGCGGCGCCGTTGACTGGGGTCAAGACCGCGGGATCGTGCTGGCCGAGAGGCTCACGGAAGATTTCGGAGATTCTTCGGCCGCCCAATGAATAGTTTGTGCGCCATTTGATGGTTCACCCGGACGGGGCCGTGATCTGGCTCTCTTTGCTCCTGGCCGCAGCTTTCGATGAACTCAACCGGGCTTGACCCGGCCCAATCGCCGGTGTCCGCTTTTTCCGGTGTGACGTTGCCGGGACGGCTGTTAAGAACTTCGCTGGTAGACTGGAAGCAGGAAGCAGATGATTCTCCCGTTCGTCCGCGAAATCTTCGCGGAGCTGGAGCACACCCCGGGGTTCGAGCGCGTGCGAAGGCATTTGAGCCTTGCCGCGGGGCGCCGGTGTGTCTCCGGACTGACGGCGACGGCGCGGGCGCTCTACCTGCCGCTGATGGCGCGAGCCGCGCAACGAGCGGTGATCGTGATCGTGGCCGACAACAAGGCCGCCGAGGCGCTGGAACCGATGCTGCGCGCCGCCTCGGAGCTGACCGGCGCTGTGGACCCTGCCCAGGTGGTTCGGTTCCCGGCTCACGATGTGCTTCCTTTCGAGAATCTCTCGCCTCATCCGGATGTACAGGAACAGCGCGCCACAGCTTTGTGGAAGATGGCCACCGGCGCGGCTTCCATTGTCCTTGCGCCGGTCGAGGCGGCGGCGCTCAAGCTTTTCGACCGCGATTACTACGCCGGCCTGGCCGTCACCCTGAAGCGCGGCGAAGAGGTGGACATGGAGGTGCTCACCGGACACCTGGCCTCGGTCGGCTACACGGCGGCGGATCTGGTGGAGATGCCCGGGCAGTTCTCGCGCCGCGGCGGAATTCTGGACGTCTATTCGCCGGAATCGGACCGCCCCGTGCGCATCGACTTTTTCGGCGACGAAATCGAAACCATCCGCAGATTCGATCCCGGAACGCAGCGCTCGCAGTCGGGACTGGACGAAGCGCTGCTGTTGCCGCTCACCGAAACGCCGGTAACCGAGCGTCTGCTGGCCGCCGTGCATGGGCGGCTCAGCAGGCAGCGCGTGGAAATAGAAGCCACGAGCGGAGACGAGGAGATGGCTTCCGAGATGGCCTCGGCCGGCGGCGTGAGCGTCTTTCCGGGATGGGAGTTGTTCACCCCCGTGGCAGGAGCCGGAAAATCGCTGCTGGACCTGCTGCCCGGCTGCGCCCTGTTCATCGACGAGCCGGTGATGGTGCGCAACCAGATCGACCGCTGGTGGAACAAGGTCGAGCAGCGCCACGAACGTTCCGGAATCGGCTCGCTGATCCGGCCCGAAGACATCTATCTGCGTCCCGAGGCATTGCAGACGGCGCTCGACACGCAAATGGGGCTGGATCTCGATCAGCTGGGCGCAGTGGACCTGCTCGATGGGGACCGGACGCTCGGCGAGATCGAGCTGAACACGCGGCCCACACTGCGCTTTCACGGCTCGGTTGCGGCCCTGACCGAGCAGTTGCGCACGCTGATGAACAGCGGGACGCGCATCGTGCTGGCCGCGCCTCATCAGGGCGACGTCGAGCGCTTGGCCACGATGCTGCGCGAGTACCAGATTCCCTACCGGTTCGGGAGCCGCAACCCGCATCCCGGTGAGACGGTGCTCGAAGAGGCAAGCTACATCGCCGGCGACCTGCGTGTGCCCGTGATCCTGCGCACGCCACTGGCCGCCGGCGTGAATTTTCTCGACTCCAGCCTGATTCTTTTCGGGGCCAACGACCTTTCCGACGAGGCCGACGTGGCGGCGCGGCCCGAGCCGCGGCGATCGATGACGGCAGCCTTTGTCTCCGACTTTCGCGACCTGGCCCTCGGAGACTATGTGGTGCACGTCGAACACGGCATCGCGCAGTTCCAGGGACTCAAGGAGATCGCCCAGGATGGCCTTTCGGTCGAATTCATGATCCTGGAGTTCGCCGAGGGGGCCAAGCTCTACGTTCCGCTCACCCGCCTCGATCTGATCCAGAAATACCGTTCGGTCGATACCGGGCCGGCGCCCGAACTCAGCAGGCTCGGCTCGCAGCAGTGGACGAAAACCAAGGCGCGGGTGCGCAAGGCCATGCAGGACATGGCCGCCGAACTGCTGAAGCTCTATGCCGAACGGAGCACCGCGCCGGGAACCGCCTTCTCGCGGGACAATGCCTTCCAGCGGGAGTTTGAGGACGCGTTCGACTATAGCGAGACGGATGACCAGATGGCCGCCATCCGCGCCATCAAACACGACATGGAAGCGGAGACGCCCATGGATCGGCTGCTGTGCGGCGACGTCGGCTACGGCAAGACCGAGGTCGCCATGCGGGCGGCTTTCAAGGCCGCGCAGGACGGCAAGCAGGTGGCCGTGCTGACGCCCACCACAGTGCTCGCTTTCCAGCATTTCGAGACGTTCAAAAGACGCTTTGCGCAGTTTCCCGTCCGCATCGAGATGATCTCGCGTTTCCGCACCGCGAAGGAGCAGAAGGCCGTCATTGAACAGGTGGAGTCGGGCAAGGTGGACATCCTGATCGGCACCCACCGCCTGCTTTCCAAAGACATCAAGTTTCAGGACCTGGGTCTGCTGGTGGTCGACGAGGAGCAGCGCTTCGGCGTGCGCCACAAGGAGCGGCTCAAACAGATGCGCAAGCAGATCGACGTGCTGGCCATGAGCGCCACGCCCATTCCGCGCACCCTGCACATGTCGCTGGTGGGCCTGCGCGACTTGAGCGTCATCGAGACGCCGCCCAAGGACCGCATGGCGATTCAGACCGTGGTGGCAAAGTTCGACGAGAAGATCGTGCGCTCGGCGATCGAGGTGGAGATGGAGCGCGGCGGGCAGGTCTATTTCGTGCATAACCGCGTGGAATCGATCTACGAAATCGCCGCGCGGATTCAGGAACTGGTTCCCGCAGCGCGGGTCGCGGTGGCCCACGGGCAGATGGGCGAGGCGGAACTGGAGCGCGTGATGCTGGCCTTCATGCACCACGAGTACGATGTTCTGGTGGCGACCACGATCATCGAGAACGGCCTCGACATTCCGCTGGCGAACACCATCCTGATCAACCGCGCCGACCGGCACGGGCTCAGCGAGTTATATCAGCTGCGGGGGCGCGTCGGCCGTTCAAACCGGCGTGCCTACGCCTATCTGCTGATTCCGCCCGAGCAGGAGCTGACTGAAATCGCCCGGCGGCGTCTGGCGGCGCTCAAGGAGTTCAGCGACCTGGGCGCGGGCTTCAAGATCGCGGCGCTCGATCTGGAGCTGCGCGGAGCCGGCAACATGCTGGGCGGCGAACAGAGCGGCCACATCGAGGCCGTTGGTTTTGAACTCTATACTTCGATGCTGGAAGCCGCGGTGAAAGAACTCAAGGGCGAAGCAGACCAGGCGCATCGAGCGGCGCAGCTCAATCTGGGCATCGCGCTGCGCATCGACGAGAGCTACGTGCCCGAAGAGAACCAGCGGCTGCGGCTTTACAAGAAAATTGCCGGCGCCGCGAGCGAAGCGGACCTCAACGAGATCCGGGCGGAGATGGAAGACCGCTACGGCGCGCCGCCCGACGCCACGGTGTACCTGCTGGAGGCTGCCCTGATCCGGCTCACCTGCGAGCGGATCGGCGTCGCGCAGGTGGACCGCAGGCGCTCCGAGCTGCAAATTCGCTTCACGGAAAACGCGGCCATCGATCCGCAGGCGCTCATGCATCTGGTGGAGCGCAACGCCAGGCGCGGCGCACAGTTCACACCGCAGGGCCTGCTGAAGTATCCTTTGGCCGCAATGCGCAGCGACGAAGTTCTGCTCGAAATTCAGGAATTGCTGGCCCACCTGGCGCCAGCCTTGACGCCCGCCTAGAGCGGAGACGCGAAGGGCCGGATTGGGAACGACACACGAGGGAAGTGGAATGAGCAAACAGGTACGGAGGGCGGTTTTTCCTGCGGGCGGGCTGGGCACCCGGTTCTTGCCGGCCACCAAGGTGATTCCCAAGGAGATGCTGGCGCTGGTGGACAAGCCCATCATCCAGTACGGCGTGGAAGAGGCGGTGGCTTCCGGGATCGAGCACATCATCATCATCACCGGCCGCGGCAAGGTCGCCATGGAAGACCACTTCGACCACAGTTTCGAACTGGACGCAACCCTCGAACGCAAGGGAAAGCACGAATTGCTGGCGGTTTCGCGCGGCATCTCGTCGCTGGCCCAGATCAGCTATGTGCGCCAGAAAGAACCGCTGGGACTGGGCCACGCCGTGTTGTGCGCCAAGGATCTGGTGGGGGATGAACCCTTCGCCGTCATCCTGCCCGACGATGTCATTGACGCCGAGATCCCCTGCATCGAACAGATGATCGGCGTTTACAACGAAAAGGGCGGATCGGTGCTGGCGACGCAGACCGTCGAAGGCGAGGAAATCAGTTCCTACGGCGTGCTGGCCGGCCAGCCAGACCCCGGCAATCCTCGCATCTACAATTGCACGGGAATGGTGGAGAAACCGCCGTTTGCCCTCGCACCTTCGAAACAGGCCATCATCGGACGCTATGTGCTGACGCCGCGCATCTTCGCGCTGCTCGAACAGACCACTCCCGGCGCGGGCGGCGAGATCCAGCTCACCGACGGCATCCGGGCGCTTCTCAGTGAAGAGAAAGTCTTCGGCTATACCTTTGAAGGCAAGCGGTACGATGCCGGAGATAAATTCGGAATGCTGCAGGCGACCGTGGAGTTCGCCCTGAAACGCGACGACCTGGGGCCGCGCTTCAGGGCCTATCTGAAGGGGCTGGCTCTCTGATCCGGCAAGGGAAAAGAGCGAATCAGCAGAACATCAACTCCACATCCGCCATCTCGCGCGGTTTTCGCTCTTTCTGGTCTAGGCTCTCCACTTGATGCTGCAGCCAATCGAGGGGCGCTGGTCGGAAAGCGGGGCTTTGCCTGCCAGGGCTGCGTCGATGGCGGCGCGCAGGTGCTCGCCGGTAACCTCGATGCCGTTGCCGGGGCGGCTGGCATCGAACTGACCGTGATAAACCAGCCGGAAATCGCCATCAAAAAGGAAGATGTCAGGCGTGCAAACGGCCTGGTAAGCGCGCCCAACAGACTGTGTCTCATCGTAAAGATAGGGAAAGACAAACCCGCAGTTTTCCGCCTGCTGCCTGAGTCCCTCGGGGCTGTCAGCGGGATAGGCGATCGCATCGTTGCTGCTGATGGCCACGATGCCGAGGGGTTGGCCCGCATAGTCCTTGCCGAGCGCGCCGATTCCCTTCTCAATGTGCTTCACATAAGGACAGTGAGCGCAGATGAACAGAACCAGCAGAGCCTGCTTGCCGCGAAAGTCGTCGCGTCGAACGGTTTTGCCGGTGACCACGTCGCTCAGCGCGAAATCGGGGGCAGCGGTACCCAGTGTCATCATTGTTGATTCGGTCAGTGCCATGAGAAACCTCCGGAGTGGTCAGAAAGTCAAGGTTGGAAGATCAGAAAGCCGTCTGGGCGAAATGGCGAACCGGCGAGCGGATGAGCCAGTCAAAAGAATGTCAACGCGCCCTGCCTCCGTTCCGGAACCGGCCTTCCCCATTCAAAACAACGGCGTCTGGCGCCCGGGCGCCGTCAGGCCAAAATGCTCGTAGGCCGACCGTGTGGCGACGCGGCCGCGCGGAGTCCGGTCCAGAAATCCGATCTGGATGAGAAACGGCTCGTAAACTTCTTCAAGCGCGTCTTCCTCCTCGGCTAAAGTTGCGGCCAGCGTGCCCAGACCGACCGGGCCGCCATCGTATTTTTGAATAATGGTCAGCAGCAGGCGGCGATCAATCTCGTCAAAGCCGTGGGCATCCACATCCAGCATGGTCAATGCCGCATTGGCCGTAGGCTGGTCAATCTGCCCCGATCCGCGCACCTGCGCATAGTCCCGCACGCGGCGCAAAAGCCGGTTGGCGATGCGCGGCGTGCCGCGGGAACGCAGAGCGATCTCTGATGCCCCATCCCGATCGATGGCAATTCCGAGCACTTCGGCTGACCGCTCGACGATGATCCGCAGCTCTTCCTCAGTATAAAACTCCAGGCGCAGGAGAATGCCAAAGCGCGAGCGCAGCGGGGAACTGAGCAGGCCGGGCCGGGTGGTGGCGCCGATAAAGGTGAACGGACGAATCTCCATCACGTGGGTGCGCGCTGCCGGTCCCTGTCCAATGATGATATCCAGCTTGTAGTCTTCGAGCGCCGTGTAGAGCTTTTCTTCGAGCACCGGCTGCATACGGTGAATCTCGTCCAGAAAGAGCACCTGGCGCTCGCGCAGATTGGTCAGGATAGCCGTCAGATCGCCCTGAATCTGCAGCGCCGGCCCCGAGGTCTGCTGGAACCCCACGTCCAGTTCGTTGGCAATGATGGTTGCCAGCGTGGTTTTGCCCAGTCCGGGCGGGCCGAAAAGCAGCACGTGGTCGAGCGCCTCGCCACGGGATTTGGCAGCTTCCAGAGCGATGGCCAATTGTTCCTTGGCCTTGGACTGGCCAATAAACTCGCGCAGCCAGCGGGGGCGCAATTTCAGCTCGAAGCCCTGCTCCTCGTCGGCGCGCGAGGCATTAACCAACCGTTCCGGGGTGTTGTCGCGCGCGTTCGTCATGCTGAGGAGAAGTCTAACGGCCAGCCGGCGCAGACTGCAACCGGCGGGGGACTTGCTTTGCTGGCCATTCCCGATGGCGGTCCCCGTTTTCCGCCCCCGGTTCCCCGCTCCTGTATCATCGAAGTGGCGCTTGAGCTGGCAACCGCTCTGAGGCAAGCTCCGGGAAAAGCAAATGAAGAATGGCATCATCGGCCTGCCGCAGGTGGGCAAGACATCGTTGTTCAAAATCCTGACCAAGGCCAGGATCGAGGAGCACGGCTACTCGCGCCAGGAGCATATCGGCGTAGCGCGGGTGCCGGACCAGCGGCTGGACAAGCTCGCGGCGCTCTACCTGCCCAGGAAAACCACCCATGCGACGGTGGAGTTTGTGGACGTGGCGGCCATCGGTCAGGAAGCGCTGAAAGAATCCGCGTTCCTGGCCGGTCTGCGCCAGGTGGATGCGCTGATCCACGTGCTGCGCGCCTTCGAGAACGAAGCAATCCCCCATGTCGGTTCCATCGACCCGGTGCGTGATATCCGCAACGTCGAGTTCGACCTGATGGTCAGCGATCTGGCCCAGATCGAAAAGCGGCTGGAGCGGCTGGAAAAGGACTTGAAAAAGGGACGGACCCACGACCTGGAGCTTGAACAGGGCCTTCTGCTGCGCTCCAAGGAGGCTCTCGAAAAGGAACAGCCGCTGCGCGAACTGGAGATGACGGCGGAGGAAAAGAAACTGATCCGGGGCTTCATGTTCCTCTCGCAAAAGCCTATTCTTTACGTGTTGAACATCGGCGAAAGCTCCACACTCGGCGCCGATCTGGAAACCGCCGTGAGCCGTTTCCATCTTGAAGAGGCGGCGCGGCGGCCGAACGCCGGTGCCACGGCCATCTGTGGCAAAGTCGAGGCGGAGCTGGCCGAGATGGACGACGAAGAGGCGGCCGAGTTTCTGGCCAGTTATGGTCTGGTCGAAAGCGGCCTGGTGCGGCTGGTCCGCAAAAGCTACGAACTGCTGGGACTCATCAGTTTTTTCACCGCAGGCGAGGACGAATGCCGCGCCTGGACGATTCCTGCCGGATCGAAAGCCCCGCAAGGCGCAGGAGCGATTCATTCCGACCTCGAACATCACTTCATCCGTGCCGAAACGATCCGCTGGGACCAGCTGATCGAAGCCGGTTCGGAGGCCGCGGCGCGGACCCGCGGTACGCTGCGGCTGGAAGGCAAGGACTATGTGGTGCAGGATGGCGACGTGATGCATATCCGGCACAGCGGTTAGAGGGCATGTGCTGAAGATTTCTCTCCTTCTCGGCTTGTTTGCCGCCCTGGCCAATGTGGCAGGCGGCTACATTCTGGTGCGCGCCCGCGGCATCGAGCCCTATCTGCGCTACTTTGTCTCGCTCGGAGCCGCCTTTCTGATGTCCGCCGCGCTGCTGGAGATGATGCCCGAAGGCCTTCACATCAACCCGCAACTGGGCCCCCTTCTCGTCATGGCCGGCTATTGCGTGGTCCACCTGGCCGAGCACACCATCGTTGCCCATTTCCATTATGGCGAAGAGACCCATACCAACGAGTTCGTCGCCGCGCACACCGGCTATTCCGTCCTGGCTGGCGTCAGCATCCATTCACTCTTTGACGGCGTCGCCATCGGGTCGGGATTTGCCATCTCGAGCTGGCTGGGATGGCTGATTTTTCTGGCCATCTTGCTGCACAAGGGGCCTGTGGGCTTTACCATGGCCTCGGTGATGCTGGCCAGCGGACACAGCCGCGCCGCGGCTCTCTATTCCACGGTCGTGCTGGCTGTGGCTACCGTGGCCGGCGTGCTGCTCATCGCCGTGGTCCCCGGATGGCTTCCCTATGGACTCCCCTTCTCGGCCGGAGTGGCTCTTTATGTAGCCGCCAGCGACCTGGTTCCTCAGGTCAATCAGGAACCGGGCATCCGCATGGCGCTGGTCTTCTTTGCCGGCGTGGGCGCGTTTCTGCTGCTGCGGACGATCTTGCCCGCCATCTGATCTTCGCGGCATCCGGACCGTCTCGCCCCGGATCCTTTCCTCCTCAGCCCCATGGGAGAGAACACGTGGCGTCGGCCCTTCATCGCCGTGGAGCCGGGATCATCTTCACAGCACGGCCCGGGCCGAGGCCGGCGCAACGGTCTGTTCAATTCCGGAAGCCGAGCCGGATCGCGTAGAGCCGAGCCAGCAGCCTGGCATAATCCCATCCCACTTTGAAATTGGCCTTGCTGGCTCCCCGGGCGCGCTGGCCGAAGGCGATGGGGATCTCTTCGATCGAGCCAATGCGGCCCCGGACCAGAATTTCCAGCAGCAACTTGAACCCGGAGGGCTGGAAGGCGATTTCCTCAATGCACTGGCGGCGTACCAGGAAGAAACCGGTCATCGGATCCCGCGCCCGTACGCCCCTCCGTTGAATCGGCCAGGTGGCCCAGACGGCAGCCCGCGAAAGCAGCTTCCTCGCCGGGTTCCATGCGCCCAGTTCCCCGCCCTCGGCGTAGCGGCTGCCGATGGCCATGTCGCGGCCAGCGAGAATGGCCGCGACCAGCTTCGGCAGCAGTTCAGGGGGGTGCTGCAGGTCGGCGTCCATCACACCGAGAATCGTCGCGTCGCTCGCTTGCCAGCCGTAAAGAATTGCCCCCGAAAGTCCCCTCTCTCCCCTGCGCACCAGCAGTCGCAGCCGCTGATCCCCGGCTGCGATGGCCGCGACGATCTCCTCGGTCCCGTCGCGGCTGTCGTCGTCAACCACCAGAATTTCATAGTCGATTCCAGAGGAATCGAGCGCGGAGCGCACGCCGGGGAGAAGTCGCGGCAGGTTCGCGGCTTCACGCAGGGTGGGAATCACCAGCGCCAGCTTTTCTCCGGCGCAGCTTCGGGGATTCTCCACCGGCAGAGAGTGCTTTGCCAAGCCACTGCGCACCATGTAGGATGGATTTACGCCTGATTGCGACATATCGAACTTGAGTATACGGGGATTTGCCGAGTGAAGCGTTACTTTGCGGTCAACCTTCTGCTGACCTTTTTTTTTTGCGACGCTCGGTTTCGTCGTCATGGGATACCACCCCGGTGTCGAGGATGATGGCATTTACCTCTCCGCGGTGAAGAGCGACCTGAATCCAGCGCTCTACCCCCACGACGCGCGGTTCGTCCGGTCGCAGGTGCAAGCCACGATCTTCGACAAGGGAATCGCCGCATTTGTGCGCTGGACCGGCATTTCAGTGGCGGATACCGAGCTTCTCTTTCAGTTTGCCTCGATTCTGTTGATCGTTTTCTCTTGCTGGTCCATTGCACGTCTGCTCTTTCAGCAGGCCTGGGTTCAGTGGGCCGGCGTGGCCCTGGTCACGGCCATGTTCACGTTGCCCGTTGCCGGAACCGCACTTTACCTGGTGGATCAGCACCTGCACCCGCGCAACATGGCCACGGCGCTGATTCTGCTGGCGGTTGCGCGGATTCTGGCGGGCAGGCACGGCCAGGCGGTACCCCTCCTGCTGCTGGCTTTTTTGCTCCATCCCATCATGGGCGCCATGGGACTCTCTTTCTGCGTATTCCTGTTCCTGGTGCTGCTGGAGCCCGGGCATGCCTGGTTGCGGCGATGGCGAAAATCCGCGCGGCCTTCCCTGCTGGCGGGCTTCCTCCCGCTCGGCTGGATTCTCGAACCGCCGACGCCAGCCTGGCGCGCGGCGGCGATGACCCGCACCTACCTGTTTCTCTTTCAATGGACCTGGTACGAGTGGCTGGGCGCCGTGGCGCCTCTGGTGCTCTTCTATCTGCTCTGGCGCATGGCGCGCAAGCAAGGTGAAACGCTGCTGGCTCGTTTTGCGCTGGCTGTCCTGCTTTATGGCGTTTTCCAGATGGCGGTGGCGATCGTTATGCTGGCCCCGCCCGCCCTGATCCGGCTGGCGCCTCTGCAACCCATGCGCTTTCTGCAAATCGTCTATTTTTTCATGATCCTGATGGGCGGCTGCCTGCTGGGCAAGTACCTACTGAAAACTCACATCTGGAGATGGGCGCTTTACCTGGTGGTCATCAACGCCAGCATGTTCGCTTCCCAGCAGATGCTCTTTGCCAGCAGCGAGCATCTGGAGCTGCCCGGACGCAAGCCGGAGAACGCCTGGCTGCAGGCTTTCGCGTGGATTCGTCACAATACCCCGACCGACGCCTACTTCGCTCTCGATCCCAGATATCTGGCTGCGCCCGGCGAGGACTACCACAGCTTTCGCGCCCTGGCCGAGCGCAGCCAGTTGGCCGATGCCATCAAGGACACGGCGGTGGTGACCCTGGTCCCAGACCTGGGCGGCGTGTGGGAACGTCAGGAGAATGCGCAGAAAGGCTGGTCTCACTTCAAGCTCGCTGACTTTGAGCGGTTGAAAGCGGAGTTTGGCGTCGGCTGGGTGGTGGTTTCCTATCCTCCGCCAACTGGCCTCCTTTGTGAATGGCATAATCGTGTCGTATCCGTATGCCGGATTCCGTAGCACCGCTGATCCCGGCGGAAGGGTGCGCGCGGATCGGATTCGGCTGTTTTCCTGCTTTCCGGATGCATCCATGGCTTCTTTCCTCCTTGCTTCCGGCTTTGGCAGGGAAACTTTGCTCATTCCGGCCGTTTCCGCGAGAATGGTTAGGTCCTCTTTTTCCGGAGTGGAGGCCGGAAGATGTTCAATCTTTTCCAGCGATTGACGCTCGGCTGTTTCCTGATGGCCGCTCTCATGGCGGGGCTGGTGCTGACCACTCGCCACGCTCTGGCGGCGGCCGGGCAGCTCCATCTGGCCTGGATTTTCGCGGGGGCTGCCGTCCTGATTGCGGCGGCAACCGTTTACTTTGTCCTGAGCCTCCTTCACATGCTGGCTCAAGACATCCACAAGATCGCTCAGGGTGACCTGGAACATCGCGTGGAGTGGAGCAGCCGGGACGACTTTGGCCGAATCGCCAGCGAGTTGAACCGGATCGCCGTGCGGCTGCGCGAACTGCGCGATTCCGAGGCGGGCCGAAAACAGATGGAATTTCAGCTCTCCGACGCCGTTCTGCAATCCATCTTCGAACCCATCATCGTAACCGACGGCAAGGGACACATTCTCAAGGTGAACCAGTCCGCCGCCGAAATGCTGGGCGAAGCCGCCACCGACCGCATGGCGCTGGTCAACACCCCCGGCGGCGACAAGATTCTGAACGCCATCCGCAACGCGGTCTCCCTGCAGAAAGCCGTGGCTGCCGAAGACGATTCTTCGCTGCTGCCGTTGCGCATTGGCAACCACGAACGCAGTTACCGGCTTCGCACCACGCCCATGCGCGACTCCGAAGGCCGGCTGTTGGGCACGGTCACCACCCTCGAAGACGTGACCTCGCTGCAGGACACCGATCGCTTCAAAACGCAGTTCATCAGCGTGGCCAGCCGTAAGCTGCGCGACCCGCTGCTGCAGTTGCGCCGCGGGCTTTACGCCCTCGCGCAAGGTTTTGGCGGCGAACTGCTTCCCCTGCAGGCCGAACTGGTGGCCGCGGCCAGCAGCGAAAGCGAGAAGCTGGACGACCTGATGAGTGATCTGATCGAAGTGGCCGAACTGGACGCCGGACGCCGCCAGTTTACGCTGGAAAGCCTGAACCCGCTGCAGCTTCTGAACCAGGCCCGCAACCGCTTCTGCGACGAGGCAGCCGTCAAACACATCCGCGTCGAGGTCAAGGCATACGCCGATCTCTCTTTCGTCCAGGCGGACCGGCGGGCCCTGCGCTCCATCCTGGATAATCTGCTTGCCAACGCCTTGCGCTACACCCCGTCAGACGGCGAGATTCTGCTCGCCGCCGAGGAAATCAAGGATTTTGTGCAGTTCACCGTGCGCGACACCGGCCGCGGCATCGAGGCCGAGCGTCTGGGAACCATCTTCGACCGTTTCAGCACCTTCTCCGAGCAGGGTTCCGGCATGGGATTGGCTCTGGCTCGGCGTCTTGTCGAGTCGCTCGGAGGCCAGATCGCTGTCGAGAGCCGGCTGGGACACGGAACCACCTTCCGCTTCACGATTCCGGTGGCCACCGTACACGAAGTCCGCCATCCCGTCGAGGTGGGTTGAGCATGGCAGAAATCAAACTGGAGCGCCAGCCGGAAGCCGCCAGATTGCGCATTTACATCGGAGCCGCGCCCGGAGTGGGTAAAACCTACCACATGCTCAACGATGCCTGCCTGATGAAACATCAGCAGGGCGTGGACATCGTGATCGGCCTCGTGGAGCCGCACGGCCGCAAGGAAACCGAGGACCAGATTCGCGATCTCGAGATCGTGCCCCTGCGCGTGATTCCCTATCGCGGAGTCAACCTGAAAGAGATGGATGTCGACGCCATCCTGGCCCGCCATCCGCAGACCGTGCTGGTTGACGAACTGGCACATACCAACGTCCCCGGAAGCAAGAACAGCAAGCGCTACGAGGATGTGCTGGAGTTGCTCGACGCCGGCATTAACGTCATGACGGCGGTCAATATCCAGCACCTGGAAACACTCAACGACGCCGTGAACCGCTCGGCGAACACCATCATCCGCGAAACCGTTCCGGACAGCTTTCTCAAACGCGCCGATGAGGTGGTGAATGTTGACGTGACCATCGACGAACTACGCTCCCGGCTGCGCCAGGGAAAGATCTACGCGCCCGAAAAAATCGAGCAGTCGCTGGCCAATTTCTTTCGCAAGGGCAACCTGAACATGCTGCGCGAACTCGCCCTGCGCACCACCGCCGAGCAGGTGGGCAACCAGGCCTCGGCCTACCGCCGCACGCAGGGCCTGGAGCAGGCGCCCATCCCGGAAAAGGTGATGGTCTGCCTGAGCGCCCGGCCCGGCACCGAGCGGCTGCTGCGCGTTGGCGCGCGCATCGCGGGCCGGCTGGCCAGCAACTGGTACGCCGTCTACGTGGCCCGGCCCGACGAGGACAAGGGCCACGGTGACCCCGAAGCCTATCGCCGCCTGGGCGAATACCAGCGCATGGCCCGCGATCTGGGCGCGCAGGTGGTCAACCTGGTCGACAAGAATGTCTCCGACGCGCTGATCCGCTTTGCCCAGCAGGAGAGCATCTCCCACGTGGTCTTCGGCCAGTCGGCCCGCTCCCGCTGGGACATCTTCCTGCATGGCTCCGTACTCAACCGCTTCCTCGCCGAGACTCGCGATGTCACCGTGCAGGTAGTACCCATGCAGAAGTCCCCGCGCCGGGTTTGAGCTCTCCTGCCCGCAAAGCCCTTACCTCCTCCGCTCATTTCCATCCTGGCCATTGGCTCCGCCGTAAGATCTCGGAACGATCGGCCTGCGCTTCCGTGTCTTCCAGCGGTGGCGGTTGATGCCCCGGTGGCGGTGGCGGCGGCGGTTGATGCCCCGGTGGCGGTGGCGGCGGCGGTTGATGCCCCGGCGGCGGCGGTGGTGGCGGTGGCAGATTCGCTGGATCGGGCTCGGATGGCTGCAGAGCGCTTCTCCTGCCAGCATACTCTTCCATGCCTGCGCCCCGATCCGGCTCCAGAGCCGAGATCAGGCGATCGGCCTCGTCTGCAGTAATCTTGCCCGCTGCCAGCATTTCCAGAATTTGGCGACGATTTTCGTTCATATCCCCTCCTCGATGATGGTGAAGAGAAAAAGGACGCAGAGATCCCGCGGTCAGGCGACACCATACGGCCCGGAGCGCAGAGATGGCTCGTCCTGGGTTGATCCGGTCGGCAGGACACACGCCCAACCGAGCCGGGCGGACCGGCGCTGGAAGCAAAGGAACCTGAAGCCGCAGCCGAAACAACGGAATCCCTGGGCGCAGTCCCTTTCCGCGCGGATCCTGAATGTGCACGATGGCGGATTTCGGAGTCATTTCATCGCCTCGAGTGCGCAAATGGCCTCAGCGGCCGTGATCTCGCCACGCTCCAGCCGCTCCAATACCTCGGCCCGCGACGAAGAGGAACTGGTTCCGGCAAATTCCAACTGGCTGGCGATGCGGTTCAGACGCGCCTTGATGGTCGGGTAGCTGACCCCGAAGACCTGTTCCATCTCCTTGATCGAACCATGGGAGCGCAGGAAGGCAATGATAAAGACCTGATCCTCCAGGCCCATTCGGGCCAGTTCCGGCAAGGTGAACTCGCCTTCGATGGAGATTTGCTTCTCCGGCAGCCGGACACGTTCAACGACCAGCGGGCTGCCTTGGGCCATCCGCAGCAGGTCTTGCCAGTTCGAAACAGGTTGGAAAGGAGTTCTCATCGTCCCGTCACCTCGCTGGTTCCTGACAAGAATCAGCTTAGTCAATCATATTAATTATGTCGAGATTAAAAATTAATTTTCTTAATTTTTTATGTTCTATATATTAATTTATTTGATCTCACTCCGATGGATTCCATTCCCCTGCTCCTCTTCGCTTCCCGGAAACAAGTTCCGCCGGTCTGCGAGGATGCGGAAATCGCCAGCAGACGGGAGTTTTTTCCTCCGTTCAGCGTTGCGGGGAGGCGGGCCACAATCTCCGGGTTCTTCGGGCACTGCTTGCGCTCGCAGAACCGGCTTTTGTTCATCGAGCACAGGGAAAAGCAGCGCCACACACCCTCCTGTGGTAACTTGGTGGAAGCGGCCTTGAACGAGCTCGTAGCTCAGCTGGTAGAGCAACGCCCTTTTAAGGCGTGGGTCCTGGGTTCGAATCCCAGCGAGCTCACCATTGCAGGCTGCATCCCACTTTCCAGGCAGATTACGGCGTAGAGCAACGGCCACGAGGGCGTTGCTCCCTATCAGGCCGTTGGTCTACACCTTTCCGGCGCACGGAAAGGAACTGGATCATGGACGAACCTCGCACCGTCCCTCCCGTCTCCGCCTCTGGCGCGGAGGAATTCTGGAGAACCGGCTTCGATGCCCGCTCCTCCGAAGCTGGCTCCCTGGCACAACTCGACAACGCACTGCCCGCGGCTGGGCGCCCGCGCGACAACGCACTGTTCGCGGCCGCGGCGTTTGC
>JBMFHN010000033.1:0-19388 GCA_049976805.1 Occallatibacter sp. | reverse complement strand
CGAGATGGCCACCCGGGCGGGTTCGGGAATTGGACCCGGGATTGACATTGTCCGCGACTTTGACGCCGCGCTTGGCCAGTCGCAGGTGGTGATGATGCTGCGTATCCAGGCCGAGCGGCTGGCCGGGCTGCAACTGGACCTGGAAGAGTATCGGGCGGGCTACCAGTTGACCGGCCAGCGGCTGGCCGCGCGGGCTCCCCAAGCTGTTGTGCTGCATCCTGGCCCCATCATTCGCGGGCTGGAGATTACCGCCGGCGTCGCCGATGGCCCGCAGTCGGCGATTCTCGAACAGGTCACCCACGGCGTCGCCATTCGCATGGCGGTCATCGAACGCGCGCTCGCGGCGATTCAGGAACAAGGAGGCCGCGCATGACGGCACTGGTAATTCGCGGCGGCCATTTGATTGACCCGGCGGCGGGCATCGATGCGCCGAAGGACATTCTGCTCAAAGACGGCCGCGTCGCCGAGATCGCCGCACCCGGCAGGCTGAAGTCGGTCAACGGATCCAGCGAGACCGAAATCACGGTTCTGGACGCGACCGGCCTGGTCGTGGCTCCCGGTCTCATCGACATGCACGTTCACCTGCGCGAACCGGGCCAAAGCCACAAGGAAACCATCGCCACGGGTACGGCGGCGGCGGCGGCGGGCGGTTTCACCACCGTGGCCGCCATGCCCAATACCACGCCGGTGAACGATTCGCCTGAAACCACGCGCTGGATGCAGGCTCCCGAGCGCGGCGCGGCGGTGCGCGTCTTTCCCATCGCCGCCGCCACGCGCGGCTCCAAGGGGGAAACCGTCAACGACTACCCCGCCTTGAAATCCGCCGGCGCCGTGGCCGTTAGCGACGATGGCCTGCCCATCCTGAAGGAAAGTGTCATGCGCGAGGTTCTGAGCGCGGCGGCGCGCGTGGGCCTGACCGTCATCCAGCATGCCGAGGATACACGCCAGACCCAGACGCCCAGTTGGACCGCCAGCATGAACGCCGGACCGATGGCCTTCCGGCTGGGCTTGCGCGGCTGGCCGATCGAAGCCGAGCTGGCCATCGTCGAGCGCGACATCCGTCTGGTGGGAGCCCTGCGCGACGTACGCCCCCATCTGCACGTGGCCCACGCCTCGACGGCCGCCACCGTGACCGCCGTGCGCCAGGCCCGCCGCAACGGCCTGCGCGTCACCTGCGAGGTCACCCCGCACCATTTCCTGCTCACCGAGGAGCACGTTGGCTTTTACTCGACCCATGCCAAGATGTGCCCTCCGCTGCGCTCAGCCGCCGATCGCGACGCACTGATCGAGGCTCTGCTGGATGGCGTGGTGGACGCGATCGCCACCGACCACGCTCCGCATGCCGCCCACGAGAAGGAGGTCGAGTTCGAACGCGCGCCCAACGGCGTCATTGGTCTTGAAACGGCTTTTGGATTGAGCTTGCGCTGGCTGCACCAGGAGTGGAGATTGCCGCTGGGGCGGGTTCTGAGTCTTTTGAGCGCCCAGCCAGCCGCGCTTCTGGGATTGAAAGGCCGCGGCACGCTTGTCGTGGGCAGCTTCGCCGACGTGGTTGTCTTCGATCCCAAGGCTGAGTGGGTCTATAACGCCCATCAAGGCAGGTCGAAGTCCCACAACAGCCCCTTTGATGGCTGGACAATGCAGGGCAAGGTCCGCTGGACCTTGAGCGAAGGCCGCGTGGCATATGATGCGGAGAGCGTCTGAAATCCTCTCTGCAGCTTGCCTTTCCTTTGTTTGTAACGACACTTCGCACCCAGGTGGCGCGGAAGTGACAAAAAATTCCTCTCTGCCCCGCGCCAGAGGCGCTTCCGGCGCGACAATGGAATCATCTACGCGGAGACAGGCGCGCCGGGGAAATCCTTGCATCCGATGGCCGTCTCCAGTTCTCCAATCCACAGACGAGGTGCTTCCCCATGGAATTGAACGAGAAAGTCGCCGATTTCACTCTGCAAACCGACGAAGACAAGACTGTCAGTCTCTCGAACTATGCCGGCAAGCCGGTCATCCTTTTCTTCTATCCCCGAGCCGATACGCCCGGCTGCACGATCGAGGCCTGCGGCTTCCGCGACACTTTCAAAAAGCTCCAGGAGACTGGCGCCGTGGTACTGGGCATCAGCCGCGACACGCCCCAGGATCAGGCGAAATTCCGCGCCAAATTCGACCTTCCCTACACGCTGCTGGCGGACGTGGACGAGAAGGTCTGCAAGCAGTTCGGCGTGCTGAAGGAAAAGAACATGTACGGCAAGAAGGTTTGGGGCATCGAGCGGACGACCTTTCTGATCGGCCCGGATCAGACCTTGCTGCACGTCTTTCCCAAGGTGACGCCAGCCGGACACGCGGAAGAGGTGCTTGCCCTGCTGAACGAATGGAAGAAATCGCACAAATCGCACAAATAGAGCGGGGATTCACTCCCGGAAATGGCTGCGAGGCCGAATCGACGGAAACTGCCTGGGCAGAACCGTTGCCCGGCGAAGGTGTGCGGCGCGCTTTTCTCGAGGCGCCCCCGGACCGTGTAGCCCCGTGGCTGCTCGGCAAGCTGCTGCTTTACCGTTCACCCCGGGGGCTTCTGACCGGGCGCATTGTAGAGGTCGAAGCCTACCTGGGCCCGCACCACGAGCCGCCCGATCCGGCAGCCCACGCCTATCGAGGCCCCACGCAGCGCAACCGGGTGCTCTTCGGTCCGGCAGGTCACGCCTACATCTACGCAATCTACGGCCGCCATTTCTGCCTGAACATCAGTTGCGAGGCCGAGGGACGCGCGGGCTGTGTGCTGCTGCGCGCAATCGAACCGCTGCGCGGCGTGGAACAAATGGCGCGGAATCGGGGGCTGAAGCCGGGCTCCGCCCTGCGGCTGCTGACGAGCGGGCCTGGCCGCCTTTGCCAGGCGCTCGGCCTGACACGATCCGCCCACAACGGCCTCGACCTGCTCGACCCGGCCTCGCCGCTCGAACTCCGCGACGACCGCCATCCGCCCATCCATCCACAGGTCACGCCGCGCATCGGCGTTCACAAGGCCGCCGACTGGCCGCTGCGCTTCGCCGTCGCGGGAAACCCCTGCGTATCCGGACCCAAAAGTCTGCGCTAGCGCGGCGCTGCTCCATTTGCGACAAAGAGCCGTGTTCCCACGCGCCCTTACGCCATTGCTTCCCGGCTCATCGGCTCAAAGGTCAACTGATTCGACCCGCGGTCCGCGTCGATGCGCACATGCTCGCCGTGCAAGACCTCGCCGTTGAGGATCTTCATCGCCAGCGGATCCTGCACCATGCGCTGCAGGGCGCGTTTGAGCGGGCGCGCCCCGTAGGCCGCGTCCGAGCCTGCGGCCAGAATCAACTGCCGCGCCGGCTCGGTCAGATCGAGCGAGATCTGACGATCTTCGAGCAGCTTGCGCACCTCGTCGAGCCGCAGCTCAAGGATCTGCCTCATCTGCGCCGCGCCCAGCGGACGGAAGATGACGGTGTCATCCACGCGGTTGAGAAACTCCGGCCGGAAATGCTCGCGCAGGGCGCGCATCACCGACTCGCGGGCCATCTCGAAATCGTGCTCGTTACTGAGCGCATCGCCAGAGAGAAACGCCGCGCCCAGATTCGAGGTCATGATCAGCACGGTGTTCTTGAAATCGACCGTGCGGCCCTTCGCGTCGGTCAGCCGGCCGTCGTCCATGATCTGCAGCAGGATGTTGAAGACGTCCGGGTGCGCTTTCTCGATCTCGTCGAAGAGAACGACGGCATAGGGCCTGCGCCGCACGGCCTCGGTCAACTGACCGCCCTCGTCGTAGCCCACGTAGCCGGGAGGCGCGCCGATGAGCCGCGCCACGGAGTGCTTCTCCATGTACTCGCTCATGTCGATGCGGATCATCGAATGCTCGTCGTCGAAGAGAAACTCGGCCAGAGCGCGCGCGGTTTCCGTTTTTCCCACGCCGGTTGGTCCCAGGAAGATGAACGAGCCGATGGGCCGGCGGGGATCGCTCAGCCCGGCGCGGGAGCGGCGAATGGCGTTGGCCACGACGGTGAGCGCCGCGTCCTGTCCTACGACCCGTTCACGCAAACGCTCTTCCATCCGGACCAGCTTCTTCACTTCGCCTTCGAGCATCCGCGCCACCGGAATCCCCGTCCACTTGCTGACGATCGCGGCGATGTCCTCCTCATCGACCTCTTCCTTGAGCAGAGGCGCCACATTGCCGCCCTTCTGCGCCTCGTCCTGCGCGGCGCTCAATCGTTTCAGCTCGGCTTCGAGCCGGGGCAGTTCGCCATACTGAATCTGGGCGGCGCGGTCGAGCATTCCTTTGCGCGTCTGCTCCTCGGCCTCGAAGCGCAGCGCATCGATCTGCTTCTTCAGCTCGCTGACGCGGTTGATCGCCTCGCGCTCCCGCGTCCAGCGCGCGCGCAGCGCGGTGATCTTTTCCTTCTTTTCAGCCAGCTCGCTGTCCACCTCGTTGCGGCGCTCGACGCTGTTTGCATCTGTCTCGCGCTTGAGCGCGGCGCGCTCGATTTCGAGCGACGTGGCCTCGCGCTCCAGTTGGTCGATCTCGGTCGGCACCGAGCCAATCTGGATGGCCAGCGAAGCCGCCGCCTCGTCCACCAGGTCGATGGCCTTGTCGGGCAGGAAACGGTCGCTGATGTAGCGGTGCGAAAGCATGGCCGCGGCCACAATCGCCGCGTCCTTGATGCGCACGTTGTGGTGCGCCTCGTAACGGTCCTTCAGGCCGCGCAGAATCGCGATCGTATCCTCGACGTTGGGCTCGCTGACGTAGACGATCTGGAAACGCCGTTCGAGGGCGGCGTCCTTTTCGATGTACTTGCGGTACTCGTTCAGCGTGGTTGCGCCGATGGCCCGCAGCTCGCCCCGCGCCAGGGCCGGCTTGAGCATGTTGCTGGCGTCGATGGCGCCTTCGGCCGCTCCGGCGCCAACCAGCGTGTGCAGCTCGTCGATGAAGAGCACCACCTGGCCGTTCGACTCCTCAATTTCCTTGAGGACCGCCTTCAACCGGTCCTCGAACTCGCCACGGTACTTGGCTCCGGCCAGCATCGAGCCCAGATCGAGAGCGATCAGCCGCTTGTCCTTGAGGCTTTCTGGCACGTCGCCCGAAACAATGCGCCGCGCCAGGCCTTCGACAATGGCCGTCTTGCCCACGCCCGGCTCGCCGATCAGCACCGGGTTGTTCTTGGTGCGCCGGCTGAGCACCTGCACCACGCGGCGAATCTCTTCGTCGCGGCCGATGACCGGGTCGAGCTTGCCGCGCCGCGCCAGCTCGGTCAGGTCTTTGGCGTACTTTTCCAGCGCCTGAAACTTTCCCTCGGGGTTCTGGTCGGTCACGCGCTGCGAACCGCGCACCGCGGTCAGGCCCTTCAGAATCGCATCGCGCGTGGCCCCCGCCGCGGCCAGCGCCGCACCTGCGGGCTCGCTTCTGGCGTGCGCCACGCCCAGCAAGAGGTGCTCCGTGGAGACATACTCGTCCCGAAAGTCGGCGGCTTCCCGGAAGGCCTGGTCGAGAGCCTTCTGCAGCGCCGGACTCAAACCGGGCTGCGCCGAGGCTCCCGCCACCCGAGGCAGTTTTTCCTCGATCTGGTGGAGGTCAGCCTCCAGCCGCTCGGCGGGCACACCGATCTTGCCCAGCAACGAGGGAATCACGCCCTCGCGGTCCTCGATGAGCGCCAGCAGCAGATGCGCCGGCTGCACCTCGGGATTGCCCAACTCGCTTGCCCGCGCGCCAGCCTGCTCCATCGCCTGCTGCGACTTGACAGTCAATTTTTCCCAACGAATCGCCATGTTTTCTCCAGTGAACAGTGATCAGTTTTCCGCGATAATTGCTTCGTCGTTTTTAATGCCAAGTTCCTTTCGGGCTGCCGACTTAACAACTTTTACCCCATTTAGAACCTTTTTAGATACTTCGAGGATCTGCGATGTAGGCATCTTTCCATCAATGATTTGAAGGGCAATTCTGCGCATCTTATTTACGCAATCATGCAATATGCTGCAAAGTTTTTCCCCAACGAGCAATTCCGTGATAAACATCGTGTTTTCAAATTCTTCTGCACAGACTTGAAATCGTTTTTGGACTTCCTTGAATTCATCGTTGTCTGGGGTTTTGCTCTCGCAAAAGGAGAGGAGTTCGATGAGACAACTCTCTAGCTTGCCAATTCTACGCATCGATTCAAATACAATATCGCGCCTCAGCTCCCACTGCCTTTGCCGGTTCCATTCTTTTGATTAATTTCGCCAGGCAATCCAAGAATTCACGCCAATGCCAATTAGGGATACGGCTGCGACGATAACACTCGAAGTAACTGCGGAATCAATCATCATTCGCTCCTACACTCAGCTTCACAAACCCACAACCCGCAATCCCGGCAGCCCCTCAAAATCCTTCCCATTCGTCGTCAACAGAGCAAAATCATTTTCAATTGCCTGCGCGGCGATCCAGAGATCGTTGACCCGCATTCTTGGCGACCGGCCCGACTGCTTCAGGAACGCGGCCAGAAGTCCAAATACGGAGGCCGTCCTGGCACTCACGTCGAGTACGGGCCGCTGCTCATAGTTGCGCAAAAAGCGCATCCGCAAGATCCTTGTTGCCGGATCGCTGCACGATTCCACGCCAAAGCTCAGCTCTCCCAGCGAAATCGCCGAAATGTAGACTGGCTCATCTCCGGCCGTCTCACGGACAGCTTGACTCGAGATTTGCCCGCTGGCCAGACCAACCCAGATGGAGGTGTCAAAGATCATTCCCACGGATTTCTGACCTCTTCATCCAATTCGCCGCGGCTGTCCTTGAGCCAGCTCTCACCCTGGGCAGTGCTCAGTCCTCCCTCCAGCCCCGCGATGGCTTGCGCAGCGGTCATCGTACGACGGGCAGGAACAATATGGGCAATCTCGGTGCGATTTCGCATCACGCGGACCGATTCACCCATGAGAATTCGTTCCAGAATCGCGCTCGTGTTGCGCGCCAGGTCAGAGGCGCTGATGCTCTGCAATTTCATACCTCACCCACCAAAGGTACAGAATAATACATACAAGTACATATTATTCGCATTTTTGGCCAAATGAAAGCGCCAACCGGCCGTCCGTGACGAAATCAGCCATCCGTTCCCTGTTCTCAGCTTTGGAAGCTGAGAACAGGGAACGAAAAACTAGCCGTTACGCCGACAGCGATTTGCCCACCGCGACCTTGATCTGCTTGGGCTGAGCCTCGGGCTTCTTCTGCAGCTCCAGCTTCAACACGCCTGCCTCGTAGCTGGCCGTGACGTGATCTGTGTCCACGGTGTTCGGCAGCGTGAATGCACGATAGAAGCTGCCATAGCGGCGCTCGATGCGATGGAAGTTCTCTTCCTTCTCTTCCTTTTCGAACTTGCGCTCGCCCCGGATGGTCAGCGTGTTGTTCTCCACGCTCACGTCCAGATCCTTCTCATCGATGCCCGGAACCTCGAGCTTGAGCAGGATCTTCTTGTCATCCTCGTAAATATCGGCGGCCGGCGTGAAAGCAGCGGTCGTCAAAGGACTCTCTCCTTCGTTCAGATCGCGGAAGAGCGAGTTCATGCGGTTCTGCAGCGCGACGACTTCACGGAACGGATCCCAACGAGTAATAGCCATGAGAGTGAACCTCCTGATGTTGAATTGGTGGACTCGGGGAGCTGACCCCGGTCGCTCAATCAATCTGATGAAACTATAGCATAAAAGATTCACGAAATATGCGCGTCTTATGCTCATATTTTTTAGATTTTTTTGTCTCTTGTTTTTCATGGACTTGCGAACACGTCCGCCCGGGCCCATCCTCCCGGCTCGCCCGATTCCACCCTGGGCAATGGGTCTTCCCCGCCTGCTTTGCCGATTCTTCTTGCATCTGTCCGGTCCGATCCGGCTGCGTACCCTCTACAATGGAAACAGATGGCCCATTTCTCCGCTCTGATCTCGTTCGTCAACTGGCAATGGCTTTGGCTCATCGTGGCCGCCTTTCTGGCCGGACTGCTGAACGCGGTGGCGGGCGGAGGTTCCTTTCTGCTCTTTCCGGCCCTGCTGGGGATGAAGATGCTGCCCATCCAGGCCAACGCCACCAACACGGTGGCTCTGTGGCCGGGCCAGTTGACCTCGATTGCCGGCTACCGCAAGGATGTGGCCAGGAATTTGCGTCTGGCGGTGCTGATGGGAGGGGCGGGGCTCATCGGCGGCACCGCCGGAGCGCTGGTTCTGTTGAACACGCCGCAGATGACCTTTCTCCGTCTGGTGCCCTGGCTGCTGCTGGGAGCTTCCTCGATCTTCGCCCTGAGCGGACCGGTCTCGCGTTTTCTGGCGCGGCTCTCTCAGGCGCGGCGCGAGGGCAAACTGGCCGCTGTCCGGCACGCGCCCAACAGGGCCGGGGTCTTCGTGGCCATCGTGGTGGTTTGCTTCTACATTGGCTATTTCGGCGCCGGCGCCGGATTTCTGATCATCACCGCGCTCTCGCTCTTCGGCTTCGAGGATCTCAACGAGATCAACGCGCTGAAGGTGGTGGCCACCACTCTGGCCAACGGAATTGCTTTTCTGATCTTTGTCGTGGATGGACAGGTCGTCTGGCGCTATTGCCTGCTGGCCATGGTCATCTCGGCGATTGCCGGTTACACCTCTGCCAGCCTGTCGCGCCGCGTGCCGCAACCGGTGCTCCGCGGGCTGGTGGTTTTCATCGGCCTTTCGATGGCCGCATGGTTTTTCTGGAGAACATGAGATGGCGGGCAACTGGGTCATCGAATCGATCGGATTGTTTGCCGGCTTTTGCACGACCGCTGGCTGGGTGCCCCAGCTTCTTCACGTCTGGCGGCTCAAGAGCGCTCGCGACATCTCGCTGGCCATGTCCCTGGTGATGACCTTCGGGGTCGCGCTATGGCTCATCTATGGGCTTGCCATCCGCTCCGTGCCTGTTATTGCCGCCAACGGGGCCAGCCTGGTTCTGATTTTCGGCATCCTGATTCTCAAGCTCCGGTATGACCGGATGGAGCGCCAGCGGAGATAGGCGTCCGTAGGGCTTTCCGAGCGGTTGCAGAGCGGGTCGGCCGGCGGCCGGATCTGCTCCGCGCCTCCCATTCGTCTGTACAATGGAGACATGAGCCACGAGGGCATTCGTTTTGTTTCCGCCCCGTCAGAGGCTGGGGCCAGCCGTGCGGGTCGATTGTTGACGCGCGAAAGTATCACCCCGGTCAAGGTCCGGGTGCTGCTGAGCGAGGGCAAGGGAATGGAGATCGACTGGGCCGATGGGCACAAAAGCGCCTGGAGCTTTCGCTGGCTGCGCGCCGCCTGCCCCTGCGCCACCTGCGTCGAAGAGCGGGAGAAGGAAAATCTTCGGCCAGGCGAGTCCAAGCCGGTTCCCGCCGCCGTACTGCCCCTCTACACGCCGCCCATCAAGCCGTTGAGCGTTGAGCCGGCCGGCCGCTATGCAATCCAGTTTCGCTGGAACGACGGTCACTCCGGTGGCATCTACTCGTGGGAGTACCTGCGCAGTGTTTGCCAGTGCGCGGAGTGTTCTCCGGACACCGCCCAGCCTGCCAGCACGCAGCATTGAGCGGCCTGATTGCCGGGCCGGATGCCTTGTTTCTCCGCTTCTAAGGAAGATGCAGGCCAGACCGCACCGGCGGGATGAGGCACCGGCCTGGCTTTCAGGTGGAGAACTCTCCGCCGGGGTTTTCCACACGCAAGAAGCGGCACGACCCAAAATGTACCGAATCCGTTACCCGTTATCCACGGATTTTTTCTTGCTTTCATCTTTCCCGTCTGCTTATCCACGCAGACTCTTGGCATAATCCAAGCAAGAGTGGTTTCTCAGGTACTGTTCCAAGCGCCGAGTCCAGGGGAAGCGGGGATCGATCATCCGAACCGAATGTCTGAGTTCGAGACCGCGGCTTTTCCCGAATTCACACGGGAGCACTGAAGAGTGACCAGCTACAGCCGGGCCGATGTGTTACGGATTCTGCAGATCAGCTCCCGCCAGTTGCAGGGCTGGGAGCGGGCCGAGCTCATTGAACAAAAAGACGACTACAATTTTCAGGATTTGGGGCAATTGCGCCTTCTGCGCGCCCTGCGCGAGGATGCCGTGCCGCTGGCGCGGATCCGGCACTCGGTTGTCGCCATGAAGGCGGTCTCGGGCATGGAGAATCCGCTGCTGGAAGCCGGCCTGGTGCGTGCCGGGACGCGGTTGGCTTTTCGCCATCGCGGGGCGGTGGTGGATCCGATCCGCCGGCAGTTGCTCTTTGACTTCGAGCGCCTGGAACAGCGGCCGGATCGGCCATCGGCTGTCGCCGAGTTGTATCCGCTGCGCCGGCCGGGTGCGGAGGCGGCGCAGGATCTGCAAGGGCTGTTTCTGGCTGCGGTCGAGGCCGAGGAGTCGGGCGAGAAGCAACGCGCGATCGAGCTTTACCAGGAGATGATCGAGACCGATCGCAGCTTTGCTCCGGCCTATATCAATCTGGGGACGATCTACTTTCATCTCCGCCAGTTCGATCGCGCCGAGGAGTTCTACCGGCGGGCGACGGAGACCGATCCTGAGTACGTGCTGGCCTACTTCGATCTGGGCAACGTGCTGGACGAGCTCGACCGGCGGGAAGAGTCGATCGCCGCCTACCGCCGCGCGGTCGCCTTGTCGCCGCGCTATGCTGACGCGCACTACAATCTGGCCCTGGCCCACGAGCACAGGGGCGAGACACGTCTGGCGCTGCGCCACTGGCAGGCATATGTGGAACTGGACAAGGACGGTCCCTGGGCCGAGCATGCGCGCGGGCAGATTCATCGGCTGCTCGAACGCGAGAAGCTGGCGATTGCCTGGCGCGCAGACAGATTCGTCGGCGCGCACAAGGGGACGGCCGCGCTCACGCTGGTCGGCGCCGCTCCTCAGGCCGGTTAGGCCATGGGGCATACCCGCTCCACGCGGCGTCTGCTTCTGTCGTGAGTCACCGGCCACGAGCCGGGAGAAAGAACCAGGCTATTCCCGAAGGCTGCCGCTTACCATCGCCACCGCTTCCTGCGCACTGGCGGCCACCCACAGCAAATCGCGATTCTTCGGCTTCAGGAAGCCCGCTGCGACGGCCGAATCGAGAAAAACCAGCAGCGGATCCCAGTACCCGGCGGTGTTGACCAGAACTACGGGCTTGGTGTGAATGCGGAGCTGCGCCCAGGCAAGCGCCTCCAGCAGTTCTTCCAGCGTACCGTACCCCCCGGGCAGAGCCAGAAAAGCATCCGCCAGCGCGGCCATGCGGGCCTTGCGCGCGTGCATGGTGGGGACGTGTTCGAGCGCGGTCAGCCCGGTATGGGCGATCTCGTGGCCGGCAAGCACCGCCGGCAGCACGCCAATGACCTCTGCCCCGCCAGCCAGCGCCGCATCGGCCACGGCACCCATCAGCCCCACGCTCGCCCCTCCGTACACCAGTCCGAACCCGGCCGAGGCCAGCGCGGCGCCCAGCGCACGCGCCTCGGCCATGTAAACCGGGTTGTTCCCCGGCGAAGATCCGCAATAGACCGCGACGCGCCGCCGGGAAAGACTGTCATCTTTCATCGTATCTTCAGGATAACGCGCCGCCCGCCGTTCTATTCCCGGTCCAGGTACGGGGCCGGGCTGAGAATCACGACCCCCCGGAACGGATTGAGCGCCAGAAGGTCCGCGTCGCCGGTTACGATCACGCCGGCGCGGCCATCGACGGCCACTTCCAGAAACTTGTCGTACCCGGGATCGCGGCAGGCGCGGATGGAAGAGAGGATCGGAACCGTCTCGCGGGCATTCGCAATTTCCGCCAGAAGCCGCTGCCGAAGGTTTCGCCCCATCTAACGATCGAATCGAAGCCGGCCCATCACCTCGATCCATTCCAGCAAGGTCGCCTCCGACGCCAGAACTTCGCCAGTTTGCGCCTTCCGCAGGGCTCGGCTCGGAGTCGACCCCGGAAAGAGCAGTCCGCTCAGCACTACATTTGTGTCGAGGACAATCCGTTCGCCGTCGGCCATCAGTCAGCCAGAATTTCAGTCAAAATCTCTTCCGTCAGGCCGTTGGACTTTGCCTCGCGAGCGGCTATCTCCGCCAGCCGGTTGAACTCGGTCCACCGATTCCGGCGCAGCCGGTCGAACTCCTCGGCCGATAGCAGCACGGCCACATCCCGCTCATGGCGCTGGATGCGCACCGGTTCGCGCTGGGAGTGATCGAGGATGGTGGCGAAGTCTTGTTTGGCGCGGGTTGCGGAGACGGTCTGCATGAATCGAGTGCAACAGAGAATGGTACATTTTGTCCAAAATGGTCAAATTGGACAAGAATCTGTCTGGAAAATTGCAGATTGCAGGAGGATCTGGATTTCCTGTAGCCCGAGCGGCTGTCTCGATGCTGTTTGCCGGGAAGCAATCTCCGGCTTGCCGGCAAACCACCCGGAGCTTATGGTCAAGACGAAGAGCGAACTGGCGAACGCGAAGAGTGAAGCTGGGTGAGCCTGCCGTCACGCGAAGAGTCCCGGCCCAGAATCATGCTGGAATGCGGTGACCCTGGGCGAATCACCGCCCACTCGGCAATGACTCTCCCGTCAACGGTTGACCTGGCAGGAGACCTCTGGCGCTGTCGTTGGGCGCTGTCGGGCGAGCGCCCTCCCCTCTCTACGCTCCCAACCGGTACACTGGGAACAGGACTCTTCCCGCCCGGATTTGCACCGTGTCTTTGCAGCTTTCCAACCTGAATCCCGCGCAGCGCGCCGCCGTCGAAGCCACCGAAGGCCCGCTGCTCATCCTTGCCGGAGCCGGCTCGGGCAAGACCCGTGTCATCACCAGCCGCATCGCCTGGCTGATCCAGGAAAAGGGCGTCGCGCCGGACTCGATCCTGGCCGTGACCTTTACCAACAAGGCCGCCAAGGAGATGGGCGAGCGCGTCGATCGGCTGCTGGACCATTTTTCCCTGACCAGGCCCCTGATCGCCACCTTCCACTCCTTTTGTGTGCGCCTGCTGCGCCGCGACATCGAGGCTCTGAAGGTTGGCGGCCAGGGCCTCACCCGCTCGTTTGCGATCTACGACGAGAACGACCAGCAGGGAATTGTCAAGCAAGTCATGAAACGCATGGGGCTGGACGCCAAACAGCTCACCCCGCGCGCGGTTCTCGGCCGCATCTCCTGGGCCAAGAACCACATGGTCGATCCCCAGACCTTCTTTCTCGAGTCGAAGGACCCCAACAGCGAGCGCATCGCTCACATTTACAAGGCCTACCAGGCCGAACTGGCAAAGAACAACGCCCTCGATTTCGACGACTTGCTGCTGGAGGCTGTCCGCCTGCTCAAGGTTTCTGGCGAAGTGTGCGCGCGCTATCAGCGCCGCTACCGTTATCTGCTGGTGGACGAGTATCAGGACACCAACCGCCCGCAGTATGAGCTGATGAAGCTGCTGGCCGGCGACGAGCAGAACGTCTGCGCCGTCGGCGACGAGGACCAGAGCATCTACTCCTGGCGCGGGGCCGATATTCGCAACATTCTGGAGTTCGAGAGGGATTTTCCCAGCGCCCGCATCATCCGCCTCGAACAGAACTACCGCTCCACGCAGATGATCCTGGAGGCGGCCGGCGCGGTGGTGGCCAACAACCGGATGCGCAAGGGGAAAAAACTCTGGACCGACCGCCAGGGCGGCTCGCGGATCGGCTACTACGAGGCTCCCGACGGCGAAAACGAGGCCCTCTTCGCAGCCAATCGCATCCAGAGCTTTTTGCGCGAACAGACGCACCCGTCCGGAACGCAGGAGCCCGGAAGGGCCGCGGTGCTCTATCGCACCAACTCCCAGTCGCGCCTCTTCGAAGAGGCGCTGCGGCGATTCAATATTTCCTACACCATGGTGGGAGGCTTCAGTTTTTATGAGCGAGCCGAGATCAAGGATCTGCTCGGTTATCTGCGCCTGGTTCGCAACCCCCACGATTCCATGGCCTTGCAGCGGGTCGTCAACACCCCGGCACGGGGAATCGGCAAAACCACCCTGGAGATCCTGGAACGGGTGGCTCTGGAAACCGGTCAATCCACCTGGGAGGCGCTTTCGGTGGCCATCGCCAACCGCCTCGTCCCCACGCGCGCCCAAATGGCTCTCGATTCCTTCCGCCAGTTGATTCTGGACGCTCAGGCGATGATGGATCCAGATTTTGCCGGCAAATTGGCTCTCAATGAATCCGCCGGCGCGGAAGTGGAGTCCGAGGCCGATACCGGTTTCTCCTTTGGCGCTGCAACCGGCAGCGCGGCCGGTGAGGAAGAAAATCGCGCGACGGGGCGCGACTCACAGTTTCCGCTCGATCCCGGCACTGCATCGGAGACCAAGGAGGCCGGCGCCAACGGAGCGCGGCCGGGCAACCCCTTCCGTGCTCCCGGAGACGCGGCCTCGCTGCCCGAGCTGATCCGTTTTCTCATCGACCGCACCGGCTACATCAAGGCCTTGGAAGCCGAGGGCTCGCCGGAGGCCTTCAGCCGCATCGAAAACCTGAAGGAACTGGCCAACGCCGCCCACGACGCCGAGAATCGCGGCGAGACCCTGGCCGAATTCCTCGACCATGCCGCCCTGGCCTCGGATACGGATCAGTTCGACCCCGACGCCCGTGTCACCCTGATGACCCTGCATGCGGCCAAGGGTCTGGAGTTTCCCCTCGTGATCCTCGCCGGCCTCGAAGAGGGTTTGTTTCCGCACTCCCGTACGCTCAACAATCCAGAGGAACTCGAAGAGGAACGCCGGCTTTGCTATGTCGGCATGACCCGCGCCATGAACACACTCATCCTGACCCGCGCACGTTTTCGCCGCCGCTACGGCAACGATGCTCCGGAGATGAGCCTTCCCTCGCGTTTTCTCGAGGAAATTCCCCTCGAATTGATGGAAAATCTGGGCGGCATGGACTCCTCCTTATCGTGGTCCACGCCCGGCTATCCGAAAAGCTACGGCCGCCGCTCTGGCACCGGCGGTGACTTTGCTGACCAACAGTACAACTACGAAGACGAAAACCAGAGCGCCCCACGGCAGCGCCCAGGCCAGGGCGCCGATTTTCGCTCCCGTGCCGGCGGTGCTATCCCGCAAAACCCCGTCACCTCCTGGAAGACAGCCCGTTCCAAGCCTGCTTTGCAGATCGGGAGCGCGCGCCCTGCCGGGCAAGGCGATGCAATCTCCGGCGACAGCCCTCTCGCGGCGCCGTCAGCTTCCATTGACAACATCGCCCGATTTTTCGGCGGCGCCTCCGGGCACGGCCGGCCCGGTTCGCTGCCCCGCCCGGTCACTCCAGCCGCCTCGTCTGGTTCCGCTGACGCCGTCAACCTCAGGAAAGGCCAGCGTGTGCGCCATGCCAAGTACGGCGAAGGCACCGTCCTGCTGCGCGAAGGCGATGGGGAAGATGCCAAACTCACCATTCTCTTTGCCCGCCACGGCATGAAAAAGCTCATGGAAAAGTTCGCCCATCTGCAGAAAATCTAGGAAGACAGCCGCCGCAAACACAAAAAAGGGAGGGCGCATCTTCGCGTCCTCCATTGCCCTGCTTGTTTTGGGAATCCAAGCCTGCCGGTTCAGCCCTGACCGGGAGACTGCAGCTTGGCTTTCCAAAATACGACGAAAGCCAGACCGAGCAACCCGGTGCCGAGGAGCAGGAGAGACGACGGTTCGGGCACAGGACTATTTAGAGGAGAAACAGCCCAAATTGCGTCATTCCAGTAGCTTACTTCGCCAGTGTCAGGACTGTAAAAGGTGAGTATCCCACTATCAGTACTGTCAAAGGTAGTACCATCCCAAAGCTGAGTAGCGAAGCTAAACGTTGTACCCGGATAAGAAAAGCCGACTTCTACGTAGATCGGATCTGAGGTTGGGGGGCCAGTTATGTTCGCATCAGTAACATCACCATTCAATGTTTCCGACGATGACCATCCTGTTATCGGGGAGGAAGGATAGGATGGATTGACGCTCCAATCAAAATAGCTATAAGCGGTGGAGAGACTAATAATTGTTGCGCCAGGTGTTAACGTCACAATTTGTATCTCTGTCAAGGGTATCGCATTCTGTCCCGGTCCGCCAAGACTTACAGGGACTGAGGTCGCTATAGGCGTGGACATTGTGTTCATTGAATCCGCCAACGCGACGGGGGAAATCGCAAGAGCCGTGGCCAATGCGAGTAAAGTGATCGAGAATTTCTTCATTGTTCCCCTCCATTTCAAGAACGCCGCTCTGCTCGAAGAATCTGTTCTGCCGAGCATCTGACGCGAAGATTCGCTGCGACTGGCCGTAAGCGGCATTGAGTCCTGGAGCGATATCCGGAGTTACAAATCTAAAATACCGGTATCACCAGACGCACCGACTCTTCTTGCTCGATCCCGCGCTTACCTCCGGGGGAGAGGCAGACAACTTCCGACCGCCGCCACGGCTGCAACGCGAGCGAAGAGAATGCCCGGAATTTGCGGCACCAGTGCTGCGGCGGGGATTCGGAATTCATCTTCATTCCATGCACGTGAGGGACCAAATTCAGTGCCATGGATTCATTGGCTTAGCGGCGCCGAAGGGAAAATATGTGCATTATTTTTCACACTGTTCTAAAAATTTCCTCTTTTCTTCCCCGCCAAAAGCAGGGACGAAGCCTGTGACAGGAACGAGAGAACGGGTTGGCGGGCTTGCCCAGACAGGGCCGACGCGGACGGTTCCCAGGTCGCCGCCGAAGAAATTCATCGCCGATCAACGGCCTGTCCGCGGCAGGCAGGAGGGCCGCCGGGGTGGCTCGGGAGCTGCCTGCGAGCCGGAGCGCGGCCATTTCCACCGCGGCACAATTTCACGATCGGTTACCATGGAAGGAAAGATTGGGGTACACGATGTTCATCGTTGTCTGGCAATTCGAGGTGGCCGAGGAGAAGGTGGCCGACTTTGAGGCTGCCTATTCCGCCGAGGGAGCCTGGGCGCAACTTTTCCGCACCTCGCCCGACTACCGCGGCACGGAGTTGCTGCGCGACGCCTATATTCCCGGCGTGTACCTGACCATCGACCGCTGGGCAAGCGAGGAGGCCTTTCGCGCCTTCCGCAGGAATCACGACCAGGAATACGAAACCCTGGATCGCGCCTGCGATGCGCTGACCGCGCGGGAAACCCGTATCGGAGCGTACACGGCATGAAGGGCAAGCCTTCGCTGGCGTCCCACCCCGCGCTTTTCCTTGCCGCGGAGATGGGGCGTTCGTTGCGAACGCCGGAGCAGCCGGATCTCGCCGTTCGCCGCACCGGATTCAAGGCCATGCGCAGGAAGATCATCGCGGCCGCGGGCAGGGCATGCGGAAGGACTTCGCTCCTCTGAATTCAGTTGATGAAACCATCTTTTGGCGTCTGCTCGGCCATGCCGCCCAGTTCAGGCGCTATGATCGAAAGACAGGGTTGAAGATCGGAGATCGGCCATCGCCGACTGCGGGCGGAGTGTTCCCGCTGGCATTGGGTCTCCGGATCTCCGACCGATGAAACCAGCTCGATCTGGAGTTCATGGCATGATCTTTCGTTCCGTTGCATGCATTTCTGTTTTTTCCCTCCTCTGCTGTTCCGCCGCGGCGCAGAATCCGGTTTCCGCGCAGGCTTCAACCGAGATTCAGTCAGCAGCCACCACGACCACGAGTCCGGAGATTCTCCAGTTCCAGAAGATCGAAAACGCCTGGTCCGATGCCCTGAACCGGCGCGACCAGTACAGCCTGGAATTGGTGCTTTCCCCTCTGTTCGTGGGTGTTTCCGCAGGCGGCGACATCACCACCCGCGACCAGCAGATCGCGCAGTTGATTTCTTCGAACGACCCGACCTTCCATCTCGAGCAGCGGGTCATCGCCGTGCGCCTGCTGGGCGACATCGCGGTGGCCAATGGCACCTATGTGCTGCACCACAAGGTCGGCTCCGTCCAGGTAGACCAGAAGGGCGTTTTTACTCATGTTTTCGAGCGTGTCCATGGCGTCTGGCAATGTGTCAATTCCCAGCGCACCGAGGTGCGCGAGGAACCCACGGCCAAACACAAAAAGGAACCCGGGTCGGCGATGCCGTTCCACATCCCGTTTTTCGGCAAGGGCGACAAGGAGAACCACTAGCGGGACGGACGAGGAATCCGCCGTCCCGGAGCCCTTATCCCGCCAGCCTCCGCGCACCCTGCAGCCGGATGGAGACGTGGACCAGGCTGAGCGCGGCCGGAGTCACGCCGGGAATCCGGCTGGCCTGACCGATCGTCACCGGACGCACACGCTCCAGCTTTTCACGCACTTCGCGCGAGAGTCCGCTGATGCTCCCATACTCCAGCCACTCGGGAATCACGACGGTCTCGGCGGCCTTCAATCTTTCAATGGATCTCTTCTGCTGCTCCAGGTAACCGGCAAACTTGATTCCGGTTTCGACGGCGCGCGCCTGGTTGCGCAAGCTGCTGCGCAGGACTGGCTTTTCGGGCGAATTCCCGCCATCTCCATCCGCGGCCGCATTCCAGGCCACGGCGGCCATTTCCGCCAGAAGCGGGTTTTCGTTGCAGGCCAATTGTCCGCGCAGGGTCTCCAGTACCACTTCGATTGTGACTTCCGGCCGTTTGAGCAGTTGCGCCCAGGTGAGTCCCGCGGTTGCGGTCAGAGCGCCCAAATCCGCCGCTGCCAGCCGTTCGCCGTCCACCTTTTCTGTCTTCAGAAGCTGATCGAGGGCGCTCATGCGCTCCTGCTTGCGTTCGTACTCCCGCCAGGCCTCGTCGCCGATCAGCCCCAGGCGGCGCCCGTGCGGGGTCAGCCGGCGGTCGGCGTTGTCGATCCGCAGGTGCAGCCGGAACTCGGCCCGCGAGGTGAACATGCGGTACGGTTCATTGGTTCCCTTCGAGATCAGATCGTCGATCAGGATGCCGGTGTAGCCCTCGCTGCGGTCCATCGTGAAGGGAGGCTCGCCTTTGAGCCAGAGCGCGGCGTTGATTCCCGCCATGATGCCCTGGCAGGCGGCCTCTTCGTAGCCGCTGGTCCCGTTGATCTGCCCTGCCAGATAGAGGCCTTCCATGCTTTTAACGCGCAGCGTGCGGTCCAGCTCGGTTGCGTCCACGCTATCGTATTCGATGGCGTAGCCAGGGCGCAGCATCTCGGCCTGATCCAGCCCGGGAATCGAGTGCACCATCGCCCACTGCACCTCCATGGGCAGCGACGTCGCCATGCCGTTCAGGTAGACCTCGTGGGTGTGCAGCCCCTCCGGCTCCAGAAAGAACTGGTGCTGGCTCTTGTCGGGAAACTTGACGATCTTGTCTTCGATCGACGGGCAATAGCGCGGCCCGATGCCTTGGATCCGTCCGGAATAGAGCGCCGAACGGTGCACGTTTTCGCGGATGATCCGCAGCGTTTCCGGCGTGGTAAAGGCGATATGGCAGGAGATCTGCGGCTGCACAATCTTCTTCGTCCGGAAGCTGAAGGGCGTGGGCTCCGGGTCGCCGGGCTGCTCCTCGAAGGCC
>JBMFHN010000032.1:279-19974 GCA_049976805.1 Occallatibacter sp. | reverse complement strand
GGAACGGGAACCGGCCGCGCGGTTTGCATCCCGGCGCGCGACGGCGCCCGCCGGCGCGGCCGCCGAGCGCCCGATTCCCGGGTTGCGGGGAGTTTTTCCTGCCATCCGGGAAGCGTTGCCGCTCTCGGGAGCATCCTATTGATGGAACCTATCTTGCATTGACGGAAAGATCATGCGCATCGGCATTACCTGTTATCCCACCTACGGCGGTTCGGGCGTAGTCGCGACAGAACTGGGCATCGAGCTGGCCGCCCGCGGCCACCAGGTGCACTTCATCTGCTATTCGCAGCCTTTTCGGCTGAACGCGCGCGACAACGGGATTTTTTATCACGAGGTTCCCGTCTCCAACTATCCGCTGTTCGAGTTTCCCCCCTACGACCTGGCGCTGGCCTCGCACATGGCCGAAGTGGCCGAACTCTACGAGCTTGACCTGCTGCACGTGCACTATGCCATTCCCCACTCGGTCAGCGCGCTGCTGGCGCGCCAGATGCTGGCCACGCGCGGCATCCGCCTGCCGTTTGTCACCACGCTGCACGGCACCGACATCACCCTGGTCGGCCTGGACCGCGGCTATCTGCCGATCATCCGCTATGCCATCGAGCAGAGCGACGGCGTCACCAGCATCTCCCACTATCTGAAGGAGAAAACTTTCGAACACTTTGGTCGCAGCCGGCCGATTGAGGTGATTCCCAACTTCGTCAACTGCAACGTCTACAAGCCGATCGAAGACGAGGCCGCGCGGGCCGAGACGCGGCACTGCCTGGCCCCCGATGGCGAAGCGATCCTGATCCACCTGTCCAACTTCCGCCCGGTCAAGCGGGTGACGGATGTGGTGAAGATCTTCGCGCAGGTGTCGCGCCAGATTCCCGCGCAACTGGTCCTGGTGGGCGACGGGCCGGACCGCTCGGCCGCCGAGTGGCTGGCCCACGATCTTGGCATTCACGGCCGCGTACACTTTCTCGGCAAGCAGGAGCGGGTCAACGAACTGTTGCCGCTGGCTGACCTGATGCTGATGCCGAGCGAACTGGAATCGTTCGGCCTGGCGGCTCTGGAGGCCATGGCCTGCAAGGTTCCCTCGATCGCCACGCGCGTCGGTGGAGTGCCGGAGATGATCGACGACGGCGTGACCGGTCTGCTTTATCCGGTGGGCGAGCTGGATGCGATGTCTGCCGGAGCCGTGGATTTGCTGCGCAACCGCGACCGCCTGGAGGCCATGCGCGAGGCCGGGCGGCGCGCGGCGAAGAAGCGCTTCTGCGCGACCCTGGCCGTTCCTCAATATGTGCGCTATTACGAGCAGGTGCTGGCCGGCGCCGCGGAGCTGAAGGCGGAAGTCTGCGACGCGGACCGGGGAGCCTGAGCCCGCGGCCATTTTGCCTTATGTCCCTCTGGGCGGGAGGGACGGCCGCACTGCTTCGCGGGTCTGCATGCCGGCGCGCCGCTCCGCAGCCTAGCGCGGGATGGTCGTGTCCTGTTCAAAGCGCAGCGTGAAGCCCAGTTTTTCCCAGAATCCGCGGACCAGGGCCACGGTTTCCGGAGCGGTCTGGCCGGTTGTGCGCAGCAGAATCTCCTTGTCGGCGCCGGCCGTCAGGGCGCTGGCCTCGGCAGCAATGGCGACACACTGGGCGGGCCTGTAGGTGCAGTCGGCCAGGTCGGCGATCGACAATCGCGTCGTCGGCGTGGCCAGCACCGTGTGCGGCGGCGCCATGCGGTCCAGCAGCCAGAAGATCTCCAGCTTCGATTCCAGCTCGTCCGGCACGCAATCGATGGCCAGATCGGCCTCGCGCACCGCGTCCTCAATGGTGGAAACCAGGGTGACCGCGTTCCGGCAGTCGCCCTCGGCGGCAGCCGGCTGCTGGCGGAGAAACTCCTCAGCGTTTCGCAAATTGGCGGGCATCACGTCTTCCAGCAGCACGCGGAAGCCGGCGCGCGCCGCCGCCAAGGCCAGCCAGCGGCCCAGCGGTCCGGCTCCAAGAATGGCGACCGTGACAGGCACAGGTTTACTTGGCCGCCAGCGCCTGCGCCACGTCTTCGGCGTTGGGGTGCGTCTGGGCCATGTGCTCGGCCACCCGGGCGCGCTCCTCGGCGGTGAGCATGGGGATGGTAGCCAGCACCCGGCGCAAGGTCACGGCAACGTCGTCAAGATAATTCATCAGGCGAATGGCTTCTCCGGAGAGCGGCATGGTTTTCCTCGATGTCTGAAATTCTCTCTTCCATTGTAGGCGGTGGGGTCGAGAAGGGAAAGACGCGCGCAAAGTGGGCCCGAAGCGCTTACCTTTTCTTCTTTGCCGCATCTCTTGCACAGGCGGAAACACTGAAAACTTCCCGAGCGGGGGAAAAACGCGGAGCAGTTCCGTTTCCATTTCCCCCATTCGAATCCCTCGCATCCTCATGCTAACCTGAAATTTCCAGTCCGGGAGAATCCGCTTGTCGTCCAGCGCCTTCGTGATTGCCGTCTTCGAGTTTGTCCTGCTGCTGTTCTCGATCAGCGTGCATGAGTGCGCGCATGCCTGGATGGCCTCGCGGCTGGGCGACCAGACGGCCCGCATGGTGGGGCGCGTCTCGCTGAATCCGATGGATCACATCGACCCCATCGGCACCCTTCTCTTCCCCGCGATTGTCATCTTCGGCCCTCTGTTCGGCTTTTCGATGTTCAGCGGCCTGCTGATCGGCTGGGCCAAGCCCACACCCGTCAACACCCGCAACTTCAGCAAGATTGTCCGCGACGACAACCTGGTGACCCTGGCCGGACCGGCCTCCAACCTGCTGCTGGTGATCGTCGCCTTTCTGATGCTGGCGGTGCTGACCGTTGTTCTTCCCAACGGCCATTCGGTGGTGATGAGTTCCTTTTTCGCCAGCCTTCATGCGATTCCCGGTTTCACCCCGCAGCCGGTGGTGGTACTGTGCACGCTGGCCATCCTGATCAATCTTTCGCTCTGCGTCTTCAATCTGCTGCCCATCCCGCCGCTCGACGGCAGCCATCTCCTGCGCAACCTGCTGCCCTACGGCGCCGTGCGCGCCTACGACCGGATTCCCATCTGGGTCAGCTATGCGCTGATGATCCTGGTGGGCGGAGCCGTCATCATGGCTTTCGTCTCGCCGGCCATCCATCTGGTGATCTGGGGGCTGGTGCACGTCTGAGGAAGCAGCGCCCGCGGGCGTTGGATTCACCGCGGCCGGCCGCTACAATGGAAAGAGCCGTTTCCGCCGAGAAGCAGTTGCGGCTGCACCTTTCCGGCTTTACCCCGGAACGAACCTTGAACCCGACAGGCACAATGTCAGAATCCACACCCTCCACTCTTTTTTCCGCCGCCGCGGCGTCCCGCGCCTCGAGCGCCGCCGGCGCGGTTGCTCCCGGTGCAGGCCTTCCGCGTGTTTTGAGCGGCATGCGCCCCACCGGCAAGCTCCACCTGGGCAATTACATGGGCGCGCTGGCCAACTGGGTCAAGCTGCAAAACGAGGTCCTCGATCAGCGCCCCAAATACGAGTGCTACTTTTTCATCGCCGACTGGCACGCACTGACGACCGATTACGCCGACCCGGCGCAGATCGCCGCCAATACCCGGGACGTGCTGCTCGATTATCTGGCCGCCGGACTGGATCCGGCCCGCTCTGTGCTCTTCCTGCAAAGCCGGGTTCTGCAACACGCCGAACTGAGCCTGCTGCTGGGCATGATCACGCCGCTCGGCTGGCTGGAGCGCGTGCCCACCTACAAGGAGCAGCAGGAAAACCTGAGCGGCAGGGACCTGACCACCTACGGTTTTCTCGGCTACCCGCTGCTGATGGCCTCCGACATCCTGCTCTATCAGCCGCAGTTTGTTCCCGTGGGCCAGGACCAGCAGGCGCACGTCGAGCTGACGCGCGAGGTGGCGCGGCGGTTCAACCAGTTCTACAAACTGGACGGAGCCGAGGTTCTGCCCGAACCCCAGGCGCTGCTGACGCCCTCGCCCAAGCTGCCCGGCACCGACGGGCGCAAGATGTCCAAAAGTTACAACAACACGATCGAACTGTCCGACTCCGAGCCGGTCGTGCGCCAGAAGCTGAAGACCATGGTGACCGATCCGGCCCGCATCCGCCGCCGCGACCCGGGCGAGCCGGACAAGTGTCCGGTCGGCGACCTGCACAAGGTCTTCTCGACGCCGGAGATTCTGGCCAAGGTCTACGATGGCTGCCGCTCGGCCGGAATCGGCTGCATCGAGTGCAAGAGCTGGGCCGCCGATGCCCTGGTGCAGGTGTTGCAGCCCATGCAGGAGCGCCGTGCCAGCTTTTCCGAGCCGCTGGTCCAGGCGATCATCGAGGAAGGCTCCGTGCGCGCCCGCAGCCGCGCCGACGAGACCATGCGCGAGGTGCGCGAGGCCATGAAATTGACACTCGGCGGGGAAGCCGCCCGGTAGGGCGGTCCGTCTGCCTGCGAGGATGGCAGCGGCGGGAAAACGGAAACGCCGCTGTCCGCGATATGCTTTCTGCAGGATGCGCTTTCCCTTCGCGCGGGGGCGCCTTGCCTTGTGTATCTGAAGATGAAAACCGCGGGCAGCGCAGGCCCCGAGAAAATCAAAACTGCGGATGTGCAGTTGCCCGGGGGGCGAAAGACATTGGATCTGGCGCGAAGCGGCGGATAGGCGGCGATGGTTTTTCCCCGGGTTTCACGCGGGGATCCAATCCAATCCAAGGCGCTGTTCCGGGTGGTTCCAAGCAACTGAAAGAAGAAAGAACCGTGACCGACTTTCTCCGCCAACCCGAAATCGCCGATGGGGTTCAGCCGGTCGCGGCCGGCGAGGCTGCCGCGCCGGAGCCGGCCCTCTCGCCGGACCGGGCTGCTGTTGCCGCTCCGCCGCTGGTGCTGACCGCTCCGCCCGGATCAGGAAAGAAGACCCGTCGAAAAACAGCCGCCGAGGAGCCGGAGGGGCAGCGCAAGCCGGACGAGGACGCCAGCCGGTTCCCGTTTTCGGTCCTCGTGGGGCAGGTCTATGACGGTCCTCTGGACCTGCTGCTGGATCTGATCCGCAAGCAGGACATCGACATTTACGACATTCCCATCGCCCGGATCACCGCCCAGTTTCTGGCCTACGTGAACCAGCTCAAGGCAAGCGATGTGGACGTGGCGGGGGAGTTCATCTACATGGCCTCGCTGCTCATCCACATCAAGAGCCGGATGTTGCTGCCGCGCGCACCCGCCGGACCGGAAGAGGTTGCCGAGGATCCCCGCCGCGAACTGGTCGACCGTCTGCTGGAGCACGAGCGCTTCAAAAATGCCGCTCAGATGCTGGCACAGAAGCAGATGATCGAAGCCGCCTCCTGGTCCAACCCCGGCGTCCGCGATTTTCGCGACGATGCCGAGGCCGAGCCAGAGGTCGCCGCGGATACCGTGGACCTGATCCGCGTTTTCCGCGAGATTCTGGAGCGCGTCCGCCGGCGTCCGGTTCTCGACATTCAGGAGGACTCGGTCACCGTGGCCCAGATGATCCAGTTTCTGGCCCGCCGCCTGATGATGGAAGACAAGCCCGTGGCCCTCAGCCGCCTGCTGCGCCATACGCGCAGCGAGCGGGCGCTGATTGTCCTTTTTCTCGCCTTGCTCGAGATGGTCCGGATGCAGGCCGTCCTGCTTCGCCAGGACCGGTCCTTCAGCGAGATTTTCGTCAAGAAGCACACCGGCTTCGACGCCGTGATCCATCAGGGCCCGACCGAAGTGCGCGACGACTGGAGGTAAAAGAGGCTTTCGGCCGGCGGCGAACGCAAGGGGGGCTGAATCACCGCGGTGCGGACAGAGCGCCCGGGACGAAAAGATGGATCTTACTTTCCAAGGCGGAACGCTGCTGCTGTTGATTGCTGCCGTGGTGGCGATGCTGACCCGGCGGCTGCGCCTGCCCTACAGCGCCGGCCTGGTGGCGGCTGGCATTCTCCTGGCGCTTTCGCCCTACGCGCCCGAGATTCACCTGACCAAAGATCTCATCTTCACCGCCCTGTTGCCTCCGCTCCTCTTTGAAGCCGCGTTTTACATCGATTGGGCGCAGTTGCGCCGGGATTTCGCTGTCATTTCCGTACTGGCATCGCTGGGCGTCGTGCTTTCGGGATGCGTGACCGCGACGGGAATGCACTTTCTGGCTCATTGGCCCTGGATCAACGCTCTTGTTTTCGGAGCTCTGATCGCCGCCACCGATCCAGTCTCTGTGATCACCACGTTCAAGGAGGCCAAAGCGCACGGCCGCCTGCTGGTGCTTATCGAGGCTGAGAGCCTGTTCAACGACGGCACGGCCGCGGTGGCCTTCGGCGTGGTGGTGGCCCTCTCCTGGGGACCGGTGCCTGCCCCGTCTGCAATCGCCCTTCTACTCCTTCAAACGGTCGGGGGCGGCATCCTCTGTGGCGCGGCGGTTGCGCTCGGCGCCCTCCTGCTGGCCGGGCGAACGGATGACCATCTGGTCGAAATCACTTTTACCACGGTGGCCGCCTATGGATCGTTTCTGCTGGCCGATCACCTGGGCTTGTCCGGCGTTCTGGCCACCATCACGGCAGGGCTGGTAATGGGCAACTTTCGACCGCGGAGCACGTTCTCCGCGCGGGGAAGAGAAGCTGCGCAGGCATTTTGGGAGTACGCCGCTTTCGTTGCCAACTCGCTGGTCTTCCTGTTGATCGGGATACACGAAGCCCATCAGAATTTCGCGCCCATCTGGCTGGCGGCGGGGATTGCCATCCTCCTGGTGACATTCGGCCGGGCAGTCGCCATTTACCCCTGCTGCCTGTTGTTTGCGCGTTCTTCGCTGCGCGTCACCGCAAGCCAACAGCACGTCCTGTTCTGGGGCGGGTTGCGCGGCGCCATGGCGCTGGCTCTTTCCCTGGGACTTCCCGCCACGATCCTGCTTCGGAATGAAATCATCACCATCAGCTTCGCCGTGGTTGCCTTCTCCGTCTTTGTGCAGGGCCTGACCATGGTCCCGTTCCTGCGCTGGATGAAGCAGTTTCCAGACCGGAGCGCAGCTTGATCGGAGACCGGAGCTTGCGCCAAGCAGGCCGGCACTTACCGGTCAAATCCTCAAAGAAGTGACGTGAAATGCATCCCGAATGGGCGGACCTCAATGCTCGGGCGTGCGCATGCGTGCCCGGCGGGACCATCCGCGAATGGATGAGCCGGCGCTGTGGACCAACCTGCGTGCCACAGGATGTGCCCCGGATGATGCGCTTTGTGCCACCAGCACGCGCCAGCAGGTTTTCCAGCAAAGGAGAAAGCCCCTTGATATAAGGGGCTTGAGCGTGTCTTTGCTGGTCGCGTTACCGGGAATCGAACGATTCGCGCACGTTGCTTCTTGATCCGGCATGAAATGAATGCGTAATTCCAATGTCGAACACGGCGTGAGTTCTTGCGACGGAAGGAAGTTGTCTGAGGCGGCGCCGAGGCATCGATCGCAGCTCGAACCGGGGCGCCTCGGCACGGTAGCCACATTGCGACGCCCCGGAGCAGAAGAGTTTTCCGTCTCAAGGAAGCATTCCGCCGGGGCGCTTCTTGCAAGCGGAATCGGATGAGCCGCGCAGAGAAAGCAGATCGGGAGCAGACCCGGATTCGGATGGGCCCGCTGCGGTCATCCACGCCTGCCCGATCATCACTTGTTCTGGAGCGGCGGGCTTGATAGCCTTTCCATCTGCTTTCTCCAGTCCAGCGACTCGACAAAGCCCGGCGATTCGCGCCAACCGGGCTCGACGATCACGTGCAACTGCAAAAAGACCCGTGTGCCGAGCAGGGATTCAATCTGACGGCGGGCTGCGCTGCCGATTGCCTTCAACTTGGAGCCGCCCTTGCCGATCAGAATTGCCTTCTGACCTTCGCGCTCGCAATAAACTGCCGCTGCGATGCGTGTCAGCGGAAGACGCGGCGAGGCTTTTCCCTTCTTCCCCAGCGGCGCAGGCTCAGGTTCGGGATCCTCGAAGCGCTCGATGACGACTGCCGAGGCATAAGGAACCTCTTCGCCGGTTTCGGCCAGGATGCGCTCGCGGATCAGCTCCGCGACCATGAAACGCATTGGCTGGTCCGTGTACTGATCCGGGGGATAATAGCGCTGCCCGGTGGGCAGCACCTCCACAATCTTGCGCATCAGCAGATCGAGTCCATCGCGCTTGCGGGCGCTGACGGGAATGACCGCGGCAAAGCCGAATTGCCGGCTGAGTGTATCGATCAGCGGCAGCAACTGGTCTTTGGCCACCAGATCGATCTTGGTCAGCACCAGAAAAACCGGACAGTCGAGCTTGCGAATCAGGCCAAAGAGAAATTCATCCTCACTGGCCCAGGCTCCGCCGGCGATTCTGCGTGTGGCTGTTGCGGCTTCCGTTTCCGTGGCAGGCATTCCGGAGTCGGCAGTGCGAAGCTGCGCATCCGCCGCAGCCAGTTCGACCCGGCGCGTGGCGTCCATCAGAACCAGGACCAGGTCGCGCGTCTCCAAGGCCTCGTGCACCTCCTGCAACATCCGCCGGTCCAGGTGCGAACCTGGCTTGTGCACACCAGGCGTATCCACAAAGACGATCTGCGCGGCCGGGTGCACGCCTTTCCGCGCCCCCACCTCGACCACTCCAGCGATGCGGTTGCGAGTCGTCTGCGGCTTGGCCGAGACAATCGCCACTTTCTCGCCGGTCAGGGCGTTCAACAGCGTGCTTTTACCGGCGTTCGGCCGGCCCAGTAGAGCGACAAATCCGGATTTCAAGGGGAGTTCCTGTTCCTCTCCGAGTGTACGGCATTTTTTATCGAGCAGTGCATGCCGGAAGGTTTTTCAGATGGCTGTTGCGGTCCCCCCGCACGGACACGATGACCGGTGGGCGGGATGTTCGGCTGCAACGCCGGCGTGCTGGTGAGCTGCGCGGTTCTCAGCGGCCGGGCCAAGATTCCGCATCCGTTGCTTGTTCGCTGTTGCGCCATTCGGGACGATCCATTTCTCGCCGTCGTCTCTCCAAGATTCCGCATCCGTTGCTTGTCCGCTGTTGCGCCCCCTCGGCGCAGGCCGGCGTCATCTTCGCTACCCGGCTCCCCTGATTCCGACAAAACATCCCATTGCCTTGCTGTACCCAGGCATTGCCGAAGAGCGCAAGAAACTGCGAATCCATCCGCTTCCGCGCGCTCTTCCGCCATCGCCCCGGCAATCGGGCTGAAGGATTGGCCGGAGGGGCCAAACCGATCGGCACAACAATACCGCGACGATCGGTTCCCAGGCGAAAAACAACAGGACAGTTCGGTGTTCCCTCCGGCCGGGTCGCGTGAGCATATCATCCGCGCATCAGGAAAATCGGCAGCCCCTGCTTGCAATCGTAGGTAGGCCGGTAGCGCTCGGTGTTGTACATGGCGGCGACATCCACCTTGCGCGGTCCCAGCTTCGGATCCGGGATCGGCGCCATCGTATAACATCCTTCGCTGATGGCTGTCATCAGACCGGCCTTCCCCTCCTTCAAAGCATCCATGACCATTCCGGCAAAAGTGATGGCGACCATGCGGTCGATGAAATCGGGAGATCCGGAGCGCAGGTCGTAGGTCAGGTCGCTGACGACGGTGTCTTCACCGGTGGCGGCCTTGATTTCGTTGCTCAGATCTTCCGCCACGTTCATCTTCTTGCGGTGGCCAAAGGCGTCGGGCGGGCCGTATTCCTTGACCGTGTATCCCTCCCACTCGGCGCCCTCGGAGAGAACCACCAGCGAGTAACTGCTGCTGTTGTTGCGCTTGTCGGTGACCAGAATGTCGATCAGCCGCTGCAGATCCACCTTGTGCTCGGGAATACAGCAGCGCAGCGAGGTGACATAGGCGGTGAAAAGCGCCGTGTAGCCGGCATCGCGGCCAAAAACACGGAAGATGCCAATGCGCTCCATGGAGCCGATTGTCGTTCGCTGTCTCCCAATGGCGTCGATGGCGCGCGTGATGGCGGTCGAAAATCCAATGCAATACTCCGTGTTGCGGACGTCGTTATCCATGGTCTTGGGCACGGCAATCACTTTGACGCCGAGCCGGTCCAGTTCAGCGGCATAACTGAGCGTGTCATCGCCGCCAATCGCCACTACGTATTCAAGTCCCAGCGCCTCGATATTTTTCAGCACCGCAGGAGTCACGTCGTAGAGTGTCGTGGTGACGCCATTTTGGGTGGTCTGCCTGCCGGCGAACTGTTGACCTTCCAACACCGGTGGAAGTTTCTGCATCCGGGTAGGACTGGTTCGCGAACTGTGCAGAAACGTACCGCCCGTGCGATCAATCGTGCGCGTGTTCTCCCGATTCAGAGGCAGGATGTATTGCGAACGGCTGGCGGGATCCTTCAGATCGACGTGCGTCAATCCCTCCCATCCACGCCGGATGCCGATGACCTCGCAGCCGATTTCAGTTCCCCGGTAAACAACCGACTTGATGACCGAATTCAGGCCTGGGACATCGCCGCCTCCAGTGAGAATGCCAATCCGTTTTGCCGGCATACAATCAATATCTCCTTTTCTCTTTCTTCCTTATCCTACAACAATCCATTTGAACTGCACGGCTGCGGCGAGAGATGCGCAGAGATCACGGCGGTCGGAAAATTGCTGCTCACCAATAACATACATATCGACAGAGCCGGGTATTGCCTCGCGCGTTCGCATGGTTCCTCGCATTGTTCATGAAGGAGCCGGCGAAAGGGCCCGGAACGCGTTGCTTGCCGAATGAATGGCTTCCCCTCGGAAGGCGATCGAATGGCGCCGCGGCCTTTCCGAAGTCAGGATCAAGGCGTTGCCGATCCGGACCGAATGAGTCAAACATTCTGTCAGGCTGAAGCGTGATTTCGACGGCGGCCCACAAGGACGAGATGCGCTGGAAGAACTTTTTCCGGCGCGCCGAAGGCGAAGATCCTGATCGGCTTCGTGAAGCGCCTTGTGCATGGGCGCAGGAAAAGAGTCTTCCTGATTTTCGACAACCTGCGCGTGCATCCCTCCAAGGCTCTGAAGAAATGGCTCCAGGAAAACAAAGACCAGATCGCAGTCTTCTATCTTCCCAGTGGCTCGCCGGAGTTAAACGCGGAGGAACTGCTGAGTACGGATTCGAGGCCAAGGCGGCTCCGGCCGGAAACAAACCGGCTCTGACACACACCGCTACCGGCTCCCCGCGCAGCGAGCCGGAAGCAGCACGAAAGGATCGAAAGCCCCTTCGGACAGAAAGATGCCGCCTATGCCGCGCAAGTCATCCCCTTCCGGGCCGGATCGGTAAGTGGCGATAGGGAAATCACGAGGAAATCCGGGCGTAAAAAACCAAGATAGCGAGGTGGGCTCGTCAAAGGCGCTGTTCCCCGCTCCGCTTCCGGAAAACGACCTTCAACTCGCGTCTCCAGTGCTCGGAGAGCGCGATCAGTTCCCACTCGATCCGCGGCGAAAGGTAGCGCAGCACGGGTTCATTGGCGGGATGAATGCGCAAAGCCGGCGCGGCCAGCAGCAGGCGCGGCTCCTCGGCGGAAACCGCGGCGCCGGCGAAATAGCCCTGGCGCTCGAAGGCCGAGAGCGGCCGTCCGCCCTCGTTGCCGGCCGCCGGCTGCCGGTCGGCGTTCAGCGCGCGCACACGAATCCAGTAATCCAGGGCCTGCAGCGGCAGGTGCAGATCCTCGTCCACCTTCAGTTCGACGACCGTCAGCCGCCCGTTGCGGTCCAGCGTCAGCAGATCCAGCAGAGCCCGGTCGCCGGCCGCGAGCGCCGGCACCTGGGTGTAAAGCAGATCGCCGCGCAGCCCGGGCAGCAGTTCAGCCATCTCGGCCCGCAGCCGGGACTCCAGCCAGCGTTCCGGCTGCAGACGGAAGAGCGGATCGGTGTGTGCGCCATCGCTGTGGCGGCTGAGGAAAAGCCGCGCGAAGAGATCGCGGCAGAGCGGTTCGTTTTCCGGCGTCAGCGGGGTCTCGTTGGCTCCCGCCCCAAAGCTGATCTCATCCTCGTGCGCAAACGAGTGGGCGGAAAAGCCCTGTCGCACCCGCGCAAACTCGAGCCCATGCAGCAGCAGTCCCACTTCGGTGGCCGAGCGGGGGTGGAGTTCGACCCGCTCTCTGGCCCCGGAGGGAACCAGCGCCCGCAGCCGGTCGATTCCCGCCTGCGCGCGCTCGATCGCCGCCGGGGCGGAAAAGGCGTGCACCAGCCGCGACTCCAGATTGCCGGTATCGCGAAAATCCACTGCGGCAAGCTCTTCGCCGTGTTCATCGAGGGTATAAAGCTGGAAATCGGCGGCGGCCAGGTTGAGCCAGGCCATGCGTTCGGCCGTCGTGCGCCAGGCTCCGGGCGGCACAATCACCTTGAGCCCGCCAAAGTGCCGCCGGCTATCGCCGTGCTGCCGGCAATGGTCCAGCCAGAGAATGCCCAGCGTCAGGACGCCGTCGACCAGCGCCGCCGACTCCGCCTCGCCCACGCCGATCACCGCCTCGGCTGCCGTGCCCTTCAGCAGCCGCCCGCGCACATAGGCCGGCCCGAAGCTGTGCTCCAGATCCATTGCCGAGCGAAAGCCGTCCAGCTTCGCACCGAGAAACGCCCGGCTCAACACCCGCTCCAGCAGGCGCTGATAACTGCGCCGCGCCGCCTCGCGGGCCGTGGGCGTGCGCCGGTCGCAGCTGGAAACCAGCTCCAGAATCTGCGCTTTGGCCGCGCCCATCCGCCGCGTGGAAAGGCGCAGGCACTGGGCGCGCTGCTCGGTTCCCACCACGGTGCGGATCAGGTTGCGTTCCTCGCTCCAGAACTGCAGCAGACAGCGCCCGTGGGACTCGCTCACGGCGTAGCGGGCTGTGCGCATGTCGAAGAGCACGCGGCCATCCTCGATCACCGCCGCTTCCGGATGGTCGGCCAGGTACTGCTCAATGCGCTCGGCCAGTTGGGCCGCGGCCTCGGCCGGGAGCTGCTCGCTCAAAACCGCGCTCCCCCTACCAGCCCATCCGCTCACGCAGGGCGGTGATATGCGCCGTGTGATGACGCACATGCCAGTCGTGCAGGGCCAGCGCCTCGGCCAGGTTCTGGCGACCCCGCTCAGGGTGGTTGTAACCCTTTCGGAAGTCCTCCTCGCTGAGCGATTCCAGCAGCATCACCCAACGACTTTGCAAACCGTCGAGGATGCTCAGCGAGCTGTCGATGGGAAAGCGGAGACTGTCGGGCAGCGCGGCCCAGGCCGGCTGGTCGAAGGGCTTGATCGTGGGCCAATCCTCGGTGAGCGCCAGCTTGAAGCGGATATAGGCGTTGGTGCCGGAGTCGGCCATATGATGTACCACCTGACGCACTGTCCAGCCTCCCTCGCGGTAGGGCGTGTCCAGCTGCTCGTCATTCAGTCCTGCCACCGCCGCGCGCAACCGCTCCGGCAGCAGGCGGAGAGTGTGAATGTGCGCCGAGCGGATGCCGGCCGTGGTGCTGGCCAGCGGGTAAAAGCGGCCGATCGGGTATCGAAGGCTGTCCAAGTCTGTCATGTTACTCACTTTACTCTGTTTCTCGGCCGCTGAAAAATGGGCCGCGATCCAACTCTGCCCCGGGATGATTTCGCCTCACGTCACGGCCAGAGTCCGCCTCACCCCTGGTGGTGAGCGTTGTGGGAGTGAAGACGGCGAACATGCGCATGACGGTGAGGGCGAGGGCGATGAGGGCGAAGATGACCGGGATGGGAGCGGTGAAAATGCGCATAGTGCTGATGGTGATGATGATGGAACAAGCCGGCAAAAGCCGGGGTCGAAAGGACCATCAGGAGCAGCGCCGCGGCAAGGATCTTTCTCATGCCAGCAATCTACCACGCTGCTGCCGTGCTGGATCAGGGATTTTCTCGGGAAATCGCCAGCTGCGGCTTGCCGCTTCCATGTTTTCTGCGCCCATGTTTTCTGCCAGCGTCTTTCTCTCCCTGCGCATGGGGATCCAAAATGCGGCCCTGCATCCGGATCTGGAAGAGCGGCGTCATGGCGGGCAGAAACCCCTGCCGCCGACTCCCGGTCCGGCCGGTGCGAGCGTACACTGAAAGGCAAGATGAGCACACCGGCTGCTTCCCCGCGTCCGAGCCACAAGCGGTATTTTTTTGACAAGTTCGGCATCACCGAGCGCCTGCTGGAGCGCTGCCTGGGCGAGGCCCTCGCGGCCGGCGGCGACTACGCCGACCTCTACTTCGAGTCGGTGGCCGCGACCGCCCTGGGCGTGGACGAGCAAATCGTCAAATCCGCCTCGCAGGGCGTCAGCGCCGGCTGCGGCATCCGTGTGCTCTCGGGCGAGCGCACCGGCTACGCCTACACCGACGACCTCAGCCCCGAACGCCTGCTGCGCGCCGCACGCACGGCCGCGCTGATCGCCTCCGCTCCGGCCAGGCAATCCGTCCGGGGCTTCACGGAAGCACCCGCGGCCAACCTCTATCCGGTTCCCGTGGGCGGCTACGATCCGGACCTGGCCGCGCGCCTCGAACTGGTTCTGCGCGCCGACCGCGCCGCGCGCGCCTTCGATCCGCGCATCGTGCAGGTCCGCGCCAGCTATAGCGAAGATCTGCGCCGCATCCTCATCGCCGCCAGCGACGGGGCCTTCGCCAGCGATACCCAGCCCCTCTGCCGGCTCAACGTCTTCGTCCTCGCCACCGAGGGCGCCACCACCACCAGGGGCACGGCAGGCGGCGGCGGCCGGGCCGGAATCGATCAGTTCACCGGGAGCAAAAGCCCGGAAGAACTGGCCCGCGAAGCCGCGCGTGGCGCGATTCTGCAACTGGGAGCCGTCGCCGCTCCGGCTGGCGAGATGGAAGTGGTTCTTGGCCCCGGATGGCCCGGAATCCTGCTCCACGAGGCGGTCGGCCACGGCCTCGAAGCCGACTTCAACCGCAAGAAGACCTCGGCCTTTGCCGGGCTGATCGGCCAGCGGGTGGCCAGCCCCAAGGTCACGGTCGTCGACAACGGTACCCTGGCCGGCCGGCGCGGCTCGCTCAATGTGGATGACGAGGGCACGCCGACGCAGGAGACGGTCCTCATCGAGGGCGGCATTCTGCGCGGCTATCTCTCGGACAAGCTCTCGGCCCGGCTGATGGGCATCGCCGACACCGGTTCCGGCCGCCGCGAGAGCTATCAGTCCATCCCCATGCCGCGCATGAGCAACACCTACATGCTGGCTGGCGACGACTCGCCCGAAGACATTCTCCGCAGCGTCAAGCGGGGCCTCTATGCGGTCAACTTCGGCGGCGGTCAGGTGGACATCACTAACGGCAAGTTTGTCTTCTCGGCCTCGGAGGCTTACCTGATCGAAGACGGCCGGATCACCGCCCCGGTGCGCGACGCGACCTTGATCGGCAATGGTCCCGAGGCGCTCAAGCACGTCTCGATGGTGGGCCACGACCTGAAGCTCGACCAGGGCATCGGCACCTGCGGCAAGGACGGCCAGAGCGTTCCGGTCGGCGTGGGAATGCCCACCATCAAGCTGGACAAGATGACCGTGGGGGGGACGGGCCGCTGAAACCGGTCTGGCGGGAAACACTCCAGGCAGATTCGATAACGATTTCCTGGGCAGATCCCCGAGCCGGGATGTTGGCCGTCTCGATCTCCGGGGTGAGCAGGGGAGCCTTGCGCCCGAGTTTGGATGCTTCGCCGGCCGGCCGCCTTCCGTGCGACGTCCCCCGAGGTTGCCGCATCTAATAAAGATCGGCTCGGGATCGAGCCGGCTGGCAATGTGAAAAAGGAGAAAGATCGATGACGGATTCTCATGTGTCGCGTGTCTGGTTCATCACGGGAAGTTCCACGGGTTTCGGTTACCTGCTCGCCCAGGAGGTGTTGCGCCGCGGAGAGCGGGTCATCGCCACCGCCCGCGATGTTTCGAAGCTCGGCTCTCTGGTTGCCCCTTATCCTGACCGGGCGCGCGCGATGACGCTCGACGTGACCCGGCCCGCCCAGATCGAGTCGGTCGCCCAGCAGGCCATCGCCGCCTTCGGGCACGTCGACGTGGTGGTCAACAACGCCGGCTACGGCGTCAATGGGGCGATCGAAGAGGTTGCCGAAGCCGAGTTCGAGCCGATGTTCCAGACCAACATTTACGGACTCATCCGCACCACCCGCGCCTTTCTGCCCCATCTGCGCGAGCGGCGCAGCGGACACATCTTCAATCTCTCCTCGATCGGCGGGCTGATCGGCATGCCGGGCTGGGGCTTCTACAACACCACGAAGTTTGCCGTCGAAGGCTTCAGCGAGGCGCTCGCCGCCGAGATGGCGCCCCTCGGCGTCCACGTCACCATCGTCGAACCGGGACCGTTCCGGACGGATTTTCTGGGCCGCTCCGGCAAACTGGCCGCCAGGGAACTGCCTGAATACATCAACACGGCGGGCAAGGCGAGGGAGTATCTCAAGACGCAATCGGGCAAGCAGACGGGCGACCCCCAGAAGGCGGTCGAGGCGATCCTCGCCGTGGCCGATTCGCCCGAGCCGCCCGTTCACCTGCTGCTCGGCAAGTCCGCGCTGACGCGCTTCCGCGACAAGATTGCCCAGCGGCAAAAGGAAATGGCCGCCTGGGAGAGCGTTACCGTCGGCGCCGATTTTCCCGAAGGGAAATAAGCGGCGGGAGGGTCCGAGGCAAGGCGAGGAGCGGTGCGATCTGGCGCGGCGCCGGCGGACCGCACCCTCTCTGCCGTGTGCTCGCAGGCGGGGATTTTGGTAGTGTTGACCCATGCTCCCAACCGCGGTTGAGTCCGATCCGGTTTCTCTCGATCTTGTCTCCCTGGCATCCGATGCCGTGGCCCTCGCCATGAAGGCCGGGGCCACGGACGCCGAAGCGGTGGCGCGCGCAGGCGACGAGTTTTCTGTCAACGTACGCATGGGCGTGGTGGAGACGCTCAAGGAGTCCGGTTCACGGGCCCTCGGGCTGCGCGTCTTTCTTGGCCGCCGGTCGGCGTCGTCCTCCACCAGCGACCTGACCCCGGAGGGCATTCGGCAACTGATCGAGAGCGCTCTGGCTCTGGCCAGGATCACCGAAGAAGACCCCTTTGCCGGACTGCCCGAAGCAGCCGAGTTCGGCTCCTGCGGCGGCGATTTGCGCCTTTATAGCGAGGATGTCTACTCGCTTCCCGCCGCTGAACGGATCGAGTGGGCCCGCCGGGCCGAGTCTGCGGCGCTCGCCTTCGACCCGCGCATCACCAACTCCGAAGGGGGTAGCTTTGACGCCTCCACCGGGTGCCGGGCGCTGGTCAACTCGCGCGGTTTCACAGGCGCTTACCGTTCGAGCTATGCCGGCATCGCGGCCGCCCCGCTGGCTGCCGATGCCGATGGTCGCATGCAGCGCGACGGCTGGTGGTCGAGCGCGCGCCGGCTCCAGGATCTGGATTCTCCCGAGGAAACAGGCCGGGAGGCCGCGCGCCGGGCTCTGCGCCTTCTGGGTGCGCGGCGCGTCCCTACGCAGCGCGTCCCCATCGTCTTTGCGCCGGAGACGGCGCGCACGCTCGCCGGCTCCCTTTTTGAAGCCGTCGCGGGCGACGCCATCTGGCGCGGCGCGTCCTTCCTGGCGGGCCGGCTGGGCGAGCGGATCGCCGCCGCTGGCCTGAATCTCATGGATGACAGTACGATGCTGCTGCCCACCGGGATGGGCGGCTTCGGAACCTCGCCTTTCGACGGCGAAGGCCTGCCCTCGCGGCGCACGGTGGTGATCGAGAACGGCGTGCTCTCCAACTACCTGCTGAATACCTACGCCGCGCGCAAGCTGGGCATGAAATCCACCCACAATGCCTCGCGCGGGCTGGCCGGCGCGCCCGGCATCGGCTGCGGCAATCTCTATCTCAAACCCGGTGTGCTCACCCCGGAGCAGATCATCGCGGAGATCCCCGCCGGCTTCTACGTCACCCGCCTGATGGGTTTCGGCGTCAACACGGTCACCGGCGACTATTCGCGCGGCGCGGCCGGATTGTGGATCGAAAACGGCCAACTGACCCACGCCGTCGAAGAGGTGACCATCGCCGGCAACCTCGGCGAGATGCTGCTGAACGTCGTGGCCGTCGGCAATGACCTGGAGTTTCGCGGCGCCGTGGCCTCGCCCACGCTGCGCATCGACGGAATGACGGTGGCGGGAGCCTGAGCGGGGGTGGTGATGGCGCAGAAGTTGCTTCCCGCTTCGCTCGCCTTCGACCCGGCCGATGCGCGGGCGGCTCTGGACCGCCTGCCGGCATCTCCGGCTGTCTTCTCGATCGAGTTGGCCGCCCCGCCAGTGAACGGGTCTTCCTCTGCCGGGGGAAACTCCGAAGCGCGCTCCGAGCCCTACATTGGCCGCACACCCAACCTGCGCGCTCGCCTTGAACGCCTGCTGCAGCCCTCGGCGCGCCATCCCCGCCGCCTGCAGCTAGCCGCCCGCGTGCGCCGCATCGACTGGCGTCTGACCGGTTCCGAGTTTGAGTCCCTGCTCGTGCAGTTCAATTTGCACCAGAAAATGTATGGCGACAAGGCGATCGAACGCATGCATCTGCGCGCCCCGGCTTTTGTCCGCTTTCTGGGGGCGAACGCTTATCCGCGCATTGTGGTCACCCATCGCCCCAGCCAGCGCGAAGCCGGCTGGGCCTACGGGCCGTTCCCCTCGCGCGCCGCCGCCGAGCGCTTTGCCGACGAGACGCTGAAGCTTTTCCTGTTGCGCCGCTGCGTGGAGGATCTCGATCCCAACCCGTCCCATCCCGGCTGCGTCTACGCGGAGATGAAGATGTGTCTGGCGCCCTGCTACCGGGGCTGCACGGACGAGCGTTACTCCGAGGAGGCCGCCTCGGTCGAGCGTTTCCTGGCCACGCGAGGCGAGAGCCAGCTGGTGCAACTCCGCGTCCGGCGCGACGCCGCCTCGGACAATCTGGAGTTCGAAGCCGCCGCGGCACTGCACGCTCAGGCGCAGCGCGTTGAAGCCGTGCGGGCGATAGTCCCCGATCTGGTGCGTCCGCTTGCCCGGCTTCGCGCCGTCCTCTTGCAGGCCTCGGCCACCCCCGGCGAGGTCGCCGTTTTCCTCTATGAAAACGGTTGCTGGAGCGGTCCGGCCGGATTTTCCACCCAGGAGATGAGAATCCAGAACGAGCACTCCGGCTCTCCATCACTCTTCGCTCATCCCCTGGCCATCGAGCCGCTCCTCGAAACTTCGCCCGCGCCCCTTGAACCCATTGCCGCAACAGGCGCGCCGCCGCGATCCGGGACCGCGGAAAAGCCCCCGGCGATCGCCGCCGGAGCCGTCCGCGGTGCGCTTGAAGCCCGCATGGAGACCGTGCTGGCCGCCTTGTCCGCCGGCCATCATGATGCCCCTTCAGCCACGCTCCGTCAGGGCCACCTGGCTCTGCTCAAACGCTGGTATTACCACCCGGAAGCCCGCCGCGCGGGCGAAATCTTCTTCCCGGAAGAAAGGGGAGCCTGGCCCATCAAGGCTCTTGTGCGCGGCGTGGGGCGCGTGGCGGCCAGGAGTCTCGCCCCCTCGGTCCGCGCCGAATAAGTCTGCGTATCCCCCGCCCGCACTCAGCCGCTGCGCCGTCCGGAAACGCGCCCCCGGCTGCACCGGCCCACGGCGGTGAGCGTCCGTTCCGCCTCCCGCGCAGCTTGCCGTGGAACTTGCCATTCGACAGCTTCCGCAACCCATCCGGTTTCCGGGCAACGCTTAGTCAAAATGGAGTGACCGGTCCAATGCGCTGACCGTGGGTTAGGCTGTGCTCAGTAGAGAAGCACAACTCAGAGCCACAAGCGGAGAGGAACCGGTCATGAAGGAAAAGGTACGATTTTTGGGATTGGATGTCCATGCCGAGACGATTGCTGTCGC
>JBMFHN010000032.1:0-269 GCA_049976805.1 Occallatibacter sp. | reverse complement strand
GGCCGGTGGAGCATTTGCGGGCCTGCTACGAAGCCGGTCCAACGGGCTATGTTCTCTACTGGCAGTTGACTGAACTAGGTGTGGAGTGTGCGGTGATTGCCCCGACACTGGTTCCGATGAAGGCCGGCGACCGGGTCAAGACGGATCGGCGGGATGCTACGAAACTGGCGAGGTGTCATCGCGCCGGCGATCTGACCGCGGTATGGGTTCCGGACGCGGGTTCCGAGGCGCTGCGGGATCTGGTGCGGGCGCGGGAGGCAGCCAAGCAG
>JBMFHN010000031.1:0-20427 GCA_049976805.1 Occallatibacter sp. | reverse complement strand
TGATTCTTCGGCAGGGAAGGCCGGTTCGCCTTGCGCGGGATTTTCAGCCGCGCCCAGGCCGCGCTCAGCATCAGCAGTCCATCGCTGCTTTTCGCTCCGCAGCTTCTGCTGTTGGCTCTGCGGATTCCGCTCCTCGCTCGGCGCATCGGCCGCGGCATGCACGGCGACCTCGAAGCGGACCTTCATGGCCAGCGAGTTGATCTGGGCCTCGGCCATCTGCGCCAGCTTCACGGCGGCGGCTTTGCGCTCGGCGGTCAGCGCGGCGGCCGTGGCCCGATAGACCCTGACCGTCTCGTCCAGATCCTTGCGCATCGTTTTCAGAATCTCGTCGCGATCCTCGACTTCAGCCAGTTTCCGGGCGGCTTCTTCGCCGAAGGCGATGACCTCGGCGACGGTATTGCCGTACTTGCGCCTGAGCCGGTCGATCAGGGCCAGCCGGTCCTCGATCTCGGCCAGTCTTTCCGGCGAAGCGTTGATCCCCCCGGCGTAGTCGCGCAGGCTCGCGCTGATGTCACCGACCGTGGCGCGCACCGAGGCAAGCTGCTGTGCGGCCTCGGCAAAGCGCCCGTCGTAGCGGGCCAGTTCCTCGACGTTGCGCTCGGCAGCGCGCAGGGCGCTCTCGGCCGAGGCGCCGCCTTCATAAAGCTGCTCAAAGGCTCCCAAGGCAGCGGCATAGAGCTTCTCCGCGTTGGCCAGAACGCGTTTTTCCGTTTCCAGCCGCTCGTCTTCGCCCGTCTCCAGGCGGGCTGCGGAGATCTCCTTGCTCTGGTAGCTCCACAGGTCGGCCATGCGCATCCGCTCCTGCTCGCCCCGGAGCAGCTGGTCGAGTTTCTCCCGGGCCGCGCGCCATGCGGCATAGGCCGCGGCAACGGCCTCGGTCGAGATGCCGCCAAAGCGGTCGAGAAGAATGCGCTGCTGCTCCTGGTCGAAGCTCGACAGGCTCTCGCTCTGGGCGTGCACCAGCGCCAGTTCCGGAGCAAGCTGGCGCAGCACGGCCACCGTCGCCGGCTGGTTGTTGACAAAGACGCGCCCCTTGCCGGAGGCCAGAATCTCGCGGCGCAGAATCACCTCGCCGCCATCCGAATCAATCCCGTTTTCGTCGAGGATGCCCTCGGCGCCGGCCGTGGACTCGAAGACACAGGAGACCACCGCCTTGTCGGCCCCATGGCGCACGATCTCAGCCGAGGATTTGCCGCCCATCAGCAGCGCCAGCGCGTCAACCAGGATGGATTTGCCCACGCCGGTTTCGCCGGTGAGCAGGTTCAGGCCGGGGCCGAAGGCGGCGACAGCGTGATCGATAACGGCATAATTTTCAGCGCGCAACTCGACGAGCATGATGGCGTTCACTCCGGCGAATAGAAGCACGAATCCCGCAACTTCGCTGCATTCCGTTCCGGGGGGCAGCCATTCGGCTGGCTGCGCCCCGGCCGGTGGATCGGGCACCAGGAAAACCACAGCAGAATCCGAGCGCAGCATAGCATGAACGGCTGCCGGCGCGGCTTCCCGGCAGCAGGGGCAACCGGGGTGGGAACCATATCCGATAACTTGGAGACGCCCTGACCGTCTGATACCGTAAAGAGAGAGGTGAACGCCGATTCCAATAGCTGCTTTCCTCTTTCAACTGCCGCCCGACAGCGGCACGGCTCAAGGGGCATTGCCGCTCGCCCAGGGACCCAACGAGCTGGTCGATATCTTCTCCAAGAGCGGCCCGGTCGCCATGGCTGTTCTGCTGTTGCTGCTCTTTGCCAGCCTTTACTCGTGGACGGCAATCTTTGGCAAGATGTCGGCTTTCAGCAAAGCGACCAAGGAAAGCCGCCGGTTCATTCGCGGCTTTCGCAAGGCCAACCGCCTGCAGGAGATTGCCGTGCTGGCCGCCGAGTGCAAGGCAAGCCCGCTGGCGCAGGTCTTCGAGGATGTGTACGAAACCTATAAGCGGCAGACCGGCGGCTCCGGACCGCCGCGCAACCTGACGCCGCTGGAGCGCTCGGCGCAGACCGCGGCCAGCGAAGCCGTGACCCAGCTCGAACGTCGCATGACCTGGCTGGCGACCATCGCCTCGGTCAGCCCGTTCGTGGGCCTGTTCGGCACGGTGATGGGCATCATCGACGCCTTCCACGGCCTGGGCATGGAGGGCGCGGCCACGCTGCGCGCCGTCGCGCCGGGCATCAGCGAGGCGCTGATCACCACCGCCGCCGGCCTCTTTGTCGCCGTGCCCGCCCTGGTGGCCTACAACCAGTTCAGCGCGCGCATCCGGGTCTTTGCCGCGGCCATCGACGATTTCTGCCGCGAACTGCTGAATTCGCTCGAGGAGATTCCGGTACGCGCGTCGGCTCCGGCGCGGGCGGCGGGCCTCGATGCGGTTCGTGAACCGGCCCGGGAGAGCGTTCGCGAGGTGGAGCGTGGCTTTTACAAATAGCAGCGGAAGGACACAGAGTTCGCTGGCAGACATCAACATTACGCCACTGGTGGACGTGGTGCTGGTTTTGCTGGTGATTTTCATGATCACCGTACCGGTGCTGCAGTCGGGAATCGATGTTTCCGTTCCCCGGACACGGACGGTCAAGGAGATTACGCAGGCTCGGATGGTGCTGACCATCAACCGCGAGCAACAGGTATTTTTGAACGATCAGCCGGTGAATCTGCACGCCCTGCCCGAAAAGTTGCATCAGGCGGGAGTCGATCCGGCCCACGAGGTGATCTATCTTCGGGCCGACGAGCGGGTTCCCTTCGGAGCCTTTGCCACCGTGATGGACGCGGTCAAACAAGCCGGGATCAGCAACATATCCATCGTCACCCAGCCGCTTACGTCAAGGAATACAAGCGGACTTTGACCTGCCGGACAGGATGCGCCGCCAGGAGGAAAAACCATCAGGCTCCGGCCGCGGCTGATTCTCGCGGGGCAGCCAGAGACGACGGAAAACAGGCATTCAAACCATGGATACTCTGCTGGAAGGCGGTGAGCAACTGGAAGAGGAACTGACGCCCGAGCCGCTGGTCGCTCCGGCGGCGGGTTCGCTGCTGCTGCACGCCGCCCTGGCCGGAATTCTGCTGACCTGGGGGATTCTGAGCGGACTGTTCCATCACAACCTGTGGGGCGGTCCGGCCAGCGGCGGAGCAATTCAGGTCACGATGACCGATGCGCTTCCCCTTCCTTCCAGTCAACAGCCGAATCAGAATGTTCTCTCCACCGAGACGCCCAGCCAGGCCCCAGCCTTGCCCGCACCCAAGGCCAGGCAGACAGCCCCGGAGAAGGCGATTCCCATCCTGGGCAAGCCCCGCAAACCCCGCCACGAAACCGAGCGCCGCACACCCCAGCACCAGCCTCCGCCGAAACCGGACAACCGCGCCCGCTACGGAGAACAGGCCGGCTCGTCCATGCCTCGCGCGATGACGCAGCAAACCGGATCAAACGAGCAGACTGCGGTGAATAACGGCGACTTTGGCAGCCGCTTCGGCTGGTACGTGGACGGCATCACGCGCAAGATGTCCGCCAACTGGTACCGGCAGGAAGTGGATCCGCGCACCCCGGCCGGCGACCGCTGTTACATCGTTTTTGTCATTCACCGCGATGGCAGTGTTTCGAACATCCAGCTTTACCGTTCGAGCGGCAGCACCACGCTGGACAACTCCTGCCTGCGCGCAGCCGAGCGCGTGGACACCTTCGGAGCGCTGCCTTCGCAGTACACAGGAAGCACCGTTAATGTTCTGCATTATTGCCAGTACTGAGAATGGGCGAAGAGACGAAATAGAATGAAAGCCGGGCGGAGATTCCGCCGGCAGTCGCGGCGCCGGAACGGAGTCGCCGGCAAGGCTGGCCGCTATCCGGAACGCCGTCTTATCCGTCCATTCTTCAACGAGGAAGGATCAGAACCCAGATGAAGTTTCATTCCCGCTTGATTCTCTCTGCACTGCTTGCCCTGGCAACCCTCGCATCGCCGCTTTCCCGGGCTCAGGACTGGGTCCGCGAGGGCACCAATCTCGGCGCGCGCATCCGTATCGCCGCGGCCGACTTCAAGCCGGTGGGCGCGGATCCCCAGACGCCGGCCTTGAAGGCGGTCTTTGACGCCACGCTCTTTTCCGATCTGGAAAACGCGGGCATCTTCGATGTGGTTTCGAAGAGCATGATCCCCGAGGCCATGCCCGGCTCGCCCCAGGAGATCAGCCTGGCGCAGTGGTCGGCGGCGCCGGCCAGCGCAGCCATGGTGGCCTTCGGCGCGCTTTCGGCCGTGAACGGGCGGCTGATCGTCTACGGCTGGCTCGACGACGCCCACAACACCACGAATCCGCAGGTGCTCGCCCAGCAGTACAACGAGGCAGCCAGCGAGGAGATGGCGCGGACCATCGCCCACCGCTTCGCCGACGCCATCATCCTGCGGCTGGGCGGGGGCATCAACGGCATTTGCGAGACCAGGATCTACTATGTCAGCTCGCGCAGCGGCACCAAGGAAATCTGGGCGATGGACTACGACGGCGAGAATCAGCACCAGATCACCCATCTGGGCACCATCTCGATGTCGCCGCGCGTCTCGCCCGACAACTCCCGCATCGCCTTTGCTTCGCTGGGAAGCAGAGGATGGGACGTCCGCATGTTCTCGCTTTTGCTTGGGCGGATGGTGAGCTTCCCGGCGGGCTACGCCGGAGGAAGCAACCAGTCCCCAGCCTGGTCGGAGGACGGAACGAAGATCGCGTTCTCCTCCTCGCGCTCCGGAGATGCGCAGATCTGGGTGGTCAACACCGACGGCAGCAATCTGCACCGGATCACCTACCTCCCAGGCCCCAACGTCTCACCCGCCTGGAATCCCCGCACCAACGCGCAGATCGCCTGGGTGAGCGGACGCACCGGCGAGCCGCAGATTTACATCATGGACCAGGACGGCTCGAACGTCCGCCGGATGACCGACGGCGGCTATGCGGTTTCGCCCTCGTGGTCGCCGAACGGGATGTTCCTCACCTTCAGCTGGAACCGCAAATATGGCCCCGGCGCGCCCGGCGGGCAGGACATCTACGTGATGGATATTGCCAGCATGCGCTGGCTGCAACTGACCCACGACTCCGGCAACAACGATTTCCCCTGCTGGGCGCCCGACGGACGGCACATTGTCTTCCAGCGGTCGATCGGCGGGCGAACCGAGATCTGGACGATGCTGGCCGACGGCACCGGCCAGCAGCAGTTGACCCACATGGACGACAATTTCATGCCCAACTGGAGCTGGCAGTAGATCGCCCGCCGCAATGGAGACGCGGGATGGAATCTTCTCTTGGATCATGGGATTCTCATGCACTATCCTGTTGATGTTGCCACCCTTCCCTGGACCGCTCGCCCGGAAGGGCGGGCGCATCCGCCCGGCGCGCGGCAGTCTGTCACGGTTCGCGATGCGGCGCCGGCCTCAACAACCATGTTTGCCGTGGAGAGACAGGTCCGAGCCCGTGCGATTCGTGCGCCGAAGAACTCTTCGAAAATCGCGAAGACCGCATGGAGACGAGGACCAATTTCTACCGTAGACGCACAAGACCCACAATCCCAAAAGGAGTAATCCGTTGAAACAGCGAAATCGCATTCTCGTTCCTGCTGTTCTTGTTATCGCCTTGGTTGCTGTTGCAGGCTGCAAGAAGAAGCAAGCGCCGCCGCCGGCCCAGACAGCCCCCGCGATGATCCCGGCTCCGACCGCGGAAATCACCGCGACGCCCAGCGTGATTTCAGCCGGCGATCAGGTTCAGTTGAGCTGGCACACGACCAACGCCACCTCGGCTTCCATTGAAGGCATCGGTGAAGTGACGACCTCCGGCATCAAGACCGTGACGCCGTCGGTTTCCACCACCTACACCCTGGACGCCAAAGGTGCCGGCGGCACGACCGAAGCCAGCACCCGAGTCACGGTGAACGCTCCACCGGCTGTCGCGGTCCCGGCCAGTTCCATGAGCGCGGAACAGGAATTCAAAGCCCACGTGCAGGATATTTTCTTCGATTACGATGTGTACACGATTCGTCCGGACGCCAAGACCACGCTTGAGCAGGATGCTGCTTATCTGGTCAGCCATCCGAATCTCAAGATCGTGATCGGCGGCTATTGCGACGAGCGCGGCTCGGATGAATACAACCTGGCGCTGGGGCAGAATCGCGCCAACGCCGCCAAGGATGCCCTGGTCAATGAAGGGGTGGCCGCCAATCGCATCCGCGTCATCAGCTACGGCAAGGAAAAGCCCTTCTGCACCGAACACACCGAGGCCTGCTGGCAGCTGAATCGCCGCGCCGGCTTTTCGCTGGATCAGTAGAATTGCAACGAACAATGGGCTGTCAACGGCGGACAATGCGCGGCAAAAAGCATTCCTCGCGCATTGTCCGCCGAGGATTGACTGCTTTTCAGGTGAGCCATGAAGAGAAAAAGCACTCTCGGCAATCGCTTTCTGGCGATGACGGCCTGCGGACTGTTGCTGGCTGCCACGGCCCAGCCCGCGCACGCCACATCGAAAGAGATCATCCAGATGCAGGCGCAGATCGAGCAATTGCTGGACAATGTGCAGCGACTGCAGTCCACGGTGGACAAGGGTTTTGCGGTCATGCAGAACCTGACACAGCAAACCGCCGACAACGCCAACCAGATGACCGCTGCCGTCAGCGCACTCCAGAAGAACATCGCCAACGAAAACGATGCGCTCAATGGAAAACTGGATGCCAACTCCGGCCAGATTCAATCGCTGAACGATTCGGTGGACGAGCTGAAAACGCGTATCGCCCAGCTCGAAAAATCGATTCAGGATCTGCAGAACCAGATGCAGAACACGCAGGCTCCACCCTCCGGCGCCATGCCGGCTGCTGGCGCCATGCCGGTCCCCGGCGCCATGCCCGGCACCGGATCTGCCCCGGCTCCGGCGCCCGCGCTGCCTGCGGCCAGCCAGACGCCTCCACTCCAGAGCACCTTCCAGGCCGCCTTGAATGACTACAACGCCGCCAGGTTTCGCGTGGCCACCGGCGAGTTCCAGGACGTGATTCAATACTATCCGCTGGACGAACTGGCCGGCGCTTCCCAGTATTATCTGGGCGAGATCGCCTACCGGCAGCAGAAGTACGGGGATGCGATCAAGGCCTACAACGCCGTGATCGAGGGCTTCCCCGGCAACGCCAAGGCTCCGGCTGCGCAATTGCACAAGGGGCTGGCCCTGCTGAAGCTGGGCCGGAGGCCGTCGGCGATCCATGAACTGCGCCTGCTCATCCATCGCTATCCGCAGACGCCCGAGGCCGCGCTGGCGCGCGTTCAACTGGAAAGGCTGGGAGCGAGAAGCGGCACGGCGCGCTGAACTCCGGACCGCCCCTCATGACAGCAAAGCCCCGCAGATTGCGGGGCTTTGCTGCTGCTTCCAGGCGCGAACATCATTTCAAAGCGGCCATCAGCGCATCCAGAGCCTGCCGGGGCGGGCGCGTGAGCGACTCGGGCAAGGTGGCCAGCGGCTCGTCGACCATGTTCAACTGGTCGATGTAGGTCGGCCTCCCGGTTTTGATATAGAAGACGCCGGTAAGAACTTCCTGATTCTCGTGCGCCTCCATCAGCGTGCGCACGGCGTTGGCTTTGTCGGTGGGATCGTAGTTCTCGACCAGCTTGCGCAGGCGCAGCGTGGAGCCGTCGTGCAGCCGCACGTCCAAAACCTGGCCGGGATCGAAATCGGCGTCGATCTCCTCGAAGCTGGGGATGAAGCCCACGTCGTTGAGCGGGTCGTCGTTGGCTTGCATGAACTTGTAGCTCTTGGTGGAACCTTCGTGGTCGTTGAAGGTGACGCAGGGGCTGATGACATCGAGCATCACCGTTCCCTGGTGAGCAACGGCTGCCTTGAGCATGGAAAGCAACTGCTTCTTGTCGCCTGAAAACGACCGTCCCACAAACGTCGCGCCCAGCTGGATGGCCAGCGCGCAGGTGTCGATGGGCGGCAATTCGTTCACGGCTCCATGCTTGAGCTTGGAGCCGATGTCGGCAGTGGCCGAGAACTGGCCCTTGGTCAGCCCATAAACGCCGTTGTCCTCGATGATGTAAATCATGGGCACATTGCGCCGCATCAGGTGAACAAACTGGCCGGTGCCGATGGAAACCGTGTCGCCGTCGCCGGAGAGCCCCAGAACCTGCAGGGTGCGGTTGGCGACGGCAGCGCCGGTGGCGATGGCCGGCATGCGTCCATGCACGCCGTTGAAGCTGTGCGAACGGCTCATAAAGTAAGCCGGGCTCTTGGACGAGCAACCGATTCCGCTCATCTTGACCACACGTTCCGGTTCCACGCCCATCTGGTACATGGCGTCGATGATCCGTTCCGAGATGGCGTTATGGCCGCAGCCGGCGCACAGAGTGCTCTTGCCGCCGCGGTAATCGAGAATGGAAAGCCCTATGTTGTTGACCTTGGGACTCTCGGTAGTGGTTGCCATTTAGAGGCCCTCCTGATGGGAAAACTGTTGGGTGATGGTTTCGGCGTCCACCGGCAATCCGTTGTAGTGGAGGATGCTGCGCAGCTTGACCACCTCCGGAGCGGGCAAATCCAGCTTCAACAGGCTGGCCAGCTGGGCGTCGCGGTTCTGCTCGACCACGTAAACGCGTTCGTGCCCGGCCACAAAATCCAGCACCGCCGGAGCGAACGGGTAGGCGCGGACCCGCAGGTAATCAACCTGCTGCCCATAGCGCTTGCGAATCTGATCAAGACTCTCGCGCAGCGCACAATCGGTCGAGCCGAAGGCGATGAAACCGGCCTTCGCGCCTTCGTTTTTCACCGTCACCGGAGCCGGAACCAGCGTGCGCGCGTGCTCGAACTTGCGCGCCAGCCGATCCATCACCTCCTGGTACTCGCCGGGCTTTTCGGTGTAAAGAGCCGCGTCGTTGTGTCCCGATCCGCGGGTGAAGTAGGACGCCTGGGGGTGGCGCGTTCCGGGCAGCGTGCGCCAGCCAATGCCGTCGCCATCCACATCGCGATAGCGGGCAAATCCGCCCATCCGCTCCACATCTTCGGCGCTCAGCACCTTGCCCCGATCCAGCGGTTTCCGCGGATACTCGAACGGCTCCGACATCCAGTCGTTCATGCCCAGATCAAGGTCGCTGAGCACAAAAACCGGCGTCTGCAGACGCTCGGCCAGATCGAAGGCCTCGATTGTCAACTCGTAGCACTCCTTGACCGAGCCGGGCAGCAGAAGAATGTGCTTCGTGTCGCCGTGCGAAAGAAATGCCGCCGACAGCAGATCGGCCTGCTGCGTGCGCGTGGGCATGCCCGTCGAAGGCCCGGTACGCTGCACATTGATGATCACGCCGGGAACTTCGGCATAGTAGCCCAGTCCGCTCAGTTCAGCCATCAGGGACATGCCTGGCCCGGAGGTCGCGGTCATCGCGCGTGCGCCTGCCCAGCCCGCGCCCAGCACCATGCCGATGGCGCCCAGCTCATCCTCGGCCTGCACCACGGCGTAAGTTGCCTTGCCCTCCGGTGTTACGCGCAGCTCTTTCAGCAGTTCGCCGAGCGAATCGATGGTGCTGGTGGAGGGAGTGATCGGATACCAGGCCACCACCGTCACGCCGCCAAAGACCGCGCCCATGGCGCAGGCCTCGTTGCCGTCGATGATGATCTTGCCCGCCGTCTGATCCATCGGCTCGAGAAAAAACGGATCGCGCTTGACCAGATTCGCCTCGGCATAGTCAAAGCCAGCCTTGACAGCGCCAAAGTTCAGGTCGAAGACCTTCTGCTTCTTGGCGAACTGGCGGCGCAATCCACCTTCCACCACGCCCAGATTGATTCCCAGCAACTGCGCGGACACGCCCACGTAGACCATGTTCTTGACCAGCTTGCGCAGCCTGCTCTCGGGGCAGACGGAAGCCGTGATCTTGTCGAAGGGAACCGGATAGAAGAACAGGTCGCTGCGCACGTCATCGACCTTCAGATTCTCTTCGTAAATGACCGCCCCGCCGGCCGGCATGGCCTTCACATCCTCCCGTGCGGTCTCCGGGTTCAACGCGATCAGAACCTCGGAGTCGTGCTTGCGGGCAACATACCCGTCCTTGCTGGCACGGATAAGAAACCAGGTTGGTTGTCCGGCGATGTTGGAGGGGAACAGGTTCTTTCCGCTTACCGGAATCCCCATTCCGAAGATGCTCTTCAGGAGCACGCTATTGGCGGATTGCGAGCCGGAGCCGTTCACCGTCGCTACGTTGATGCTGAAATCGTTGATAATGCGCGCCTGAGCGCGCTCTTTGCCCTCTCGTTCGCCTAGGGTAAGGCTGCTTGTCGCCATGTGGCGGAGTCCCTTCGGGTGAAATCAGTACAGCATCGACTCTTCGCTGCACTGTGATTATAGTCACCGGGGGGGCTAGGTGCGCCAGTGGCTGCCCGGCAGGCTCGCTGCAAAACTGTCACGGGCGCCGAGATCCGCCTCGCATCAGTTCTGCCATGCCACTCGCGCCGCATCCCGGCGCCAGCGCTCCAGCAGCACCGCGGCAATGACGATCAAGGCCAGCGTGAGGCCGGTCCACAGACCATAAATCCCCCATCGGAAAACAAAGCAGAGCACCAGCCCAAGCGGCAGCCCCAGCGCCCAATAGGCCGCCAGATTGGCCATCATCGGGGCGCGCGTTTCGCCCAGCCCGCGCAGTGCGCCTGTGGAAACGGTCTGGGTGCCGTCGAAGATCTGAAATGCCGCGGCCAGGGCCAGAAGCTTCGGACCTTCGGCCATCACCCGCGGATCGCGCGTGTAAAGGGCGATCAGCGGCCCTGGCACCGCCAGGAAGACCACCGCGGCCAGCAGCATGAAGCCCACCCCCAGCCCCAGCGCCATCCAGCCGGCGCGGCGCGCCCGCGCCCCATCCCCGGCGCCCACGGCGTGGCCCACGCTGACCGCCGCGGCCGCCGAGATGCCGAGGGGAACCATATAGGTCAAACTGGCATAGTTCAGCACAATCTGGTGGGTGGCCAGATCGACCGGCGTCAGCCAGCCCGCCGCCAGCGTGGCCAGATTCCAGGCGCCGACTTCGAGCACCACCTGACCGGCCGCCGGACCGCTCAGCTTCACCAGTTGCCGCAACCGGACCAGCTCCGGACCGGCCCAGTGGCGAAACAGCGGATGCCCGCGCCGGCGTTCGTAGCGCCAGGCAAAGCCCAGCATCGCCACCGCCATGAAAACCCGCGCCACCAGCGTCGACAGCGCCGAGCCGTCGACACCCATCGCCGGCATCCCCCATTTGCCATAGATGAGCACCCAGTTGCCCCACCAGTTGAGCAGGTTGGCTCCCACGTAGGTCAGGGTGATCACGCGCACCTCGCCCACGCCCTGCAAATAGCGGCGCGTTCCGCCGTAGACAAGCAGCGGCAGAGTGCCCCAGTTGAGAATGCGCAGATAACCCGCCGCGGGTGCGCCGACCTGCGGCGTGATGCCAAAGTGGGCGAATCCGAAGCTGGCCGCAGCAACCAGCAGCATCAGCGGAGGCGTGACAACCAGCGTCAAGTAGATGCCCTGAGCCAGCCAGCGGTGGCATTCGTCATGGTCGCGGCGCCCGTAGGCCTGCGCCACCAGCGTATCCAGCCCCAGCAGCAGACCGATGCCGAACAGCGCCGGCGTATAGTAGACCGCATTGCCCAACGCCACGGCGCCAATCGCCGCCGGACCCAGCTTGCCCACCATGATGGTGTCCACGATGCCCTGCGCCATCCAGCCCAGTTCGCTCAACACCACCGGAACCGCCAGCGAGACCATCGCGCCCAGTTCCTGCCTCCAATTGGCCACGGCGGATCCCATGCCTTCAATCTAACCGCCGGAGCCGGCAGGATGCCGGCAACAGCCAGATTGCCGCGGATGATTCACGCCAGCGCTGAACCGGACAGCCTGGAAGCATGGCTTGGGAAGACTTACCACTGCACCCAGTCGCCAGTGGTGAGAACCCATGCGGCCAGCAGCAGATTGCTGACCGCGTGCGCCACGACCGCATCGCCCATCCGTCCGCGCCAGCGCAGCACACCGGCAAAGGCCACGCCAGCCAGGGCGCCCACCGCCAGATGCGGCCAATCCGTGAGGTCTTTCATATGTTCCAAACCGAAGATCACCGAGGAGAGCAAGATGGCCGGAGCCGTCAGGCGCGCAAAGGGAACGCGGTCAAACTCCCGGCTCATCAACCGGCGAGCCAGATAGCCGCGGAAGGCCAGTTCCTCGGCGATGGGCACGGTGATCGCCGCGCCGGCTAAGCGGATCGCAATCCAACCCCAGCGAAGCGCTGGCCTCAGCGCGTCCAGCGCCGCGCCGGTCGTGCTGGGCGCAAAGGGATGCGCCCACAGGAAATGCCCGATCGCGGAGGGAGCAATCCACAGCATGAAGATCGCCGCGCCGGTCAGCGGCGCCATCCAGCCGCAGCGCCAATCGAGATTCTTCAACTCAGCCCGGAAATACCAGAGTGCGGCGGCCGCTGCCACCAGGCGCATCGGATAGAACCAGTCAACTCCCCCGGTTGCGGCACGGGAGACAAAACCCACGGCCAGAATGGCCAGAAAAGGGATCAGATAGGCACGGACGGCCGGAGACTCTCCGCGCTCCTGGCTCCGGTACGCCGGTGCGTCCGCGCCGGCGTATGCGCTGAATCCCCCCGCAGAACCCGCCGCAACCGCAGGAGCCTTGCGCAGCCAGCGAAGCTTGACCGTCGCACGGGAAAACGCCAGCGCAATCACGATGAAAGCAACCCATCCCGCCACGGCGTGGAAGCCGTCTCCCACCACATAGGGCGCGCCCGCGTTCATGATGAGGATCAGGAGGCTGAGCCGGGCGATATTCAGCAGCCAGCTGCACCCCAGCGCACAGGGAATCAGCAGCAAAGCCTGCGGAAAGCGGCACTCTGCCCTCGTGTACCAAAGCCAGAACGAAGTGAAGATAAGCACCAGTCCGAGGCCTTCGATTCCCGAGCAGCCGGCCGCGATAACGGTCAAATAGCGTGGCACCCCGATGGTGAACGACGACGGATCAACAATCAGATTGTGAAGGAAAACGCCGAGAACCGCACTCACCGACTCCAGGGTGATGCGCTGCATCACACCGCTTTGCGCCGTACTGGTCGCGTTCCAAAGCAGCTTGATCGGAACGCCTGCGAACCACCCGGTCACACCGGCCAGCAGGGCATAGAGCCACAACCGGTCTGTCGAACGAATCGCCGTTCTCCAGCCCTCCAGCGGCACACACGCCAGAGCCAGCAGTAGGGTCGCCAGCACGTAAAAGACGCTTTCGATCGATCCTCCGGGATCGAAAAGCTGCCAGGCCGGCGATTTCCACGCAGCCAGTGCGATCCACAGAACCGCGGCCAGGCATAAAAGATGAAATACAAGAAAAATGCGGCCGAAAGGGATCTCCTTCCGGAGGGATCTCCAGCGAGGGTAGCCGAAGCCCAGAAAGACTGCGTAGGCAAAGAGGGGAATCTGACCGTATACATCGGTCACCATTCCGAAAATCTTCCAGTGCGGAAGGATCGAAAGTCTGCCTGGGAAGCAGAAAATATATTCGATCGCCACCAGCAGGCCGAATAAATAAAGCCGCCCTTCCAGGCGGCGCAGAACGACAAGAGAACCCGGCGGCTGAGAAGCAATATCCTCAGCCGGAATATCGCTGGGAGGCAAACGCATCTTCAGTATGTTTCCCGGCGGTTAGTTCTTGCGCCGGATACGCGCCACGGCAAGCGCCCCGGCCAGCAGCGTAAAAGCGCTCACCGCCATGCCGGGATCAACCTCCGGAGAGTGACGGAACAGAAGCGCATGAGCAGCCGTGCACGTGGTGAAGGCAAAACAAAGAAGGATGAGTAGGTATTTCAAAAGATTTCTTGTCATGTGCAAATCCCTTCTTGCGGCTGTTCACAACTCTCAAATCCCGAAGTCAAGGAGTATCCTCCGCAGCCGGATACGGACCTTTTTCCCGCGATGATTACGATGATACCAAGATACCACGCCTTTTCCTGCTCAAGCTCCGTCTGGCCTGGAACTCCAGAACGGATCCCGGCTTCTCTGCCTTTCTCGCAATCCAGAAGCAGAAAGCCAACGCCCGGTGCTTGCGCGGTACCGTGGCGCAGCACAGATCCCTGCAGACAGCATCCAGAGAAGCTGCAAAACATCCGGATCCATGGCGCAGAAACCAAGGATTCAATTACCAAGGATTCAATTTCAGCGCGTGGAACGATCGCGCCCACGAAGATACCGGGGTCTCCATGGGCGCCTGCCGCTTCACGCAGACCTGGTTGCCTTCACCGGCGCAAACCGCTGTTCATGCTGCGTTCTTCTGTTTCCTGCGGTACATCAGCAAGGCCAAAAAGAACAGGCCGCTGCCCAGCAGGATCAAGCCACTCGGTTCGGGCGCGGTTCCAATCAAGATCTGCGGAGTTCCGTCGCTGTACGGCACCTGGGTTCCGTCTTCAGGAACATAGATCAGGTATTGCGAGTAGAGGGACGAATCAGGGTTGTCGGCAACCCAGGTCGCGGCTCCGCTGAGAATCCCGTCAACACTGTTCCCAATTCCCAGGCTTTGGATTTCCCCGGACAGCAGGCTGTAATCCGTCGGATCGGCTCCGTCCCAGGTGGAGGCCAGCAACTCCCACTCGGCCCACTGTGTATCGACCGCGCCATTGGCACCCATCTCAGAAAAGATATAAGCCGCTTGCTCGTAAAGCGGGTTGCCAGCGGCTGAAATCACGTTAGCCTTCCACGTTTCGCCGGATTCGATATCACTCTCATAACTGATGCACATCAGCGAAGCGGTTGTGCTGGTTGTGCCGCTTTGGATCGTAAAACCGTAGGGGTAGATGTTTCCCTGCCCCGTTCCCTTGCCTGAGTCCGGCCCATAGTTGACCGAAGTCAGAGTCACGGTATCCGCACTGGCCCGCTGCGGACTGATCAGCAAAAGAGCACAACCCACGGCTGCGCTCAACATCGTCCAAAATCCGAGATTCCTCATTACTTCACCCTTTTCTTCCCGGTTGCAGTCCGCACCTTCAAATCGTCTGTTCCACGCCAGGATATTCCTGCCTGCGCGCTGCATACCTTTTTCACCCGGTGTAGTAAAACAGCACGAAGACTGACTTCCACTCTCTTCAGATTTTTCAATGGACGGCGTCAAGTCTTTTGCTTTCTGCAGATACTAACAAAAGCCCATTTCAGGAGCAACATTACCCGTGGAGATTACCTTCGTGCTGTTCGTTCCCAATGAATGAGTTACTTTACACATAAATAGAGAGGAATTTTGCCCATCAATCCGGAATGTTTCCCACCCAACGCAACCCCTCGCGTTGAAGACAGGGCCGCGTGAGCGCCACCTGCCCCAATGTCTGCCGCGTGAGCGCCCCCACCGGGCGGCGCGAATGTACCAATCCGGGCCGGAGGTTCCTCGCGCAACCGGATAAAGACAGCAAGGCTTCAGGACGGAAGCCCTGTGCGGACAATCCCTTTGAGAAGGGCGAGGCTCCGGCATTTTTCTCTGCCACCATCCACAACGCCCTGCTCAGAGGGTCGGCACAAAGCTTCCGATCCAGTTCTGCAGAAGCGCCGGAAAACATCCCAGCAGGAGAACGGCCGCGGCAATCGCCAACAATACAGCCAGTGAAACGGGACGCGCCACCAGCGGCGTCTCCTCGACGGCAGCCATCACGTAGGCCCGCTTGAGCACCTGCAGATAGTAGTAAAGCGAGACCGCGCTCATGGCGACTGCCAGCGCGACCAGGGCGAACGGGACAACGCCAGCGGAGACGCCCAGCACCGCGGCAAAGAGGTTGAACTTGGCCCAGAAACCGACCAGTGGCGGAATTCCCGCCAGGGACAGGAACAGCACAAGCAGGATCGCTGCCAGCAGCGGGTTGCGCTTGTGCAGCCCCATGAAAGCATCCATGCGATCGCTGCCCGTGGCCTGCTCGACGACGGCTACCACACCGAAAGCGCCGATGGTGGTCAACCCATAGGTGAGCACGTAGTAAAGCACGGCGCCGGCGCTGCGCGCGGCGGGTGCGGCGGCGGCGGCATAAAACGCCAGCGCGCTTCCCTCGCCCGTGTAGGCGCGTACGGTCGCAATCCCCAGCAGAATGTAGCCGGCATGAGCGATCGCCGAGTAGGCCAGCAGACGGCGGACGCTGACCTGTACCAGAGCGGCCAGATTGCCCCAGAGAATCGAGGCCGTGGCCACCACCAGCAGAATCGTGGCCAGTCTGGGCCACGTCTGGGAGTACTGCCGCGCAAGTTGTTCGAGCGCACTGCCGGCGCCGGCCAGCGACACACCCGGCATCAGCCAGTTCAGGCTGAGCGTGACCAGCAGCGCAAAGCTGGCGACCTTCGAGACCGAGGCGATGAAGGCCGCCGCCGGCGCCGGCGCGCCTTCGTAGGCATCCGGCGCCCACAGATGAAACGGGACCGCGGCCACCTTGAACCCCAGCCCGGCGACGACCAGAATCCACGCCACATAGAGCAGCGGGCTCGGTCCCGAGCGGCTGATGGCCAGCTCGATTCCGGCGATACTCGTGGTTCCGCCGAGCCCGTAGAAATAACTGAAGCCGAAGAGCAGAAAGGCCGCCGACATGCCGCCGAAGAGGTAGTACTTCAGGGCGGCTTCCGCGCTTTTCCCTGAGTTTTTGGCAAAGGCTGTCAGGATATAGAGCCCCAGACTGAGCAACTCCAGCCCGATGAAGATCACCAGCAGGTCCTGGGCGGCGGCGATCAGCAGCCCGCCCGAGGCCGCCATCAGGAGCACGGCGACGTACTCGCCCGCATGGCGCCTCAGATCGGAATCGATCACCAGCAGCAGGGTCAGCGCTGTCAGCAGCAGGATTCCGGACTGCGCCACCTGCGCAAACCCGCCCGCGGCCAGCAGCGTGGATCCGTCGAAACTCAGCCCGGCGCGACCCTCGAATTGCAAGGCCCCGTAGGCAGCTCCGCAGCCGGCCACGCCCACGAGCGCCGCCACGGCCCTGCGCACCTGCTGCGCGGCCCCGCGCAACAGGCCCAGATCCACCAGCAGCACCACCAGTGCCGCCGCTTCGAGCACTGTCTCCGGCAATGTGACGCGGAAGAGATCTGCGTAGTTCATCGTCCTCCTCCCGCCAGCAGCGCCTTCACGGCCGGTTCAATGCTACCGAGCAAAATCCGGGGATAAAGCCCCACCCACAAACTGGCGCCCACCAGCAGTGCCACGCCGGTCACCTCGGGCCAGGTGATGGCCTCCAGCGGATGCCCCTGCTCCTGCTCGAGCACATGCGCGCTGGGCGGCGGCGCGTCGCTGAAAAATCCTCTTTGCAGGGCGCGCCAGGTGTAGGCCACACCCACCACGATGCCCACGCCCGCCACAGCCACCCACCAGGGATTCACCATCCAGGCGCCCACCAGCACCTGGAACTCGGCGACAAAGCCCGAAAAACCCGGCATTCCTATCGATGCCATTCCGGCAATCACAAAGGCCCAGGCGGCAAAGGGCAGCCGTTTCGCCACGTGCATGGTTTCCAGTTGCGCCAATTCCCGCGCATGTGTGCGGTCATAAACGATGCGACAGACAATGGCGAAGAGCAGGCCGGCCAGAATCCCGTGCGAGAACATCTGCAGCACCGCGCCATCCATGCCGATCTGGTTCAGGGTCATCAGGCCGAGCAGCACAAAGCCCATGTGGCTGACGCTCGAATAGCCGATGATGAATTTGAAGTCGCTTTGCACCAGTGCGACCAGCGCGCCGTAGACGATGCCGACGACCGCCAGGATGGCGAAGACATCGCGCCAGGAGCCGACGCCGAGAAAGGAGAACCCCCATGGGTCGAGCCCCTGCGGGAACAGTCCGATGCCCACCCGCAGGCAGCCGTAGGCGCCCAGTTTCATCACCACCCCGGCCAGCAGCATCGAAGCGGCGGTGGGGGCGGCCACGTGGCCGGTCGGGGCCCAGGTGTGGAGGGGCCACATGCCGGCCAGAATCGCAAACCCCACGAAGACCAGCGGAAAGCACCACATCTGAAAGCCGACCGGGAAGTGGGCCGCTCCGAGCGCGATCAGGCTGGTCGAGTGGCTGCCGGAGGTCGTGTAGGCCGCCAGCAAACCGATGAGCACCATGGCCGAGCCGGCAAAGGAGTAGAGTGCCAGCTTCATGGCGCCGTACTCGCGCCGCGTCGATCCCCAGATGGCGATCAGGAAGTACTTGGGCACGATGGCGATTTCATAGAAGACGAAGAGCAGAAAGAGGTCAAAGGAGAGAAAAACCCCGTAGACTCCGCCGATCAGCGCCAGAAAAAAAGCGAAGAATTCGTTGGTGCGGTGTTCAGCGTCTCCGCTGAAGGCGCGATGGTCAACATTCCAGCTGAAAAGAATGCCGGCCACGGCGGCCAGGCCCGTCAGCAACACCAGCACGCGGCTGATGCCGTCATCGGCCAGCAGGTAGTGAATGCCCATCGACGGCACCCAGGGCAGGTCGATGATGATCATTCTTCCCTGCCCCATGCCGGCCGCAAAGCCGGCGACCGCCAGGGCCAGGCCTGCGACCGCGACCATGAGCGCCACCCAACGCGCCCATGCCGGCTTGTCCTTGGGCAAAAGGGCCAGCACCAGGGCCCCGGCAAACGAGAGATAGATCGTCCAAGCTAACATCTAAAATCTCCACTGCGCCAGCAGGTTCATGACCGTCGGGTTCACACTTGCCACGATCAACTGCGGCGCCAGGCCGATGAGCAGCATCAGACCGATCACCGGAGCCATGGCCAGCCGTTCGCCGCCGTGCAGATCGGGGAAGCTGGCCCAGCGTTCCGCGACCGGCCCCCAGAAGACCTTCTGAATCACGGTCAGGATCACAGCAGCCGTCACCAGCAGTCCGAGAATCGAGACCGTGGCCGCGACCCAGGAAAGCGAAAAGACGCCGCGGAAGATGAGAAATTCGCCGGGAAAGCCGTTCAGCCCCGGCAGCCCCAGCGAGGAAAACAGCGCGATGCCCATCAGCCCGGCAAAGATGGGCGCCGGTTTGCGCAGCCCGCCGAAGTCGTCGATGCCGCGATGGCCGCCCGAGCGCCACTGCAGCATGGCCACGAACCAGAACAGCGCCGCCGCCGTCAGCCCATGGTTGAACATCTGGAAGAGGACGCCGTTCAGTGCGGCCGCTTGGCTGGTGAGCGTGGCGGCGCCGGCGGCCGGCACGGCCAGGGCGAAGATGGCCAGCAGGCAATAGCCCAGGTGGTTCACCGAGGAGTAGGCGAAGATGCGCTTCAAATCCTTCTGCGCCGCCGCCGCCCAGGCGCCCATCACCACCGTGGCCACGGCCAGGATCAGCAGCGGCGTGCGCATCTCGGCAATCTGCACGCCGAAGATCGGCAGCGCGATTCTCAGCAGGCCATAAACGCCCATCTTCGACATCGCTCCGGTCAGCAGCATGGTCACCGGCGAAGGGGCTTCCGCGTAGGCCGCCGGCAGCCAGGTGTGGAAGGGGATCATCGGCACCTTGACGGCAAAGCCGGCCAGCACGCCGATGGCCAGCCAGAGACTCACTCCGGCCCCCAGGTGCGCCGCGACCGCCCGTTCGAGCGCGCCCGTCGAGGCCATCGCGGTCAGCGTGCCGAAGTCCATCGAGCCGGTCGAGAGAAAGACGGCCAGGAAGGAGACGAGCAGGGCTACCGAGCCGGCCATGGTGTAGACGAAGAACTGCGTCGCCGCCGGTCCGCGCCGCGCCCCGCCCCACAGCTTGATGAGGAAAAAGGCGGGAATCAGGCTCAGTTCCCAATAAAGGAACCAATGGAAGAAGTTCAGCGCGGTAAAGGAACCGAAGAGGCCGGATTCGAGCAGCAGAACCAGCGCGAAATAGAGTCCCGGCTGGTGGTGCACGCGGTGCGCCGCGTCGACCGACATCAGCGTGACCAGCGCCGAGAGCACCAGCATCAGCGCGCCCAGCCCGTCCACGCCCAGGTGGTATTCGATGCCCAGCGACGGCGCCCAGGCCACCCGCTCGACCATTCCCATCGCGCCATTGGCCGGCAGTTGGGTCCAGACCACCAGCGCCAGCGCCAGGCTGGCCAGGCTCGCGACCAGGGCCACGGCGCGCGCATGCCGCCCGGCCACAAGCGCAATCAGAGCGCCCAGAAAAGGCAGCAGGGTTAACAACGTCAAAATCGGAATTCCGTTCATGCCCGGCCGCTCCAGATCAGAATCGCGGCCAACACGGCCACAGCCAGCGCCAGCAAGCGCAGATAGGTCTGCACGCGGCCCGTTTCCACCCCGGCCTGCTGCCCTCCGCCCACGCCCAACTCCTCGCAGCCCTTGTCGAAGCTGCCGTCCACGATGTTGTTGTCGAGAAAGCGGCTCAACTGCGCCCACCGGCCGAAGGTCCAGGCCACGGCGGCCACCAGGCCGCCCCAGACGCGCCGGTCCAGCCAATCGGCAACGCGCGCCCACCAAGCATAAAATGCGATCACCGTGGCTCCGTAGAGTTCATCCACATACAGCCGGTCGCGCAGC
>JBMFHN010000030.1:0-20476 GCA_049976805.1 Occallatibacter sp. | reverse complement strand
CAGACGGCCGAGGACTATCTGGTGCCCGCAGGCGCCAGCTTTTCCTCTGACGTTTCCGGAACCGCGCCGGTGAATCCGGCTACCGTGAAGCCGCAGCCGCGCAGGCCCCTGGGCCAGAGGCGCGCGCGGGGAAAACACCCGCGCCACAAGCACACGGCCAGGGTGAAACCGGCTTCCTGAAGCGCGATTCTCGGGCTCCGAGGGGTTGTGAACGAAGCCGTAAAGTTGCCGGGCGGTGCGGCACGGCAAGCCATTTCGCAAGGCTGACCGGCGAGCCGGTCAGCCTCTTTTTTTTGTAGGCTCGCTGTTTTCGTACAATGTTCTCATCACAGGGAGTCCGAACACTGCATGAATCGTCTGCGAATTGATCTTGATCTTCCCCGTATCTTCAAATTATTGGCTCAGGTTTCACTTCTGGTTCTATTTCTTCCGGCGCTTTCCGGCCGGGCGGCTCCGGCCTTGTGGAACACGGTGGGTCCTGCCGGCGGCGACGCGCGAGCCTTTGCCGTGGATCCCGGCCATCCCGATCACCTTTACCTGGGTTCGACCAACAGCTGGATCTACGAATCGGTGAATGGAGGCGCGTCCTGGCGCCGGCTGGCGAAGCTGGATTCGGCCGATGATCTGGTGCTGGACCATATCGTCGTGGATCATGCCGATCCATCCACAATTTATGTCGCCGCCTGGAAGCTGAATCATCCCGGCGGCGGTTTGTGGGTGAGCCACGATGCGGGCCGGAGCTGGAGCGCGGTCGCGGGGTTGCGCGGTCAGTCGATTCGCGCCTTCGCGCAGGCGCCGTCGAATCCCAGCGTCCTGGTTGCGGGAACTCTCGAAGGGGTTTTCCGGAGCACGGACTCGGGCGCCTCCTGGAAGCTGATCAGCCCGCCCGGCAGCCATGAGATTCACGAGGTGGAGTCGCTGGCTATCGATCCGGTGGACTCCGAGGTGGTCTATGCCGGCACCTGGCATCTGCCCTGGAAGACCACGGATGGCGGCCGGAGCTGGCGCAACATCAAGCAGGGCATCATCGACGACTCCGATGTATTTTCGATCATCATCGATCCGGAGCGGCCCACGGTGGTCTACGCCAGCGCCTGCAGCGGCATTTACAAGAGCGAGGACGGCGGACGGCTTTTCCGCAAGATAGAAGGCATTCCGGCGACCGCGCGCCGTACCCGCGTGCTTCGCCAGGATCCGGACAACCGCAACGTGTTGTACGCCGGAACCACCGAAGGTCTCTACAAGAGTGTGAACGGGGGAAAGAGCTTCGAGCGCATGACCGGCCCGGATGTGATTGTGAATGACGTTTTCGTCGATCCGCGCAACCCGAGGCACGTGTTGCTGGCCACGGATCGCGGCGGTGTCCTGATGAGCAACGACGGCGGCGTCCGTTTCGCACCCTCCAACGAAGGATTTTCCGCGCGCAATGTGCAGGCGCTGATCGTCGACCGGAGCGACCCGGCACGGCTGTTTGCCGGCGTGATCAACGACAAGAGCTACGGCGGCGTCTTCGTGTCGAACGACGACGGCAGACACTGGCGGCAGATTTCCTCCGGCCTTGACGGGCGGGACGTCTTTGCGCTGGCCGAGTCGCCACAAGGCGCGATCCTGGCCGGAACCAACGATGGCATCTTCGCTCTGGATTCTGTGATGCCCCGGCGGCTGGCAGGTGCGGAAAAACCCGGCGCGTTGTCCAGAGGGCGGAAATCAGCCCGTTCCCGGCGGCGCTCCGCACCCCTGCGGCAGGAGTCCGCGGCCCGGGCCTTTGCAGCCACCGCTCCGGACGCCATCTGGGTTCCGCGCAATACGATTCAGAACACCCGCGTCAAGACCTCGGCGGAGACGGTTTACGGCGTGCGCGTCCATGTCGCGAAGCAGGTGAAGGAGCAGGCGGCGGTGCTTTCGGGGCGCGTTTATGCGCTGGATCTCTCCACGAAGGTGTGGCTGGCCTCGGCCGCGGGCGGTCTGTTCACAAGCAGCAACGGAGGCGCCAGCTGGCAGGGCGGGCCGGTGATGGGCGCGGAAAACTATCTTTCGGTGGCCGCGCACGGATTGCAGATGGTCGCCGCCCGGCCGGATGGAGTGGTCCTTTCGACCAATGCCGGCCAGAACTGGATGCCACTGGATCTTCCGGTGATGCTCACCGAGATTCATTGCGTTGCTTTCTCCGCCGATGGCACGTTGTGGCTGGGCACCCGCCAGGGCGTTTTCTTTACCCGCAATCAGGGCGGGCAGTGGATGTGGCTTCAGAGGCTCCCGCTCGGCGACGTGGATGGGCTTCACTACGATCCGCACCTGAACCGGCTGCTGGTCAGTTCGCGGTTCAACGATGAGATCTACCTGGTCGATCCAAAATCGCTGAGCTGGAAATGGACCGAGACAGGCTACCGGATTCATCTGGTGCGTGCCTCCGAAGGCCGGTTGATGGCTGCTTCACTCGACAACGGCGTGCTGATGGAACCGCGGACAGAGGCCGAGGAGGCCAGTTCGCAACCGTTCACCGAATGGTAGCCGCCTGCGTCCCGGCGGCCGGAAAATCGTCGCCCGGAGCGGAAGCCGGAACAGCAAAGCCGGAACAGCGAAGCCGGAAGAGCCGGAAACTTCGGGCCGGAAAGCCGGCTCGTGGCTCTTCGGCTGCTTCCAGGCTTCGTTCCATGAGCGACGAAGCCGGAGCGGATTTGCGCTTTTCCCCGGCTGGCCGGAGTCTGCAGGGCAACCGGTCCGGCCGGCGCGCGGGAATCCTGCGCCATGGCGCGGATCAGCCGGAGGATGGGCCGGGGAAGATCGGCAGGGCACGGATTCATCGCGAGCGGATCCGTCGCGGAGTGGCGTTCCTAGCCGGAAAGAAGGCGCGAAGGCGTTACTGGCCGACCAGTTTCTGCTCTGTGAGTTCCGCGTCCGAGTCGGTCTGAATGATCTTGTTGTGAAGGCAATAAAGGGCCAGCTCCAGGCGGTCGCTGACGCCCAGCTTGTCGTAGATCTTGCGCAGGTAATTCTTGATGACCTGCTCCGTCGTGCCGAGCTGAAAGGCGATCTCCTTGTTGCGTTTTCCCTGGGTGATGCAGGTGATGATGGACATCTCCTTGGGCGAGAGCCTGGGTTGGGTGCGCGGGCTGACCAGAGCGGCGGCCTGGGCGCGATAGGCATCGATGACCCAGCTGACCGACTGATTGTCGATCCAGGTTTCTCCGGCGGCGATGCGGCGCACACAGCGGACCAGCAAATCGGGCGAGATGGAGCGGCTGACGATTCCGCGCACGCCGCGGCGGTAGAGCTCAACGGTCTGGTTCTCGTCGGCGGCCACAGCCTGCACAATCAGCTTGACATCCGGGGCCATGTGCAGCAGTTCGGGAATGGCGTTGGCCGTACCGGCCAGCAGACCACCCTCCAGGATCACAATGTCCGTGGGATAGCGCGCGATGGCCGCACGCAGGTTTTCGATCGAATCCGCCTGGGCCACAACGCGAATATCATCTTCCAAAGCGAAAATCTTGCGAATCCCAACGCGGTAGATCGCCTGGGAATCGGCAAGAATCACGCGAATCGTTCCCGGCTTGACCGGAGCATCGAGGATTTCGCCGTCGGAAGAATCGTCCAAGAAATTCATAACCGGTCGTTGTCAACTCTAAAGTGACTGTTGCCAAACCCGCTTCAGCCGTCAATGCTCGGCAAATTGATAATCGTCAATGGTGGCGGCGGCCTGATAGCGACCCTGATTCAACGAGCAGCGTACCACACGTCCCTGGCAGTGAACCAGAACATCATGGGATGTTCCCAAAACTTCCCCGGGCATGCGCAGGGAAAAACGAATCTCCAGCCCGGTTTGTACCGGACTGTCCATTTCAAAGAACACGCCGCTGGCGGAGACATTTCGCGTAACTGCGGCAATCTCCTGCTCGCCAGACGACAGTACGACGGGCAACGTAAGCGGAAAACGCACGGCGCAACGCACTTCCTGCCGTGCGGAATCCGGTTCGGAACGAGCGGGCGGTTGTGGCGAAGCGGCTTTCGATACATTCATAGGCGGCACCTCGCACCCCTAGACGATCTGTCTCCACTCTACCGAAGTTTTCGTTTCAATCCCATGGCACCAAAGTTTCTAGAATGGTAACACTCCTTCCACTGTACAGAAAATCAGGGTGCACCCGGCGTTTTGCGGGTCTTCTTTTTTGCAGGCTCCGCCGCGTATTCTCCGGAAACGAAGCCTGGAATCTCGATCCGGAGGCCAGACCGGGATGCGGCCTGCGCCGCTCAGCCAGCCGGATGCTCTCGAGACGGGACGTTTCCGTTTTTTGTTTTTCTCTTCGCCGGAGCCTTTTTCTTCGCATTCTCGGCGGCGGCCAGTCCGGCGCCCGGAAAGACCGGCCGGGGCAGGGTGCCGTTGTGCCTGGAGGTTCTGGCCCGGGCGATCGCCAGGGCCGCGACCTTCTCGACCATCCAGTCGAAGTTGGCCTCGCCGATCGAGCGGGGATCGGCGTCCGGCACGGGATTCGTGAAGTCGATGGCGTAAGGGATGCCGTTCTCAATGGCGAACTCGACGGTATTGAAGTCATAGCCCAGGGCGCCGCAGAGCTGAATGGCCTGCTGGCCGATGAGCCGGAGCAGCTTGCGATCGACCCGCGGTGGATCTTGCAGGTAGCGCTCAGCGTGCGGTCTGCGCGGATCGTAGGGCATGATGCGGACGTTTTTTTCGCCGACCACGCAGCAGCGGAAATAGGCGCTGAAATCAACCGCCTTCTGGTACATCATGCACAGGCTGCCGGACTGGTCGTATGCGTGGAAGAACTCCTCGCGATTGCGCACTTCATGCACGTCGCGTCCGCCGCCGCCGTCGACGGGCTTGAGAAAGCCATGTTCGCCGACGCTGCCAAAGACCGCTTCCCAGTCGAGCGGGTATTCGAGATTGCGCAGGGAGCGGTCGGTGACACCTGCCGGGGGCCGCTTGTGAGGAAGGATTACGGTCGGGGGCACGGCAATGCCCAGCCGGGCGGCCATCGCGTAATGGAAGAACTTGTCGTCGGCCGCGTACTGGAAGGGATGGTTGATGACCACGGTGCCGCCGAGCGCGGCGTGCATCAGGAAGGAGCGGTAGAAGGGAACGCTCGGGGAGATGCGGTCCACGATGACCGCATAGCGCTGTGCCCAGTGCCGCGCCTGGTCACCGGTTTCGAGCGGGACAGCGCCAGTCAGGACAAACTCGGCTTCGATGCCATCGATGTGGCGGGCGGTGATCCGCTCGACCAGCGCGCCAGGAAAGCTGTTCTCCCTGCCGAACAGAACGCCGATTCTCTTCATCGCTTCACCTTCTTTTCCTTGCGGACTCGGGTTTTTCCGCCTTCGCAACGGCGGCACCGCATGGCGGTCCGAGATCTGCCGCATACATCCAGTCTACGGCAGGCCCGCGCAGGAGAGCCTGCCGCGCGGCCCCCGGCGAAGCTGGAAAGAAGGCCACGAGAAGAGTAATTTAAACTGTTGGCGGTTTTCCCGGGGGGAAGGCGTGAATTACCGCATCTTGACCATCAATCGCGAGTACGGCAGCGGCGGATCAACCGTTGCGCAGACCATTGCCCGCTGGCTGGGCTGGAAACTGCTGGACAAGGACATCATCGATGCCATCGCCTACGAGGCGCACGTGGACGCGAATGTGGTGCGCCATTACGACGAACACGTGGATTCCTGGCTCGAGCGTATCAACCGGCAGGCGATGCGCTCGGCCGCCCTGGCAGCCGGTCTGGAACTGGGTGTGAACACGGTTTTCGACGCAGATCAGACGGTCAAGGTTTCACGCAAGATCATCGAAGAGGCCCACGCCGAAGGAAACTGCGTGATCGTGGGCCGGGGATCGCAGTGCGTGCTGCAGTGCAAGCCCGACGTCTTTCACGTGTTCGTGTACGCTCCCCACAAGGAGCGCATCGCGCGCCTGCGCGGCCGGCTGGAAAACTGCGCCAGCATCGAGCAGCGCATGCGTGCCGTGGATGAGGAGCGTGCCCGCTACCTGCAGCAATATTTCGGCAAGCACTGGACCAATCCGCATCTCTATAACCTGATGATCTGTTCGCGCCTGGATGGGGACGAAACCGCGCGAACGATTCTTTATGCCATGGGCGGGGGCGCGGCGTGCTGAGCCTGGCCAGCCCGGGCGGCATCTCCGCGGCCGGGGAAAGACGGCGCATTGCATTCCGGGCGCAAACCCGGTTTTTGCCTGGATCGGCCGGGCGCATCCGGGCGGCGCAATCGGTGGCCGATCGAGCGCCGCGATCCATCGAAGGAGAAAGACGCAATGACGGAAACTCGCATGAAGGTCGTCGCCATGAATGGCAGTGCGCGCAAGGGCGGCAATACGGCGATCCTGCTGCGCCATGTGCTCGATGAACTGGAGCAGGAGGGAATCGGGACGGAACTGATCGAACTGAGCGGCAAGAAGATTCACGGTTGCCTCGCCTGCCGCAAGTGCTCGGTGAACAAGAACCGGCGCTGCTCGCTGACCACCGATGATGGCAATGCCCTGATTGAAAAAATGGAGGAGGCGGACGGCATCCTGCTCGGCTCGCCAACCTATGTCGGGGATGTCAGCCCGGAGATCATGGCGCTGATGGACCGCGCCTGCCTGGTGGCCAGGGCCAACGGCGGAATCTTCCGGCGCAAAGTGGGCGCTGCCGTGACCGTGGCGCGGCGGGCCGGGGCGCTTCAGGCCTTCGATACGCTGAACCATTTCTTTTTGATCACGGAAATGATCGTGCCGGGCTCGTCGTACTGGAACATCGGCATCGGCCGCGAGATCGGCGATGTCGAGAAGGACAGCGAGGGAATTCAAACCATGAAGACCCTGGGCCGGAACATGGCCTGGATCCTCAAAAAGATCAAGGGATGATGCGGTTTCAGCCTCCACGGGAGGCGAGTCGTTTTTCGCTATCGCGCGCCTTCACAGGTACATGCGCGCCATGCGCTGCCAGGTGGGCCAGTCGTGGGAGTTTTCCGCCTCCCAGACCGCAAGTTGGTGGGGAATCTGTTTCTCCGTCAGGATGCGGTCGAGGTTCTGGCTTTCCCTCAGGCAGTGGTCGTCCCAGCCGGTGGCCAGCACGAAGCGGTTGCGGCGGTAGCGCTCCAGATACCACGAGTTGTTCAGGCGGGGCAGGTAATGCGTGGGCAGCTGGTGGTAGCAGTCCTGATCGTAATAGCCGCCGAGAAATCCCGTCAGATCGAAAACCCCGGAGAAGGAGACGGCCGCGGTGAAGATTTCCGGCTGGCGGAGGGCGAGATTGACGGCATGATAGCCGCCGAAGCTGCAACCCAGAGCCAGAAGGCGCGGATCGGGATTGTGTGCGCGCAGCAACGGGACGGCCTCATCGAGCACGTATCGCTCGTATTGCATATGGCGGCGAATGCGCACACGCGGCTGGGCGGAGCGGTTATACCAGCTCTCCGCATCCACCGAGTCCACACAGAGCAACTGCAACTGGCCGGCTTCGATCTTTTCGGCCAGGGCGGCGATCATTCCCCGGTCTTCAAACTCGAAAAAGCGCCCGCAACTGGTGGGAAAAATCACGGCAGGCAATCCCGCATGGCCGAAGAGCAGAGATTCCATTTCCCTGCCCAGGCGCGCGGAAAATCCCTTGTGGTACTCACGAAGCATGGATTTCAATTTCCGGCGGACGAACGGGAATCCGCCGCTTTTCCCTTCTCTGTCTACCTGTTTATGGTAGCGCCGCGGGTGGCCTTCTGCCTTGACGGCCACCTCCCGGGGCGCGGCCGTTTGCTTCAGGACTCGGTTATCGGCGATACTTAATTGTTGTTTTCTTGTGCGGTTGAGGGCCTTGGCCTTACCTTCCCGGTGCGGACGCTGTCGCGCCAGCCCGGAGGACTCTCAAGCACCGGTCTTGGGCGGAAGAGAATTTGCCCAGGCGAAGCCTGTGCTGCAGAGGTGAAAGGCCGGGTTTGCGCGTCGCAGGGCTGGAACCGCAACAGAACACTGGAATCCGGAAAGGAACTGTATCGTCGTGGTGATGATTCGTTTGGCGCGTTTTGGCGCCCGCAAACAGCCCTACTATCGTGTCGTTGTCATCGAAAAGGATCGGGCCCGCAATGGCCGTTCGATCGAGGTCGTTGGCACTTACAACCCGCGCACCAGCCCGGCCTCGGTCGAGCTGAAGCAGGAGCGCATCCAATACTGGCGCAGCGTGGGCGCGCAACTGTCGCCCCGGGTCGAAAAACTGTTGAACGCACATCCGGCACCGGCAACTGCCGCGGTTTGATCTCTTCTCTCTCCTGGAGTGCGCGCGCGGGCCGTGGCCCGTGCCGCGGCACAGATCTTTACTGACGGGAATGGGTGTAGCCTGCTACCATTCGCCCACTGATCCAAGTGATCATTTTTGGTTGTCAATTCCTGGACTCATCCGGTCAGGGGCAAGAGCATGACCCAGAACGCTATGGTCGATGTGGAAGAACTGGTCCGCGAGATTGCGCGGGCTCTGGTGGATGAACCCACAGCGGTTGAGGTGGAAAGCGTGGCCCGCGACGAGAATACGGTTCTCAGGCTGAGCGTGGCGCCGACCGATGTGGGCAAGGTGATCGGCAAGCAGGGGCGAACGGCCCGCTCGGTGCGCACCATCCTGGGCGCCGTCAGCATGAAGCTGCATCACCGCTACACGCTGGATATTCTCGAAGAAGACGAGGGCTGAGACGGTTGCCGCCGTCCGGTCCGCGGCTTCCGGGAGGTGGCGATGACCGGATTGGCCGGCGCCGGAGACTGGGTCTGGCTGGCGCGGATCCTTCGTCCGCAGGGGCGCAAGGGTGAAGTCTTCTCTGAGATTCTGACCGATTTTCCGGAAAAGTTTGCCGAACGGCGCCAACTCTGGCTGCTGGGAGCGGAGCCGGTTGGAGCGCGCGAGCCCATGCCGCGCCCAGTCCAACTTGCCGGTCACTGGCTGCACAAGGGGGGCGTGGTGCTGCACTTCGCCGGAGTGGACTCGATTGCGGCGGCCGAGGCTCTGCGCGGGCTTGTCGTCGGCCTACCCCGCGCAGAGCGCGCCGTTTTGCCGGAAGATGAAGTCTATATCGGCGACCTGATCGGATGCGCGCTGGTGGACGTGGCTGCGGGCGGTGCGGACGTGGATCGGACGGCCGGACCGGTTGCCCTGTTGATGGTGCGTGGAGCGGCGGGCGAAGTTCTGATCCCGTTTGCCAGAAGCTACCTGCGGAAGATCGATCTGGAAGCGCGGCGGGTGGAGATGGCTCTGCCTGAGGGACTGACCGGGCTGAACGCGCCACGGAGGCCGGAGATGGGCGCAGACGAGCCCGCCTGAGCCGCCGGTGTCGGGGGCTTGGCCCGGGTGCGGTACGGGCGGGGCAAGGATGGCTGCGCGCCTCGCGCGTTTCTCGCGCCGGCCGGCGAGCGGGGAGACGGTGCAGCGTCCTGGGAAGACGCTGCGTGCGCAGCGGCGAAAAAAGACCGCCGCAGCCCTGCGAACTCTTCCCGAGAGGGAAAAACGCAGAACCTGTTAGAATTTTTTTCAAGTTTTGCGCATTTCTGTCTGGTTTGGCTCGGCAATTGCGTTTGCGTGGTAACGGCCGGGCGATGAGAGCGGTGGCAGGCGATCGAATCGCCTGCCGCTCAAGACGGCACTTCTTTTCAGTTCTGATTCCGATGAAGTTCTGATTCCGATGAAAGGGCGGACGCCTCCTTGTCTTTGAGATCCATCCCGATTCGCGCCGTCTTCAGAGGCTGGCGTTGGCGCAGCGCCGGATCGCGGGCGCTGCGGTTGGGGCTGGAGTGTCTGCTGGGGGTGGCGGCTGTGGGAGTGGTTTCCGTCCTGGCGCGCTGGAGCGGCTGGCCCATGCCGGTTTCTGTTCCATTTTTTATGCTCGTCGTCGTGCTGGCTGCCCTCTGGCGGGGCTTCTGGCTGGCGGCGATTGTCTCGCTGGGGGCGGTCTTCGCCCACGCGGATTCCATCCATGGCTGGCTGCTGGCCGACCACAGGGCCGATGCCGCCGGCGCCCTTCTTCTGGCGCTTTTCCTGCTGGTTGTGTTTCTGGTCAGCCGGGTCAGCGCGAGCGCTGAGCGCCAGGCCCGGCAGGCTGAGTCCTGGCAGGGCCAGATGCGCGATCTCTACGAATTTACCCGGCGCATGCTGGAGATGAATCTGCAGCTTGAGCCGGGGCCGCAGCTGGCCGAACTGGTGCATGAGAGTTTTGCCCTGGAGGCGGTGGTGGTTTTCGATGCGGACCTGCATCAGGTTTCCATGGCCGGGAGCTGGAACGAGGATCCGCAGGAACTGGCGCGCAATGTTTACTATTTCGGGACCACGGACGACGATCCGAAGACCGGGTTGGGCCGCCGCGTGGTCCGGCTGGGCTCGGTGCCGATCGGCAGCCTGGTGGTGCGCGGCAGCACCGGTTCGTTGACCAACAACGCCATCGCCTCGCTGATTGCCATCGCCTTCGACCGCTACCGGGCCTTTGCCAACGAGAGCCGCATCGAGACCGAGCGGCGCACCGAGCAGTTGCGCTCGGCGGTTCTGGATAGCCTGGCGCACGCCTACAAGACGCCGCTGACGGCCATCCGCGCGGCCTCGACGGGCCTCGGCGAGATGGGGCACCTGTCGGAGGCGCAGGCCGAACTGGTGGCCCTCATCGACGAGCAGGCCGGGTTGCTCGCCAATCTGACCACACGCCTGCTGACGACGGCGCGGCTGGATGCCGGCGAGGTGACCCTGCATGCGACTCCGGTGGGTGTGGCGGCGCTGATCGAAGAGGTCATCGCCAGCCTGGGCGACCGGCTGGCCAGCATGAAAGTGGCCGTTGATCTTCCCGACGACGGGATGGTTGTCCACTGCGACCGTCAGCTGATGGTGATGCTGCTGACGCAGTACATCGACAACGCCTGCAAGTACTCGATCTTCGGCACCACCATCACGATTCGCGCCGTGCGCATGCGCGCCGAGGTCGTTTTCTCCGTGCACAGCTTCGGTCCGGTGATTGCGGTTGCTGACCGGGAGCGCATCTTCGACCGCTACTATCGCTCCTCCACGAGTTCCAACCGCGCCACAGGCACCGGAATCGGCCTTTCGGTCGCCAAACGCGTGGCGCTCATTCATGGCGGCTCGGTCTGGGTCTCCAGCGATGAGATGGAGGGCACCACATTCTTTGCGGCCATTCCCGCCACGGCGCGAAAGAGGGCATCCTGATGAAACAGTCCGCCATTCGCATTCTTCTGGTCGATGACGAGTCGGCCATCCGCAGGGCGCTCCGCCCGCCGCTGACGGAACTCGGGTTTCAGGTGGTCGAGGCTTCGCGCGGCGAAGAGGCTTTGCAACTGCTGTGCGCGAGCGTCTTCGACGTGGTGCTGTTGGACATCAACATGCCGGGCATCGGCGGCGTGGAAACCCTGCGCCGCATCCGCTCGCTGGCGCCGCGGCTGCCCATTCTCATGCTCACCGTGCGCGACCGCGAAGAGGAGAAGGTGGAGGCGCTCGAGCTGGGCGCCGACGACTACGTCACCAAGCCCTTCAGCACGCGCGAGCTGATTGCCCGCATCCGCACGGCGATCCGCCGCGTCCACGCCCCGGCCCGCGCCGAGGATGCGCCGATCGAAATCGGCGAACTGCGTCTGGATCCAGTGAAGCGCAAGGTGCACAAGCGCGGAGAACCGGTGCACCTGACCCGCAAGGAGTTCGACATTCTCCACTGTCTGATGAGCCGGGCCGGCCGCGTGATCACCTATGCGCGGCTGCTGACCGCCGTCTGGGGCGCCGAATGCCGCGAGGAGGTCGAGTACCTGCGCACCTTCGTCCGCCAGTTGCGCAAGAAGATCGAGGACGATCCCTCGAAGCCCGTCTACCTGCTCACCGACGTCTACGTGGGCTACCGCTTTGCCGATGCCTCGATGCTCGGCGAGGAGGCGGCCGAGGGCGAGGCTGATGCGGACGAACCGGAAAAAGCACGGGAAGAAACGGTGTAGGATCGAGACGGAAGCAGCGAAAAAATGCACTTGACTGAATATCTCTCAAAGTGCATAATCATGGGAAAGAGCGGCCTATTTTATGGATACATATATGTATTGGGAGATTGAAACCAGCGATGAATTCGTCGCCTGGTACCGTGGTTTGAACGAGGATGAGGTGGAAAGCGTCAATTTTTCGGTCGATTTGCTGGAGAGGACAGGTCCGGTGCTCGGCAGGCCGCACGTGGATACGCTCAGAGGGTCCAGGATTCCGAACCTGAAAGAATTGCGAGTCCAACATGAAGGCAGGCCCATGCGCATCTTATTTGCCTTTGACCCGAGGCGCATCGGTTATTTACTTCTTGGCGGCGACAAGACCGGCGACGACGGCTGGTACGCCACGTACATTCCGATTGCGGAGAGGATCTTCGAAAAACATTTGACTGAGATTGGAAGCCGGCAATGAAAAACTCGTGGAAAGACATTCGACGTACGCAGTCACCCGAGCGCGAAGCCAGGGTCAAGCGCAAGGTCGAGCAGGAGATCGCGAGACTGCCGCTGACGGAGTTGCGCAAGGCCAGACTCATGACGCAAGCCCGACTTGCCGAACTTCTCCAGGTCAACCAGGGAACGATCTCCAAGATGGAGCGGCGCTCCGATATGTACCTGAGCACCTTGCGCAGTTACGTGGAGGCCATGGGAGGCACCCTGGACATTCGGGCGGTCTTTCCCGAAGGAGAAGTGGTGCTGGAACATTTGGGCGAGGCGGGAGAAGGTTCCCATCAGACTCTTTGCGCCTGATCGCCATTTCCCCTGCCGGGAAGCCTTCTCCTACTCGTCGTAGTGCAGCAGGCTGAAGACGTCGTAGCCCTTGAAGCGCTCGCGGCCCTTGAGGAAGTCCAGCTCGACGGCGAAGGCCATGCCGACGATCACGCCGCCCAGCTGGCGGGCCAGCTTGACGGTGGCTTCCATGGTGCCGCCGGTGGCCAGCAGGTCATCCACCAGCACCACGCGCTGGCTGGGCCGGATTGCGTCCCGGTGAATCTCCAGCGTGTCGGAGCCGTACTCGAGATCGTAGGTGACGCGCTCGACGGCGGCCGGCAGCTTGCCCGGTTTGCGCACCGGCGCAAAGCCGGCGTTGAGCCGGTAGGCCAGCGCCGGGCCGAAGATGAAGCCGCGCGCCTCGATGCCCAGCACCAGATCGACCCCGCGCTCCAGGTAATGGCCGGCCATGGCGTCGATCAGCCGCGCAAAGCCGGTCTTGTCCTTGAGCAGCGTGGTGATGTCGTAGAAGAGAATCCCGGGCTTGGGAAAATCGGGCACCGTGCGCACCAGCGCCTTCAGGGCTTCGACATCGGCGGGTTTGACAGCTTCGGGCATGGGGCGAGACTCCTTGATCTGGAATGTGACGAATGGGCTTCGTCAGCGATTATAGCGGGCCGGCGCGTTACCAGGCGCCGTCGATCCGGAAGGAAGCGAGCCCCTTCGCCTCGCTCTCGTCCAGAGGGCGTTCCAGCAGGCGGTCGACGCGGCTGCCGCGCGGTCCGCGGCGCAGGCTGGAGCGCAGCACGGAGAGCTGTTCGGCCGAGCCCGAGGCCACCACCTCGACCTCGCCTTCCTCGGTGTTGCGCACCCAGCCGCGCAGTCCGATCTGGACGGCCTCCCGCTGCACATACCAGCGGAAGCCCACCCCCTGTACGCGGCCTTGAATCAGAAAATGAAGAACCATCGCCAGCAACCAAGGCCAGTTTTGCAGATACGGGAATCTGGCGCAACCGCTTTGCCTCTCTGCGGCAGCCTCAGCCCTTGCCGCCGCGCCCGCAGCTTCAGCCGCCGCGATCAAACCGTCAGAACAGGACACGGCGACTGCCGGATTACCGTGTACAAGTGCGTCCAGGAGGGCGAAAAGCTCGTCTGCGAACGCCCGCGGCCCACCACCACCAGATCCGCCGCCTCTTCGAGGGCCGTTTTCCGGATTCCTTCCAGCACGCTGCCGTTCAGAGTCCGGAAGCGAGTCTCCAGGCTGGCCGCGTCCTCTGCGCCCAGCGCCTGCTCGAAAAATTGACGCAGGTTTGCAACCGGCTTTGCCGTCTCCGGCGGCTCGTCCGGCGGGGTAACATGGAGCAGGCAGAGCCGGGCGCCGTACGCCTGTCCGAGAAAGGCGGCCATTTTCAGCGTCTTCTCCGACTCCGCATCCAAGCGCAGCGCGGTCATGATCGAATGGTAGCCGCTCCGCGTCTCGTGCCCGCTCCACGGCGCATGAGCGCTCGTGAAGACCGGGCACGAGACCGATTGAATGATCTTGGTCGCCACCGACCCCGGCAAGATCCGCCTGAGCCGCCCCGCGCTTCGGGTGGACATCATGATCAGGTCCGCCTGCTCGCGATTTGCCGCCCACTCGATGACCGAGGCGGGATCCCCATCCTGAACCAGGGTCACCCACTCCACGTTCGGCAGCTGAGCGCGCGCGAACTCTTCCACGCACCGCGCATCCTCCTTGCGAAGAGCGCGAAGCGCGGGAGTGTAGGGGATCGCGCCCGGATTTTCCCACTTCGATCCATCGAAGATTGGCGCCAGGTTGTAATCGTGAATCTGATTGAACGCGTACAGCACGGTCACAGACGCTTGAAACCTTCGCGCCATCTCGGAGACCGCCGGCGCTACGGCGGTGGCCGCCGCTGAAAGATCGTAGGGAAACAGGATTTTGCGGATCCGGATCATAACCAACATTCAGCAGACCCGTCCGCTCGGCCCCATGGACTGTGGCTGGTGCCGCTGGCCACAACCCTGGGAGGGCTGCTCTCCGGCATTCTCGTCTACGGGCTGGCTCCGGAAGCCGAAGGCCACGGCACCGACACCGTTGTCAAGGCTCTTCACTGGACGGGCGGCGCCATTCGCACGCGCGTGGCACCCATCAAGATACTAGCCTCGGCCATCACCATCGGTTCGGGAGGATCGGCGGGCCGCGAAGGCCCCACGGCGCTGATCGCCGCCGGTATCGGCTCCGTTTATGCGGACCTTCTCCATCGGACCGTGCGAGAAAAGCGGTTGGTCGTTCTGATGGGTATGGCGGCCGGTCTGTCGGCCATCTTTCGCTCACCCATCGGAACCGCCCTTTTTGCCGTGGAAGTGCTCTACGGCGGCATTGAATTCGAGGCTGAAGCGCTGCTTTACTGCATGCTGGCCGCCATCGTCGCTTACATGGTCAACGGAAGCTTCGTTGGCTGGCAACCGCTCTTCCTGGTTCCCGCACAGACGGCTCCCACCGGCGTGGCGGATTACGGCTGGTACACCGTTCTCGGCGTCACCAGCGGCATTGTGGCCACCATTCTGCCGGAGACGTTCTACCGCATCCGCGACGCCTTCCTCGCCCTGCGCGTTCCTCAGTGGATCAAGCCGGCCATCGGCGGATTGATGCTCGGCTGCATGGCGCTGGCCATTCCCCAGGTGCTGGGCGGCGGCTATGGATGGATTCAGGAGGCCATCGACGGCCGGTTGGCGCTGCATCTGATGATCCTGCTGCTGGTGGCCAAGATCCTGGCTATGTCGCTGACGGTTTCTTCCGGCGGTTCCGGCGGAGTCTTTGCGCCCAGCCTCTATGTCGGGGCCATGCTGGGTGGCATCTTCGCCGCTTTCGCCCACCAGCCGGCAGCGGGCATGGTCGTGGTGGGCATGGGAGCCGTCTTCGGCGGTGCCGCGCGCGTGCCCATCGCGACGCTGCTGATGGTGGCCGAGATGACCGGCGGCTATCAACTGCTCGTTCCCGCCGCTCTCGCCGTCATGCTCAGCTTCATGATGCAGATGAAGCTTTCCAGCTTCTGCAAATACGGCAGCATGTACGAAGGCCAGGTGGCCGGCCGCGAGGATTCGCCCGCGCATCGTGCCGAGCATGTGGAGATCGCCCTGCAGCTGCTCAGTCAGGGGAACGTCGCGCTCCCGCCGCACATGTCCTATCTTCATCTGGCCACGCTGCTGCAATCCGGCGTCGCCCTCGACCTCTCCGATAATCTGCAACTGACGGCCGGCGCGCTTCAGCCCGACAGCTCCTGGGTCGGAAAGTCGATTGAATCCTGCGGTCTGGAAAGGACCATCCCCAGTGCCCGGATCGTCGCTCTTGTGCGCGGCAAATCTGTCATCGTGCCGCGCCCCCAAACCGTCTTGCAGCCGGGAGACCGCCTGCTGATCATTGCCGAACAGGCAGCCGAGTCCGAGCTGGCCCAGCACCTCGCCTCGCCCTCTGCGGTACAGCAAAAAGCCGGCATTGCCGCTGCGCCGTAAGCATCGGCGCACGCGGCTGCAACCGGCCTTCGCGCATTTGGGGAATTCGCCACGGGGCTTGGCCCGCCATGGCCGGTGACGGCAGCCGACATCCGCTGGTGCCCTGTTTCCGGCTCCGCGCCGAACTTCGCGCCGCGCGCTACACTAGGACTCACCATGGTCTTCGTCCTCGACAACTACGATTCGTTCACTTACAACCTGGTCCAGTATCTGGGCGAACTGGGCGCCGAGGTCGTGGTGCGCCGCAACGACGAGGTCACGCCGGAAGAAGTCGAGGCGCTCCACCCCGAGCGCATCCTGCTCTCGCCCGGGCCCTGCACGCCCGGCGAGGCCGGCATTCTGGTGCCGCTCATCCGCCACATGGCCGGCAAGGCGCCGATTCTGGGCGTGTGCCTGGGGCATCAGGCGATCGGCGAGGCCTTCGGCGGCCAGGTGGTGCGCGCGCGCCGGCTGATGCACGGCAAGACCAGCCTGGTCACGCATGACGGAAAGGGCGTCTTCGCCGGGCTCGCGAGCCCGCTGACCTGCACCCGCTACCACTCGCTGATCGTGGAGGAGGCATCGTTGCCCGATGAGCTGGAGGTGACGGCGCGCGCCGCCGAAAGTGAAAGCGAATCGGTCATCATGGGCCTGCGCCATCGCTCGCTCCCCATCGAGGGCGTGCAGTTTCATCCGGAGAGCGTGCTGACCGAGGGCGGCCACCAGATGATCCGCAACTTCCTCGCCTGGTAGTGGCCGCGGAGAGCCGCGCCGTTTTTTCGCGGGTAAAAGGTGAAAAAAATGAACCGGAGCGGGATCGGCGTCCCTCTGGCTGGATGCGGGAGGCGTCCTTCGTGAAGCCTGCCAGCAAGACCGGGGGCATTCCAGGATGACCGGGTTGGAATCCGGAATGCCCATCCGGGTCAGGATTCAAGCGACCGGAGACCTTGCCGCTTGAATTTTTCACGCGGAGCGCGACGGGCGACCGCGTGAAAAGGCCGTCAATGTGAAACTACCGGTTGCGTGGTGGCCGAGTCCCACACCCGCAGCAGGCTTGACTTCGCGCCTTCGGCGGAGACGTGAAGCCGCATTCCTGCGGGGAACGGCCGCACCGCGGCGCCGAGTTCCTTGCGGAAAAACGCAATTGCTTCGAAGCCCGTGCAGTGGCACGGCGCAATCAACTCTACGCCAAAATTTCTCAGGCACGCAAGGGTTGCCTCGAGACGCGCGCCGGAGGCTTCGAAGAGGTGGAATCCTCCCAGCACCGCGAAGACCCGGCCACCGGCGGTCAGCTTCCGCGCATGGTGCAGAAGGTTGATCAGTCCCGCGTGCCCGCAACCGGTGATGAGAATCCATCCCAGTGGGGTTTCAATCAGCATGGCCTGATCGTCGAGCAGGCGGTCCGGCTCGGTGCAGTCTCCGTTCAGATAGAACGGGCCGGGATCGTCTTCGTGTGGATCCTGCCGGGGCACGGTGCCGGTCACCAGAAGGCCGGGCACGATCTGCACAGGCTCCGAAGTCAGGACGAGGCTGTCCGGGCGCGCGCGCAGCACCGCCAGCGACTGCGCCGTGGAACCGATCTGCCGGGGTGGCGCGCCTTGATCCCTCTGGTACTTCGCGTGCAGCGCGCCGGGATGAACGTAGATCTTTCCACTGAACCCGGCGGCAGCCGCCTCGGCGACCCCGCCGATGTGGTCGTAGTGGCCGTGGCTGATGACCAGAGACTGGGCAGTCGCAAGATCGATCCCCAGCGCAGCGGCGTTGTGGCGCAAAGCGCTTCCCTTTCCGGTATCGAAGAGAATCGAGTGCCCATCCGCCTCGATCCACAGAGAAAATCCCCACTCCCCCATGACGCCGGATGTCCCGGCGGTGTTTTCGACAACTGCGGTCATGCTCAGATCATGAATCATCGCGCGTATCCCTTCTCCTGAGAGCATAACTCCCGGATGCGCGATCTGTTTTTCTGCCGGCGGCGCCTGTCTTCAGGCCAGGGCGGACGCAGGGGCGTGTGACGGCCGTTTCCGCGGACTGAACATCGGCAGCAGGACCAGAACATAGGCTCCGATCAGGTAGCTGACCACCAGCGACAGCGCGCAGACCACCCCGTACTTCAGGAAGATGTTCCAGTCGTAGCCGCGAACCATCAGGTTGAAGAAGAAGACAATGGGCAGGTGAATGACGTAAATGGGGTAGGAGCCGAGCGCCAGCCGGGAGAAAAACGGGTTGGTGCGGTTCAGATATTTCTGGAACAAGCCGACCAGCGCCAGCGTCGTGCAGAGGCAGAAGAAGCAGTGCAGCAGGCCGTGCACGGCGCGCTCGGCAAACAGAGGCATCAGGAAGCCGACCTTCAGTTTGTAGACAAGAAAGACGGCGCCGGTGACCGCGGCCACGGGCAGCCAGAGGGCGAAGCGCGGCCTGTATCCGTCGGCGGCGAACCATTGCTGGCGATAGGCGTAGACACCCAGGGCAAAGTAGAAGGCCTCGAGCGAGACGCGCGTTGGCTGCACCCAGAGTACGTAGTGGACCGGAACCCACTGGAAGTCGAACCAGAACTGGTTGATGAAGACGAAGACCGCGGCGGGAACCAGCAGGAAGCCGATCCAGAACAGGCCGCTCGGCCGTCCTCCCTGCGCGGCGATCCTGCCCAGCGGCTTATAGAGCGCGTAGACGGCCGACAAGCCCAGATAAAAGACCGTCAACACGCCCAGGAACCAGAGAACGCCCTGCTGGTTGAAGGTCTTGGTGAAGAACATGTGCAGCCAGAAATAAGGGAAACTGGGCGGATGGTGCAACCGGCTCAGCAGGAAGAAATAAGGGCTCCAGGGAGCGATCAGCAGCCAGCCCAGCAGCCAGGGAGTGACGATGCGCAGCAGTTTCTCGCGCCAGAAGCCGGCCTGCCCGTAGCGGATCAGCGAGCCCAGGCCGAAGTAGCCGGCGATCATGAACATGATGGGCATGATCGGATCGTCGGTCAGCAGGACGAGGCCGGTGAAGAACAGGTTCTGGTGGGTGTCGACGACCGGCCACCACCAGGGGAAAAAGACCATGTAGGCCAGGGCCGCGTGAAAGACAACGACGACCAGAATGATGAAGGAGCGGAGGTTGTCGAGATAGTAAATGCGCTCCTTCGCCGGGTGCGGCAGGGTTGCGGCGGGATTGAAGACGGTGGTGGTCATCGATGCCTCTTTTTCGGCAAAATCTGTGGGAGGAAAACCGCGACGAAGCCCGAAACCGCAACGTCTTCGACGGCGGTGATGCGGGCGGCGAGAACGACAACGCTGCCATGCTGTTCTTCTTGTCACAGCGGGTCGAGCGCCTGCGTGATGCGGTGAACCCGCACGCCGGCGTCATCCTCGCCCACCACACCAAGAAGCTCGGCAAGAAGCAGTTCGAGGAGGATCCATTCCAGGCGCTGGCCGGCGCGGGAAGTCTGCGCGGCTACTACTCGACTGGGATGTTGTTGTTCAGGCCCGACGAGACCAGAACGACCCGCCAGCTGATCTTTGAGCTGCGCAATGGCGCGGGCATCCCATCGATGCACGTGGACAAGATCCGCGGCGAGTGGCGGGAGGTCAATGCCAACGAGCGGCTGGTGATGAGGGACTACGGCGAGCGCCTCGATGCCGAGCGCCGCCGCAAGCGCGACGCCATCCTGCAGATCCTGTTCGACGAGGCGGCCCTGGGGCGCTGCTACACCGCGAACCAGTTCGCAGAAAGCTTTGAGGGCAAGGCGGGGCTCGGCGGCGAGCGCACCATCCGCGAGCGCATCTCCGCGCTCTCGACCCAGGGCTACATCAAGTACTTCCGCAACGCGCAGGACTACGGCCTGCCGTCCAGCGGCCGCACCAAGTTCGGCTATCTCTGCGTCGAAGGCATGGTGCTGCGCATACCAGCGGGCGAAGTCGACACGGCCACCGGCGAGCGGCCGATGCGCGAGTACACGGTGCTCCCGACCCACTACAAGTGCCCGCATTCCGGCGCCTCGATGCCTGTCGAGAACCCCGACGTGTGGGTCTACCACGACGAACTGAACGACCCGGAGGCCTCATGAACATTGCCCAATCGGCAGTTGGCAGCACCGTTGCCAACTGCACTCACGTCCTTGCCAACTACACGCAGTTGGCAAACCCCTGCCAACTGGAATCCCTGGCAAATCAAGGCGCTGCCGGGATTACCCCGCAGTTGGCAGTTGGCAACGCTGCCAACTTGCCAACTGGCGCAAACCCGCGTCGTTGCTGGACTTTCTGCCATTCTCCAGTTGGCGAAAACTCCCCCTCCTAC
>JBMFHN010000029.1:0-21340 GCA_049976805.1 Occallatibacter sp. | reverse complement strand
GCTTCCACAGGTAGCGCGCGCCGCCGTGCAGGGTCCACTGCGCCTCGGCCGCGACCGTCCCCGTCGGCAGATCGAGAACCAGGGCGCGAATCTGGCGTGCGTCTTCCTCTCCGGCTCCGCGGCGGATCAGTCCCGGCACGCGAAAGGTGAACAGCAGCCGGTTTTCGTCCAGAAAGTCCAGCGAAACAAAGCTCTCGCCCATCCCCAGATAGAAGATTGAGGGTGGCGAAAAGCCCAGCGGTTCAACGGGAATTGTGAACGCGGGAGGCTGAGAAGGCTTGCGCGGCAGAAGGCCGGGCAACGCAGGCTCACGCAAGGAGCGCGCCGGCTCAGGAGCCTTTGCCAGACTCTGCTGGGAGACAAGCGGCAACGCCGCGCAGACCGCCGCCGCGGCCATCAGAGTCAGGCCCAGCTTTCCTCCCCATCCCGATCCCAGCCGCCGCGTTGCCATGCAGGGTTATTTTCGCCGATGCGGCCGATTCAGGCACGATGATTGCTCCACGTATCGGCTGCTGAACCTCCGCCGGGCCGTCTTGTGCGACAGTAAAAGCAGGAATGGAAGCGAAGGCAACAGCAGACCGGGGAGATGAGCAGCGGCTTGCGACGGGGACGGCGGCGAATCGCCGACTTGCGTTTCTGGGCTACGGCGCCTGCTGCGCGGCGGGCTGCCTGTGGGGAACAGGCTTTTACTTCGGACGCCTGGCGCTCGACGAGATGAGCGTCAGTCACATGGTGCTCTATCGCTTTCTGTTCGCCTCGGTCGGCATCCTGCCGGTTGCCCTCGTCCACTGGAGCGATTTCCGGTTTACCGCCAGCGAACATCGCCTGCTTCTGCTCTGCGCCTTTCTGGGCGTGCCCCTCCAGTTCCTGCTTCAGTTTCACGGCCTGGTGCTGACCACGGTCAGTCACGCCTCGCTGATGGTGGGGGCCATGCCCGTGCTGCTGGCCGCCGCGGCCGCCGTCTTCTCACCCAGAGGCTCCCGGGAGGAACGGCTGGATCTGCTGGGCTGGCTGGCCCTGTCGGGTTCCACGGCAGGGGCGGCGCTGGTGGCTCTGGGCGGCGGCGGAGAGTCGACCGCCCAGTCCCGCTCAATGCTCACCGGAGACCTGATGGTCCTGGTTTCGCTCTGTGCCGCGCTGGCCTGGATTCTGCTCAGCAAGAAGCTGATGCAGGCGCACAGCCCGCTGGTGGTAACGGCCTACACGCTGCTCTCCGGAACGGCGATGCTGGCTGCCTGGGTTCTCATCCCCTGGCTGCTGAGCCCGTTGACGCACGCCCACGTTCCAGCTCTGCCCTTCGCCCACGTCAGCCGGACGGCCTGGATGGCGCTGGCCGCCAGCGGCCTGCTCTGCACGGCCTCCACGACGCTTCTCTGGAACTGGGGCATTCACCATGTTCCGGCCGCGCGCGCCGGAGTCTTCCTCAACATCGAACCGGTGCTTGGCGCCTGGCTGGGCGTCAGGCTGCTGGGCGAGAGACTGGGCCCATACGCATGGATCGGCGGCTGCCTCATCCTGGCGGCGGCCGTGGCCCTGACCACGCATGCACACGAGCCGGAACCGGCCATCATCCTCGAATAGCGGCCCGGAGCCACTCGGCCGGCAGCGGCATGGTGGGCCACGCGGCGCCTTCGTGCGGCGGATTCCAAGCTGCTGCGGGTCCGCGCCAAGATTCGCCTAGTCTCCCGTGGTCTCGGCCTCGGGATCCTGGCCGCCGATGGCCTTGCAGTCGATCGACAGGCAACAGCCCAATTCGCTGAATGTCTCCTCCCAGCGAAGGCGGTCTTCTCCCACCATCCCGTTCAGTTCGCGGCTGGAGGCGCGCAGGATTTCATACCAGATGTTCTGCGCCTGCCAGAGATTCAGACCGAAGGGCAGTTCGTCGAGCAGACGGCACATCGCAAGCGCGCGATCGAGCGTCTCCAGTTTTTCCGGGGATGTCCGCAGATCGAGCATCTCGCTGGTCATGCGCTGGTCGGCAAGGTAGGAAAGCACCTGCGTTTCGATCTGGATCTGGTCGCCCCGGGCCAGCGCAAGATAGGAGCGCAGCATCGCCTGGTCGACGGGGTCAGCCTCCAGAGCGCGGCGCAGGCCCGCGTTGATGGCAAAGCCTGCCGCCAGGGTGAGCGCCGGAGGTTTGGGCAATCCCGCCTGGGAGAGATAGTGCAACAGGCTGGCATGTTCTTCGTAAATTGTGGTCAGGGATTGCTCGATGTCGGCAAGTGTGGAATTGAGAATGAGCTGCGCGATACGGCGCTGCTCGTCGGTAAACAGCGAGGTGAGCGAGTAGTCCACGCGGCCATAGTAGCGGTCGATCAGGCGGATCACCTCGGGAAACAGCGCGCGCTGCACCGCCGCCGCGGACTGACTGACGAGAGTTTCGAACTCTTCCGTGTCGGCGGCCCTGAAAGGCTTGACGGCAGCCGTGATGTTCTGGTCGCCGAAGTGCAGAACCGCAAACGAAAAGTTCTCCTGCTTGCCGGTGATGGCGCTGACGATCCGCGCGCGGCCGAGAGCCAGCCGTCCCCGGCCGGAGGTGAAAACTTCAAAGCGGTCGCGCTGGACGCGAAAACAGAAGAGGGTGGCTTCCTCGGCGAAGGAGGAGAAGATGGAGCTGATGGCGTAGTGGGCCGCCACCTGTTCGAGGTCCAGTTGCTTGCCACGGACCTGCTCCTTGTAGATCTGGGCGCCGTTGCCGGCAGCGGCCACATTCGAGCGGGCCTCGGCCAGCCGCTCCAGAAAGGCCGATTCGAGCTGCGCGGCCTGTTCGCCGAAGATCTCCCGGGCCAGTTGCAGCACGCGCGCGGCGTAGGCGATCACCTGTACCGTTTCGATGCCCGAGATGTCGTCGAAGAACCAGCCGCAACTGGTGTACATGAGCTGAGCGTGACGCTGCATCTCCAACAACTGGAGGGCGCGCACGCGCGCGGGCGCGTCCAGGGCGCAGCTCTGGTGCTTGCGGAAGAAGCGATCCACCGATTGCGGACTGCGATCGAGCACCACCTCGATATAACCGTCGCGGGCCGCCCAGACATCCTTGAAGAGGCTGGCGCCCTGTGGTTCGGTCAACGGAACCAGGGCGTCGCGCAGCTCGTCCAGAGCTTTGCGCAACGGAGCGCGCCAGGCCTGGTTCCAGCCGGGCTTGCCGCCGTTGCAGCCGCAGTCGGAGCGCCAGCGCTCGATGCCATGCACACAGCTCCAGGAGGTGTTGCTCACAATTTCGGCTTCGTACTCGGGCGGAAACCGCTCCAGGAAACAGCCGTAGTTGGTCAGCTCAACGCTTTCGTCGCCTTCCAGCAGGCGCAGCGCATAGGCCAGCGCCATCTCGCCATACTTATGGTGGTGCCCATAGGATTCCCCATCCGTCGCCACGTGCACCAGTTGCGGTTCCGCGCTGTTCTTGAAGCCGGCCTTGAGGCGCGCCGCGAAATTTTCACCGGAATCCAGAAGCCCCTCGAAGGCGATTGCCCGCGAAACCGGGCCGTTATAAAAGAAGACGGCGATCGAAGCCCCGGAATCGAAGCGAACCACGTAGGGACGGCTCGTATCCACGCTGGCGTTGGGAGTCTCGGTCCAGGCTGAGCCATCCTGCAAGCCGCGAATGCGCCGGCACTGGTGCGGTGCCAGCACGGTGAACTTGACGCCACATTGGGCCAGCAGTTCAAGCGACTCCTCGTCGGCCGCCGTTTCAGCCAGCCACATGCCCTCGGGCAGCGCACCGTAGTGAAACTGGTAGTCGGCGATTCCCCAGCGAATCTGGGTCAGCCGGTCGCGGCGGTTGGCCAGCGGCAGAATGATGTGGTTGTACACCTGGGCCATGGCCGAACTGTGACCGCCAAAGGATTTGCGGCTGCGGCGTTCGCCGTCCAGGATCGTGCGGTAGGTGCGCGGTTCCTTTTCCCTGAGCCAGCTCATCAGCGTGGGGCCAAAATCAAAGCTGATGTGCGCATAGTTGTTCACGATACGCGTAATCTGATTCTTGGCGTTGACGATGCGCGCCGCGCCGTTGGGCGCGTAGCACTCCGCGCAGATGCGCTCGTTCCAGTCGTGATAGGGCGCGGCCGTATCCTGGGTTTCCACCGTCTCCAGCCAGGGGTTCTCGCGCGGCGGCTGGTAAAAGTGACCGTGAATGCAGACAAAGCGATGATTCGGAGCCATGAACACCTTGATCGAGTGCCGGCGAACCGGACTGCTTGACTATTGTAGGCTGGACCGCCCCGCCGGCGCTGTCCTTTTGGCCAGGTCGCAGGCCCGCCACAGATACCAGCTCGCCACGGAACGGAACGGCGCCCAGCGTTTTCCCCTTTTGAGCAGCACTTCCGGCCGAGGAAGTTCTCCGGCGGCGAGTGGGCGGGTGCTGGGAACGCGCAGGAAGGTAAGCGCGAAGCCCTTGCGCACGCCGTAATCGCTCACCGGCAGCACATCCGGCCGGCCGAGGCGGAAGATGAGCAGCATCTCCACGGTCCAGGGGCCGATGCCGCGCACCGCGGTGAGCCGCTCGACGATCTCCGCGTCGCTCATCTTCTTGATTGCCGCGTGGCTGGGAACGGTTCCGTCCAGCGTGCGCGCGGCCAGGTCTTTCAGTGCCCGCACCTTGTTCCCCGAAACCCCCGCCGTCCGCAGGACCTCATCGGGCGTGTCGAGCAGCAGCCGGGGCGATGGATCGCCGCCGAGGTGGGCGCGTACGCGCTCGTGGATCGAGGCCGCGGCCTTGCCATGCAATTGCTGGTAGAGAATCGATTCAACAAGCGACTCGAAGGGCGAAGCCGAGGAGTCGATGCGGAGGGTGAAGGGGCCGGCCCGGTCGATCAGCGCGCCCAGCTTCCGGTCGGCGGCGCGCAGATGCGCCAGCGCCTCGGCAGGATCGAAGGGAAGTTTGCGGCTTCGGCCGTCGTGGATCATAGGTGAACAGTGTACCGCGCCGGAATTTTGTTGCGGCGAGACCGGCGGTGTCCGCAATTGGCTGCTCGCGCACCCCGTTCCCTTGTACCATTTAGAGCAGGACAAGACGAGGAGTCGAGCGCCATGAAGATGCGGCCGGGAACACAGACGGGATTTTTGCTCTGCGGCAAGGAATGGACCGAAGGCGACGCGCTCGAGGTGCGCTCGCCCTGGGACCGCGGACTGGTGGGCCGGGTGACCGTGGCCACCCGCGCCGACGCCCGCCAGGCCGTGCATCATGCCGTGGCCAGCCTGCGCCGTGCCCGCGCGCTGCCACGCTGGAAGCGCCGCGAGATTCTCGAGGACATCGCCGCCGCGCTGATCGAGCAGAAGGAGCGCTTCGCTCAGCTCATCGTCGCCGAGGCGGGCAAGCCGGTTCGTCTGGCGCGGAGCGAGGTAGATCGCGCCGTGCTGACCTTCAAAACCGCGGCCGAGGAAGCCGCGCGGCTGGGCGGTGAAAGTCTTCCGCTGGACCTGACGGAGGGCAATGAGGGCCGCTGGGGGCTGGTGGAGCGCTTTCCCGTGGGGCCGGTGCTGGCCATCACGCCCTTCAGCTCGCCGCTGAACCTGGTAGCGCACAAACTGGCGCCGGCGCTGGCCTCCGGATGCCCGGTGATCCTGAAACCCGCCCCGGAGACCCCGTTCACAGCGCTGGCGCTGGGCGAGGTGATTCTGAAGGCCGGCTGGCCCCGGGAGGCGCTGGCCGTGCTGCCGTTGAGCAATCAGGACACAGCCTGGCTGGCCGAAAAGGACGAGAGCATCAAGCTGGTCAGCTTTACCGGCTCGGCGGAGGTCGGCTGGGCGCTCAAGGCACACTGCGGACGCAAACGCGTGCTGCTGGAATTGAGCGGCAACGCCGCGCTTCTGGTGCATGGCGACTGGCTCGACCTTGAGGAAGCAGCCGTCCGTGCCGCGCACGCCGCCTTCAGTTACGCCGGCCAGTCCTGCCTGAGCCTGCAACGGGTCTTCGTGGACCGCAGCATCTTCCAGACCTTTCTGTGGCACGTGGTGCAGGCGACAGCCAAACTGGCGGTCGGCGACCCGTCCAGCGAGAGCACGGACGTAGGACCGCTGATCCGGCTTGCCGAGGCCGAGCGGGTGGAATCCTGGATCCGGCAGGCCGTCGAGGGCGGCGCCAAACTGGTGGCCGGCGGCGAACGCCACGGCTCCGTGGTGACGCCGGCGATTCTGACCGCAACCCGGCCGGAAATGAAGCTGCGCGAGGAGGAGGTATTCGGCCCGGTTCTGACCATCGAGCCTTATGACGACTTCGAGCAGGCGCTGGCCGAAGCCAACCATGCGAAGTTTGGCCTGCAGGCCGGCCTGCTGACCCGCGACGCCGGCCGCATCTTCACCGCCTATCGCGAGCTCGAAGTTGGCGCTTTGATCGTGGGAGACACACCGGACTGGCGCCTGGATCCGATGCCCTTCGGCGGTGTCAAAGACTCGGGTGTGGGCCGCGAAGGCATTCGCTCGGCCATGGCGGAAATGACCGAGCCGCGCATGCTGGTGATGGCCGGCTTCTAACTGCGGCAGAGAGACGCGGAAAGGACGCGCCACGGCAGGGGCCGTTTTTCCGGCAGTTCAAAACCTGCTCTTCAGCAAGACTCCAGTCTGGTTCTGCTTTTTCTGGTTCTGCTTTTCTCGTCAGGCTGTTCTGCGGAAGGCCGAAAGCTGCCGGACCGATCTGCCGGCATACCGCTCGTCAGCCCCTGTGCGGAGCAGTCCGCGCCTTCAACAGAACAACGGCCGGCTCCGGGCTGATCGCTTAGCTTTTCCGGGCCTTCTGAGCGGCCTTCTGACTGGCCTTCTGACTGGCCTTCTGAGCGGCCCAGCGCCTGTGCTGTGCATCGACAATCCGCTGACGCGCTTCGGGACTCAGCTGGCGACGCTCCTTTGCTCCCGTTTTCGTCTTGGCAGCGGAAGGGGAATTTGCGATCTTCCGCAGCGCTTCCTCGATGGAAGATTTGCCGGCGGCAGCCAGCAGCGAACGAACCTGCATGAGCTTCGCGATCTCGGCATCAATTTGACTGAGAATCGAGTTAGTTTCCATTTTTCTAGGATAACTTATGGTTATCCTCTTTGCCTAGCCGATCAAGCCGTTTCGTGTGATCTCTTTGTCCCTCGATCGTCCTTCTATCCTGATCCTTCCGATCTTCGCCAGCGTGATCCGGGAGGCCGGGACCAGGCCCCGGATCACAGCACCCGTTCAGGCGCCCGCAGCCAATCGTAGAGCGGGAAGCGATTGGCCATCTCGGCAACTTCCTTGCGGATGCGGCCGAGCGCCGCATCGTCGTTGCGCCGCTCGAGCGCCTGGGCAATCCAGACGGCAATCTGCCGCATCTCCGGCTCCTTCATGCCGCGCGTGGTCAGGGCGGGTGTGCCGATGCGAATGCCCGAGGGCTTCAGGGGCGGATTCGTGTCGTAGGGAATGGCGTTCTTGTTCACCGTAATGCCGGCCTTGCCCAGCGCCAGTTCGGCCTCGGAGCCGAGAATGCCCTTTTCGAAGACGTCCACCAGCATCAGGTGGTTGTCCGTGCCGCCGGAGACGATGCGGAAACCAGCTTCCTTGAGCGCCTCGGCCAGCACCTTCGCATTGGCCACGATCTGCGCGGCATAAGTCCTGAACTCGGGCTTGAGAGCCTCGCCCAGGGCCACCGCCTTGGCGGCCACAATGTGGACCAGCGGACCACCCTGCTGGCCGGGAAAAACCGCCTTGTCCACGGCCGCGGCCAGTTCCTGGGTGCAGAGGATCAGTCCGGCGCGCGGACCGCGCAGCGTCTTGTGCGTGGTGGTGGTGGTGATGTGCGCGTGGGGCACGGGCGAAGGATGCACGCCGCCCGCCACCAGTCCGGCGATATGCGCCATGTCGAAGATGTAGACCGCGCCCACCTTGTCGGCGATCTGGCGCATGCGCGCGAAGTCCCACAGCCTGGGATAGGCGCTGGCCCCGCCGATGATGACCTTCGGCTTCTCGCGCACGGCGATCGACTCCAGTTCGTCGTAGTCGATCATCTCCGTGTCGCGCCGCACGGTATAGAACGTGGGCCGGTAGAGCTTGCCGCTGAAGCTCAGCTTGTGTCCGTGGGTCAGGTGGCCGCCATGCGCCAGATCGAGGCCCAGGATGGTGTCGCCCGCCTGCAAGACCGCCGCATAGGCCGAGGCGTTGGCCTGCGAGCCGGAGTGCGGCTGCACGTTGGCGTGCCCGGCGCCGAAGATCTGCTTGGCCCGCTCGCGCGCCAGGTTTTCCACCACGTCCGCATATTCGCAGCCGCCGTAGTAACGCCGTCCGGGGTATCCCTCGGCATACTTGTTGGTGAAGACGGAGCCAGCCGCCTCCAGAACCGCTTGGGAGACAAAGTTTTCGCTGGCGATCATCTCCAGTCCATCGTGCTGGCGAAGAATTTCCTGATCGAGGGCTGCGGCCACTTCCGGGTCGGCCTGTGCGAGGGGCAAAGACATACGGTCGGTCATGAGTAAATTTTAGTCCCTTCCGCCGCTGTTTTGACAGGCAAACACGAGACGAGGCGAACCGATTTCATGCGGATCTTGACCTCCCACATCGCGCGACCCACTCCTTCGCCTCCGGCAGAGACTTTCGGGAATCCGCCTTCGACACAAATTCGTTCGCGAAAAACCGTGCATCTGTTAAGGTTTGGATAGCTGGCTGGAACATGATGAGAATCCGCCTCCTCTTCCTCGCTTCAACCCTTCTCTTCCCGCTTTTTGTTCTGTCCGCGCCGGCTCAGGCCCCGGCCATCGATCTCCGCCTGCTCGCCCGCGCCAAGGCCGGCGACGCGGCCGCGCAGGTGGCCGTTGGCGCCTGCTACGCCGCGAGCGCAGCCGGCGAGCGCCGCACGGCGCAGGCAGGGGCGGACTACGAAATTGCCGCCGGGTGGTACAGAAAGGCAGCCGCGGAGGGCAGCCTGGACGGCGAGTTGCACCTGGCCGCGCTCTACCGCGACGGCGGCAAGGGCTTTGCGCGCGACAGCTCGCAGGCGGCAATCTGGTATCGCAAGGCTGCCGAGCAGGGTGACGCAGGCGCCGCGGCAACCATTGGATTGCTCTACTCCATCGGCCAGGGAGTGCCGCAGAACTACGTGGAGGCCTACTACTGGACATCACTGGCGGCCGCGCTCAAAAGTCCGAACCGGGCGCAGTACATCGCCAACCGGCAGAGGATCGGGACCCATCTCACCCTCGATGAGGTCAACGACGTCGAGGACCGCGTGACGCAATGGCTGGCCGCGCACCCGGAGCGGAATTTCACCCGCTAAGCCGGCCTGATCCGCTTCCCGATTGCCAACTCCGAGCCGGGTCTTCGAGAATGCCCCTCTCAACTTTCCGGTTTCGATCGAGTCGTACAACTTTTTTCTGCCCCGAGGGTTCACGGGGACATGGCCGGAAAGCAGCAATCAAGGCCAGGAGAAAAAGATGAATGGAATGAACTCTCGAATTCTCGCTTTCGCCGCGGCGTCTTTTGTTGCCTCATGCCCGGTTTTTGCTCAGCAGAGCCAACCCTCTCCGGCGCAGCCGGGGCCGGTCAGTGTTCGCCGCAACGATCAGCAGCAGCGCATCGCCAATGGAGTGCAGTCAGGCCAGCTCACGGCCGGTGAAACGAAGAACCTGGAATCACGCGAAGCGGGTTTGAACCGCGAGGTTCGCGCCGATCGCGCCGCCAGCGGCGGCACGCTCACTGCGCAGCAACAGCAGCAGATCCATCGGCAGCAGAACAACCTGAGCCGCTCGATCTACATCGACAAGCACAACGCCGCGCAGGCGCATTACGGCAACAATCCCGTTGGCCAGCGCCGCGCCAACCAGCAGAACCGCATTGCAAACGGCATCCGCAACGGCTCGATGACCGCAGGCGAGGCCGCTCGCACCGAGACCCGCGAGCAGGGCATCAACCAGCGGATTCATGCCGATCGCGCCGCCAACGGCGGCCGGCTGACCCCTGGCGAACGCCAACAGATCAATCGCCAGAAAAACCGCGCCAGCCGGCAGATCTATCGCCAGAAACACAATCGCTGGCGCAGATAAGTCGCGTGCGAACCGGCCGGAATCCGGCTGCGCTGAAACCATCGGGGATCGCAACCGACCATCCATCTGGACCATCCTGAACCGGCATCGCGCCTGAGTGACAGAAGGCTTGCGCCTGATGAATCACTTCAGGCGCGAGCCCTTGTATGTTCCCTGCCGCCCCGGCGCACTGCGCCCCCCGGTCAGCGAACGGCCGCTTCCTCCGTTCTGCGCGACGTCACGGCCGCGTCCCGGCCCGCCTTCATTTCTTCGCGCAGCGCCTTGAAGGCGCGATAAACGAACGAGCCCATGTACCAGCCGTCGATAAACTTGTAGGGTGTTTCGCCGGTGGTGTAGTGGCCACAGGGCAACACACGGCGTTCAAAGTTGAGGCCAATACGCTCGAAGGCCTTGACCACCTGCAGCGAGTATTCTCTGGGAAAGGTCAGGTCGTAGTTGGCGTAGACCATCACGGCCTTTTTGCCCGCTCCATTCACCTCCGGGCGCATGATCTTTTCGTAATAGCTGCATGGGCTGATGGCCGCCCACAAGGCCCGGGTGCGCTCCTGCGACATCCCGGCTTCCTCGAGTGCCTGTTTGATGTGGCGGGTGCTCTGACCGGCCCAGACAACGTCGCCGAAGGAGGTCGATGCATGGTTGAAGACATTCACCCGCAGGCGCGCGTCGTGGGCGCTGGCCAGGAAGGCGTAGCAGGATCCAAGGCTGGTTCCCAGCACGCCAAACTGCTCGTAGCCCTGCTCTTCCAGCCAGTCCAGGCAGCAGCGGATGTCCACCACCGCCTGCCGGCAGGCCGAGAGCGTGCGGCCGATGTTGGCGCTGACAGCGTAGTCGGAACGCTCCAGTTCGACCGGACGGCGAATGTCGTGGTAGGGCTTCGAGAGCCGCAGAGCCGAAATGCCCATCTTGTTGAAGATCGCGCAGAGCGCATTGTGGCTGAAGGCGTCGGCGTTCCACTGCGGCATCACGATGATCGCTTGCCGGGGCCGCCGCGGATCCCGGTGCCCGGGCGCTGGATACCAACGCGCATTCGCCAGGTCGTTTTCCGGGTACGGCGTCCGCTCCGGCGAGGTAAAGCGCAGAAACTGGGCCGGCGGAATCTTTCCCTCGGCGGCCTTTCGCTTCAGGGCCGCATCTTCGGCCAGCGTTTCCGGACGCACGTTGGTGGGAAACAGTTCCGGATAGCGCTCCTCCAGCCGAAAATCGGTGGGTCTGCGGTAGCCGAAGAATCGGTCGCTGTGGCGGATCAGGAGCTGGTTGATGCGCACCATGGCGGCCTCGGCGCGCACCGGATCCGAGGCGTCCCCTGCCTCCGGCGCGGCTTTTTCCAGACCGTGCTCCTGCAGAAACGGCTCGATCCACTCGAAGCCCCACTCGAGCGGCCGCACCACACGATTTTCGTCGCGCGTGGTCAGCCGCGTCTCCCACTCATACATCCAGCGCGCATAGCGATTCTTGAACATGACCTGCTTCAAGTTTAGCAGCGCAGCGGAGACGGCCGTCCTGGCCCGGTGGTGCGGCGGTGTTGGCCCCAGCCGCGCTTACCTGGCGCGGGCCGTCCGCTTCAGATTGAGGTATTCGGCCGTAAACCACCCCAGACTGAGCAGCGTGATCAGCGCGATGATCCCCTGCGAGATCACGCAATAAAGACACCAGACCTCCAGCACGTATTCCTCGATAAAAGTCAGCCGCAGGGCAAAGCCGAGTCCGACAAGAACAGCCAGCAACAGCGGAAAACGCTGCCGCCACAAAGCCAGGCCGGCCAGCCCCAGGTACCCGGCGATGCCAACGACCGCCACCGGGAGCTTCCCAATCATGGCAAAGGGACTATGGTTCACCACGCCGCAATCCCACCGCGAATTGATCGAGCAGGGCTCGGCGCCGGTGGAATAATGAACGCGCAGGGCAAGCACGGAAACGGCGATTCCGGCCAGGGCAAGCAAGGTAATCAACCAACGTATCATGGCGGTTCCATGATACCAGAGCGCCCCGCGCAGGCTACCATGGACGCATGAGTCAGCCTGCCCGGGCAGCCCGCCGCGTGGCCTTCTTCGGCGGAAGTTTCGACCCACCCCACCGGGGCCATCTGGCCGTGGCCCGCGCCGCACAGGCAGCGCTCGGCCTGGATGCCGTGCTCTTTGCCCCGGTGGGCGCACAGCCGCTCAAGCCGCGCGGCTCCACCGCCGCATTCGCCCATCGCGCGGCCATGACCCGGCTGGCGATTGCCGGCGATCCGGGCTTCGAGCTCTCGCTGGCCGATGAGCCCAGGCCTTCGGGCCAACCCAACTACACCATCGACACGCTGCTTTCCCTGCGCGCCGCGCTGCCGCCCTCCAGCACCCTGTTCTGCCTGATGGGCGCCGACTCGCTCTCGGCCCTGCGCCGCTGGCATCGCGCCGCCGAGATCCCCTTCCTGGCGCCGCTCATTGTCGCCTCGCGCCCGTCCCACTTCGGCTGGAGCCCGGAGAGTCTCGCCGCCGCGCTGCCCGCGGGGCTTTTGCTCGAAGCCCCACCCCAGCCGGAGCCGGCCGCCCCGCCTGCGCCCGCCGAGCTCGATCTATGGCGCGCCGTGGTTCGCAACTCCGCCGGAGATCGGGCTCCGCTCTACCTGCTGCCGGGCCTCGACGTCGAGATCAGCGCCTCGCAGCTTCGCCGCCGGATGCGCGCCTCTCGTGCGGACCAGCCGCCGCCGGAGGATCTGCTCACCCCCGCGGTGGCCGCTTACATTCGCGCTCACCGCCTCTACCGCTAGGGAGCTTCCCGCCGCCGCGCGCTCCATCTTCCTTCATTGGTTAGAAATTTCGCGCGCCGATGGGATAGGATTCGATCAGGAGAGCATTTTCGCCGCATGACGACCGACCCCAAGCAGCAGACGCGCATCCTCGTACAGGCAGCAGCCCAGGTCTGTGAAGAAAAAAAAGGCTCCGAAACCCGCATTCTCGAGCTGGACCCCATTGATTCCGGGCTCTCCGACTTTTTCCTGCTCACCTCGGCCACCAACGACCGCCAGGCCACCGCCATCGCGGACGAGATCGAACTGCGGCTCAAGAAGAACTTCGGCGTCCTTCCCAACTCGGTCGAAGGGCGCCGCCAGGCCGAGTGGATTCTCCTCGACTACGTGGATTTTGTCGTCCATGTCTTTCTTGCCGAGCGGCGCGCCTTCTACGACATCGAGCGATTGCGCAAGTCCGCCCGTCCGCTCACCCCGGCCGAATTCGACGCCGAACTGAAGGCGGAACTGGCCGCCCGCACCCGCGCCGCGCGCAGCAAGGCCGGCGCCCAGGCCCGGCCGGTTGCGGAAAAAACCCGCTCCGCCGCCGCCAGGACGAAAACAGCGGCCCGCACAACCACGCCAGAGTCCGCAGGCAAGCAGCCCGCCGGCCGGAAAGCTCCCGCCAAAAAGGCGCCTGCCAAGGCCGTTCCCGCCCGCAAGGCTCCCGCCAAAAAGGCTCCCGCCCGCAAGGTTGCGGCCCGCAAGAGCGCGGCGAAAAAAGCCGCCACGCGCTAAGCTCGCCAGATCCCTCCGGAATTCGGCCCCGGCAGCCTGTCCGCAACGGTCAGGCCCAGCGCCGCCCTCCTCCGAATCCTCTTTGCCCCGGCCGGCAGCCGCGCGCGCCAGCCAGCCGCGCGCCCGCCCCGCGTGCCGGTCTTCCTTCTGCCCGGAAAAGCGGCCCCGGAAAAGAAAGGGTCGGAAGCCGCGTTGCGCGGCTCCCGGCCCGGGATGGAAGGGTGTCTTCCCGGAGACACCCTTCGCGGTTGCACCGGCTGCGCCGGCATGAGTTAGAAGAGAAGCTTGGCCGTGAACTCGAGGATGCGCACCGAGGGATCGCCGCCGAGACCCGATCCGTAGATGCTGGTCGGCGGACCTTCCGCATAAGTCGACTTCCCGAAGCTCGACGGGACGTTAATGTTAGCACCCGGCAAACCAAAGTTCGGATGGTTCAACACGTTGAATGCCGTGATGCCAGGCTCGAACTTTGTTGCCTGGCCAAGGTGAGGCAGACTGAAGGCCTTGATCAGCGTCAGATCGAGGTCAAAGTAGTGCGGACCCCAGAACTGGTTCCGGTCATATTGGCCGAAAGGAGAAGCCGAGGTATAGTTCGGGAAATCCGCATCGGTCAGACACGGAGTCGTGGTTGCGCTTGGACCGCAGTGGTGGGGTGTGTCGGGAGCCGGGGCGATCGCCACGACATTTGATCCATTGCCGTAATTCGTAATCCCGAAGTCACTCACATAAGCGACGGGAGTGAAAGGCGACCCGGAGTTATAGAACAGCATGCCGGCGAGTTGCCAGCCATCGGTCAGGACCCTGGGACCGCCGTAGTAGGGCATCTGGTAAAGGAAGTTCGCGGACAGGCTCTGGCGTACATCGTAGTCCGCGTTGCCGTAGTTCTGGCGCAGGTTATGAGGGTTCATCTGTGTTTCGATGCTGGCCGCGTTGAAGGGAAGGATGCCGCCGTTGGAGATCTCGTCCAGGGCGTGGCTCCAGGAGTAGTTCACCTGCGTATTCAGGCCTTGCCCCTGGTGGAGATAGCTGACGATCAGCCCGTTATAGTTGGACCGGGCCTCGCTCTCGATCTCGTTGACCGGCCCGAAACTGGGGGCGGGTGCGGCGCCGGGCAGCCCATATGCGGCGGTTCCAGAGCTCAGGTAAGAATTCACGCCAACATTCTCGTTCGGCTCGAAGTAACCGTGATTGCCTACGTAGCCGACCTGAATGCTGTCAAAATGGGTGAACTGACGCTGAAGCTGCAGATTCCACTCTTCGTAGGTTGGATACTGGATTCTCCCCGAGGTCGTGGTGAAACTGGGCGCCGCGAAGGCCGAATTGGCAGCAACCATTGCCTTGTAGCTTCCACCGCTGGCAAAGCAGGCCGGGTTGGGCGCGCCACTAATGGTGCAATTCTGGAAGGTGGCATTCGCGCCGGACATCAGCGACTGCGCGCTCTGGGCGATGCTGGGATCCACTGGCATGGTATAGGTTCCATTAAATGGAGTCGGAGTGCCATACACCGTGAAAGATGTGGTCAGCGGAGGGTTGTCGAGCATGGTATCGGCAATCGTTCCCGGGAAGACATCCGTAAAGAAGCCGAAACCGCCGCGCAGCACGGTCTTTCCCGATCCGGGGGACCAGGTGAATCCGAAGCGCGGTTCCACCATGGCCTTCTGGTAGCTGGGGAAGGCCTGCGGCAGGTTGTATTTGATCTGCTGGTTATAGGGCGCGCTGGCACTGTCGAGGGGCGAGGTCGCCGCCAGATCGAAGAAGTTGCCGCCAAAGTTGGAAAGGCAATTGTTGCCGCAGGAGGGATCCGAGTTCCTCTCGATGCGGATGCCCGCCGTGAGGGTCACATTCGGAGCCGGCTTGTAGATATCCTCGAAGTAGAGCCCCAGGGTGTAAAGAGAAAGCGGCAAATCGAGGTTGGTGGGAAAATTCTGCGCGCCTAAATCCGAAATTCCCGTCGGGAAATTGCCCGAATCAACGTAAACCAGCGGATTGGTGAGCTCGCCGGTATCAAAGTCGGAGATGTCGTCTTTCTTGAAGGCGAAGCCCGCTTTCACCGTATGCCGGCCCGCCGAATAGCTGAAGTCGTCGGCGATCTGGTACTGCGTGACGTTGCGTCCTTCCGGCCAGGCAGTGGCATCGTTGTTCAACGTACTGGCGAAGCCGTCGTACCACGCCATCTCAAATGGGAAGGTACTGAGCGCGAGCTGAGGATTTGTATAAAGGAAGAGCGCGCTGTAATAGGAGCCCGTCGCCAGGAACTGGTTGACGGCGTGGCTTCCGAAGACGTGCGTCCAGTCCAACTGGCCCTCGTAATCCGGCTGGTCGCTCGAGGCATCGAAGGCGGAGTTGATGGGATCGGTATAGGTGGGCTGTACGCCATGATCCCATTCAAAGTGCGCGAAGAACTTGTCGTTGGGGGTGATGTTCATGTCGAAGCGCGCCGTGACCAGCTTCTCGGTCAGATTCAACTTCGACGGGATCGAGAGTTGCTCGGCGCCCTGCAGATCATTGGCGGTTGGGACTGCATTTGCGTAATTGGGCGTGCCGTTGTAGAGCTTGAAGATCTTGTTGTAAAAGGCGCACTCGTCGGTCGCACCGGAGCCATAGCCATTGTTGAACAGGCTGCTCGAACTGTCGTCGCAATTTCCGTCCTTGCCTACAACGCTCTGCTCCCATGCCGTTGTAGGCAGATAAACGACGTTCTGGCTGGAGGTGATGAACGAAATTCCTTCGGTATTGACGAAGAAAAAGGCCTTGCCCCGCTTGATGGGCCCACCCAGCGCCGCGGCCCATTGATTGAAGTTGGAAAACGGACGGGCTGTCGGCGTCGCGTTGTATTCCGGATTCTTGTTGAACCAGTTGTTGGCGTTCGCCGAGTCGCCGTTCCAGCCCCAGTTGGCATTGCCGTGAAATGAATCGCTGCCCGACCGGGTAATGGAATTGAGCTGGACACCGCCGAAGGAGCCGTAGGCGACGTCGTAGGCGTTGGTAATGACATCCGTTTCCTGAATGTCGTTCAGGCCCAGCAGCAAATTCGAGGGGCCGGAATTGTTCAGGTTCAAAAACGGGTCGTTGACCTGCATGCCGTTGACGGTGAAGTTATTCGAGGTTCCAGGCAGACCGAAAGCGGAGAAGTTGCCGTAGCCGAGGGTGCCGCTGGAAGAGTCCGCGCCGGTATTCATCACGATGCCCGGCTTGGCCTGCGCAGCGTACGTGATGTCGCTGCCGGGGTTGGGGATCGTCTCCAACTGCTCCTGGTTCACCTCGGTGGTCATTTGCGCATTCTCAGTCTGCAAGAGCTGCGCAGCGGCGGTCACCTCGACCGTTTGGGAGGTGGCTCCGAGGCTGAGGGAAAGATTCTGCATGACAACCTGACCGATACCCACCTTGACCGTGGTGGAGGCCGTCCTGAACCCTGGCGCCGAAGCGCTCACGGTATAGGTGCCCGGCGGGAGCAGCGCAAAACGATAGGCGCCCGTCCCGGTTGTTGTCGCACTGCTCGTCGCGCGGGTCGCATTGCTGGTCGCCGTAACCTTGGCGCCAGGAATGGCCGCGCCGCTGGGATCCAGCACGGTTCCGGCGATGTCGCCGGAAATCAGAGATTGGGCGTAAGCGACCGGGGCGGTGATGCCCGCCACGAACCCCGTCAGGGCCAGCAGGCTCAGCGCCAGGGTCATATTCTTTAGCCGTAGCAATCGCATTGAAGTCCTCCGAAAAAATCGTGGGAATCGAAGGCCCCTTTCGGATAACCTTCCGATCCGCTCCTTGCGCTTTACCGTCCCGATCGAGGGTGTGAACCCGATCCGTGACCAGCAAGCAGAACGACGCCTGCAAACAAGGGGAGAAACTCTGATGGCCTTTTCCCCCGGGCCGTATCCGGCGCTGCACAACTGGCAGACAGAACACGACTGTGTTGTTCACTCAGCAGGTTGGCTGCCATTGTCGTCAAACTCTGAAATTATTTATCGCGGATTGAAAATAAAGATGTTAGAGAGGAAGTTCGAGAGCGTCGCACAGCTTTTTGATCTCACAAAATATGAAATTCAGGAGAATTTTGGGGATAACTTCTGAAAATGTGTGTCCCGTCACTTTTTGTTCCCGGCCCGGCCTGCCCGACCGGCGCTCGATGGGTTATCCTCCAGCCGTGAACCTCATGCTGGCCCACATCGGCGCACGGCCTGGTCCGCGCGACGGTTTCGACGCCTTGACGGCGCTCTATCTGCAACGCTGCTCGGCCTTTACCCCCTGCCGCAGTGAGGTTTTCCGCAGCGAGAAGGCGCTGCTCGGCTGGCTGGACCGGCTGGGTGGGCGCACACCCGCCATCGCCGTGCTGCTGGACAGCCGCGGACGGCAGATGAGCTCCGAAGGCTTCGCCGCCTGGCTGGGCGGCCAGCGCGACCGGGGAACCCAGCAGATGGCCTTCGCCGTGGGGCCGGCCGACGGCTGGAGCGAGGCGGCCCGCCGGCGCGCGCAACTGCTGCTCTCGCTGGGGCCCATGACGATGGCTCACTCGCTGGCGCGGCTGGTCGCGGCCGAGCAGCTTTACCGGGCATTGACGATTCTTTCCGGGCATCCCTACCATGGCGGCCATTGAGCGCGGCTTGAGCCGGCCGAGGAACGGTTTCCGGCCGACGGAGCCCTCCCGTTTTCCCGCAAGCCTGCCCGTCAACCTATACTTGGATCAGGAGCGGAAATCTCCACCCGAGGTGTCCGCTCCCCGGATTCAAGTTCCCTGTATTCAAGAGGTTTCCATGAGTGAATCGCGGCAAGGATTGATCCTCATCAACACCGGCCCCGGCAAGGGCAAAACCACAGCGGCCATGGGGACGGCCCTGCGCGCAGTGGGCAACGGCATGCGGGTGCTGATGCTGCAGTTTCTCAAAGGATCCTGGCATTACGGCGAGCTGGACGCCGTCCAGGCCTTTGGCGAAAACTTCGTCATGAAGCAGATGGGCCGCGGTTTTGTGAAAATTGGCGGGGCCGAGACCGATCCGGAGGATGTGCGCATGGTGGAGGCCGCCTGGGAAGAGGCGCGCTCGGCCATCGCTTCAGGCGAGTGGGAGATGATTGTTCTGGATGAGATCAACTACGCCATCAGCTATGGCATGCTGGACCCGGCCGTGGTGGCCGAGGCCCTGCGCAACCGGCCGGAGATGGTGCATGTGATCCTGACCGGGCGCAACGCCCACCCGATGCTGATCGAGCTGGCCGACACGGTGACGGAAATGCGCGAAGTCAAGCATGCGTATCAAAAAGGGGTGCTGGCGCAGCGGGGCGTCGAGTATTGACCGGCGCGCACCAGCCCGTGACCGGGTTTGCGGCCGTGGTCAACATCGAACTGGGACCCACTTGATTCCCGTGACCCGTTGCGAGATGGAGTTTCCGGGCTGCGGTTCGCGCTCCGGCTTCGTGTGCCAGCAGCCGGATGAGTTCGAGCGGGCAACTTGGACGGGATGATGGCTTCGAATCTCCGCGGGCGGTCAATCCCGGCAGGCGGCGTGGACAATTCCGGCGCGGGCATTGCGACGGCCGGACAAGCGCCGGAGGATTTGCGCGAACCGGCCTTGCTGCCTTCATTGCCCGGCGCTGTTCAGGGTTTCCCCCGGAGCTTCGCCCCAGGCTCCTGCGCTTCCACCCGGGACGCCACACTGGTGCGGTATCGCTTTCCATCCGGCAGACGCCCATCAACCCGTCAGCTTTTCCCACGTTGTCGGACTGGCATTGTGACGTATCCTTTCTCTGTGACCAAATACGGATTCGGGGGCAGGCGTCTTCGGCCGCAGCGCAGGGCGAAGCAGCGCGGTGCTTGCGAAGATTGAGGGAGAGGTCAAATGTCCTGGTTCAAGCGGGAGAGCGGCGAGTACGGGACGGGTTCCGGCTCGGCAACTGCGGCGAATGTGAGCGAGCGGCGGGTGCGCACCGAGGGACTCTGGATCAAGTGCCCGGGCTGCCGCGGGGTGGTCTGGAAGGCGGAGCTGGAGGCCAACCTGAACATCTGCCCCAAGTGTCAGCATCACTTCAAGATCGGAGCGCGGCAGAGGCTCGACCTGCTGCTTGAGCCGGGCTATGAGCTGGTGGACAGGGGGCTGCGCTCGACGGATCCGCTGAATTTCACCGACATCAAGCCCTACAAGGCGCGTCTGCGCGCCGCGCAGGAGCAGACCGGAATGGACGACGCCATTCTCAGCGCGGTTGGCCAGATGGGCCCCTACGCGGTGGTTCTCAGCGCCATGGAGTACAGTTTTATCGGCGGCTCGATGGGCGCCGTTGTAGGCGAGACCATTGCCCGCGCCGTGGATCGTGCCCGGCTGAGCCTGAAACCGCTGATTGTCGTGGCTTCTTCGGGCGGGGCGCGCATGATGGAAGGCGCGGTCAGCCTGATGCAGCTGGCCAAGATATCCACTGCTCTGGCGCAACTGGACGAGGCCCGGGTGCCGTACATCTGCGTGCTCACCGACCCCACGACGGGGGGCGTCACGGCCAGCTTTGCCATGTTGGGAGACCTGAATATTGCCGAACCGGGCGCCCTGATCGGCTTCGCCGGCCCGCGCGTCATCGAACAGACGATCCGCCAGAAGCTGCCTGAAGGTTTTCAGCGGGCGGAATTCCTGCTGGAAAAGGGTTTTCTCGATGCCGTGGTGCATCGCCGCGAATTGAAATCCTATCTGATCCGGGCGCTGGACTTCCTGAAGACGCCGGCCGCCTGAGATCGCCGCTCCGTTTCCTGACGGGAAGAACTTTTTTCCTGTCGGGCTAGGCTTCGGAAGAACGCCGGGGGAGGAAAAGAGGCGACGCAACCGTCTTCGGCTCCGAAGCCAATTCGTAGATCAGCCGTTCCAATACCAGCTGCTTGTCGGGAGGCGAGGAGCGCAGCTCGAGATCGGCGCGGGCAATCAGCCGGATCGCGCGCCTCAGCTCGCCGCGATTCCCGTAGCGGTGTGCCTGGCGGATCAGGCTCTCCGCGGCAAACGGTGGAATGCGGAAGCCCTGCCAAAGCGCCTGCCAGATGGCCCGCGAATCGCGCACGTTCTTTTCGAGGATCACCAGCATCTGGCGGAAGGTGCGGGCCAGCATGTAGAGGTGGCCGATGGCCGCGTCCTCGCCCGCGTCGGAGCTGTTCAGCAGCCCGTGCAGCAAGGCCAGCGCGCGCACCCGGTCGTGGGCGCTGATGGCGTCGGTCAGTTCATACAGCGAGCGCTGCTTGGCTGCCAGGACCATCGTCTCCACGTCGACCAGCGTGATCTGCTGTTCGCGTCCCATGGTGTAAAGCAGCAGCTTTTCCATCTCCGATGCGATCAGCATCATGTCCGCGCTCAGCGCATCCACCAGTTCGCGGGCCGCATCCGGCTCCATGCGGACCCCGGACTGTTGCGCGGTGGCCACCACCCAGCGCATGGCGTCTTCCTCGCTGACCCGGGCCAGTTCCACCATGCCGCAATGCCTGCCCAGCGTCTCCGTCAGCCGCTCGAAGCGATTGCGGTCATCCAGTTCCATGCGCCGCGCGTCGGCCGGGATGCGCAGAAAATCGGCGATGAAGATCACCAGAGCCTGCGGGTTCGGCGCGCGGAAATAGCGGTCCAGGGCGGCAAACTCGTCCTTTTTCGCGCCGCGCGTATAAAGCTGGCGCAGGTTGCGCACAAAGATGGCCTGGAACGGGGCCATCAGCGAGGGAGTCCGCGCGCGGTCCAGCACCTCGAAGATCGAGGTCGAGGCCAGATCCAGATCGGAGAGGCAGAAATCCCTGAGCTGCGGCGGCACAAACGCCTTGAGCACGGCCGCGCGGCAGCGGTCCAGGAGGTAAATTTCGTCGCCTGCCAGCACGTAGCCCGGTTTGAGCTCGCCCTTGCCCGCCGC